>CALWTU010000001.1 GCA_944384515.1 uncultured Clostridia bacterium
CCTTCAATAAGTATTCAAAACGCTCATACGGCACAAAGACCGCAGCACAGGTAGCGCAGATGATACTTTCAAGCCACGGAGTGTATGATGTAAATATAGAGATGGTAGGTGGACACCTGACAGACCATTATGACCCCCGTGCAAAGGTTCTCAGACTTTCTGAGAGCGTTTATAATTCGACATCTGCCGCGGCAGTCGGAGTTGCGGCGCACGAGGCAGGCCACGCACTCCAGCATGAGAGCAAATATTTGCCTGTCTTAATCAGAGGTGCACTTGTGCCGATTACGAATTTTGCCTCGAGAACAGCATGGCTTGTTATTTTGCTCGGTGCGTTTATCGGTTTGTTTGCGGGGATGAGCGATATTGGGTATTATGTTGTTATGGGCGGAATACTGCTGTTTGCCGTAACTGCTCTGTTTCAGCTTGTCACCTTGCCGTGCGAGTTTGACGCCTCCGCCCGTGCGATGAATAATCTCAAGGAGTGCGGATGGTATTCAAAGGATGAACTTCAGGGTTCAAGGCGTGTTTTGACGGCGGCGGCGCTGACATATGTCGCAGCATTGTTCGTGACTGTTTTGCAGCTTCTGAGACTGATACTGATATTCGGCAGGAACAGAGACAGATGAATGTGAGAGAGACGGCACTTGAGCTGCTGATGCTGTATGAAAACGGCGGGAAATATTCAAATCTTCTTTTATCCTCTCATATCACAAACGGACTTGACAGGTCGGATATGAATTTTCTCACATCCCTTGTCTATAATGTCGTGGAGCATAAAATTACCTATGACTATTATATTTCTTCCTATGCAAAGAGGGGGACAGGTGAGATAGATCAGAGGGTTCTTAACATATTAAGACTTGGGGCGTGTCAAATTATTGATTTTGACAGCATACCTGATTTTGCCGCCGTCAATGAGACTGTCTCTCTTGCGAAAAACAAGGGGGAGCGGGCTTTTTGCAACAGTGTGCTGCGCAGGATATGCGAGAATAAAAACGCATTGCCCATGCCGCCGAGAGAAAAGAATGAGGCGAGGTATCTGTCGGTTAAGTATTCATTTCCGCAGAGTACGGTAAAATTTTTTATCGGGCTTTTCGGAGCGGAAGAGACAGAGAAGCTGTTTTCTTCTTATAACAAAATACCGCCGACGGATATCACGGTAAATACAACGAAAATTTCAAAAGAAGAATATTTAAAAAAACTTACCGAACTCGGTTTTGACGCAAAGATTTCACCGATTCTAAAGAATTCGATAAGAATTTCAAAGAGCGTACCTCCGAGGGCACTTTACGGTTTTGATGAGGGACTGTTTTTTGTACAGGACTCGTCGTGTCTTGCGGCGATTGAGGCTCTTGATGTGTTCGGCGGTGCAAAAATAATTGATGTGTGCGCCGCACCGGGCGGCAAGAGCTTTGCCGCACAGATTCTCGCATCAAATACAGCGCTGATTGACAGCTTTGATGTCCATGAGAGTAAACTGTCGCTTATTACGGGCGGCAAGGAGAGGCTCGGACTTGATAATATCAGTGTCGGTGTGCGGGACGCTTCCGAATGCCACTCTGAGAGCGTCGGAAGGTATGACAGACTCATTTGCGATGTTCCTTGCTCGGGACTCGGCGTTATAGCGAAAAAGGCGGATATGAGATATAAGGATATCGGCGCCGTGTCGGAGCTGCCGCCGCTTCAGCTTAAAATTCTCAGCGCAAGCGCGCAGTATCTGAAGGTCGGAGGTGTCGGTATTTATTCTACATGTACTGTAAATCCGGCGGAGAACATACAGGTTTTTTCTGAGTTTTTAAAAACGCATCCGTGTTATGAGAGCGTTGATTTTTCAGTGGGGGACCTAAAGAGCTCGGACGGTCAGATTACTCTTTATCCGCACATACACGGCACCGACGGATTTTTTATTGCGAAATTCAGAAGAAAAAGCGGCGAGCCGTGTCAAAATGAGTGAAAATGCGGCGTATTCACAGCACTTTGATGTTTTCGCCGTAATTATGGAAAATTAACTGTAAAAAAATATTAAAAGGGACTTTTTTGATGAATGAAAGGACAGACCTTTATTCCTTGACAGAGGATGAGCTCTCGCAGTTTTTTGTCTCTCTGGGTGAGGCGGCGTATAGGGGCAAACAGGTTTTTCCCCGTCTGCAAAGCGGAGAGCGGCTTTGTGATATTACCAATCTGTCAAAAGCCGTGCGAGAAAAATTAGCGGATCTGACTGTTGATACTCTCCCTCTGGTGGAAGAAAAGCTTGTATCAAAAATTGACGGAACAATAAAATATTTGTTTAAGCTGTATGACGGATCATTTGTCGAGAGCGTGCTTATGAGATATAAGCACGGCAACACAATTTGCATATCAAGTCAGGTGGGATGCCGTATGGGCTGTAAATTTTGCGCCTCGACCATAGGCGGCAAGGTTCGTGACCTTTACCCGTCGGAGCTTATAGGGCAGGTTGCTGTTGCACAGCGTGATTCGGGTGAGCGCATATCAAATATCGTAATGATGGGTATCGGAGAGCCGCTTGACAATTTTGACAATGTCATTAAGTTTTTAAAACTCGTAAATTCAGAGCACGGACTCAATATAGGCTATCGCCATATATCCCTCTCCACATGCGGAGTTGTCAGCGGTATAAACAGACTTGGGGATGAGTGTTTTCCCATAACGCTCTCGATATCGCTTCACGCTTCAAATGACAAAAAGCGCTCTGAGATAATGCCGATAAACAACAAGTGGAATATTGAAGCCTTGCTTTCCGCATGCGTCGGGTACTACAAAAAAACAGGGCGGAGAATATCCTTTGAGTATACGCTTATCAGCGGCAAAAATGACAGCACTGAGGATGCGACTGAACTCGCAACGCTGCTGAAGGACGCTTTCAGGGGGACAAATGCGCCGATTCATGTAAACCTTATCCGTGTCAACGAGGTCAGGGAGACAGGATTTAAAGAGGGGGACACGGTGTCTGTTGCCAATTTTCAGCGTCGGCTTGAGAGTCTGGGCATAACGGCTACTGTTCGCCGCAGGCTCGGTGCGGATGTGAATGCCGCATGCGGACAGCTTCGCAGAACGAGAAATACGGAGGCGGTGAAAAATTGATTTGTGAAAAGATCGGAAAGGTGGTAAAAGGGCTCGGCGGACTTTATGAGGTCAGAGTTTTCGGCTCGTCTGCAAAAGAGGTTATCTCCTGCCGTGCAAAGGGAAGCCTGCACCGTGACGAAAAAATAATTCTCGTAGGCGACAATGTCAGGGTGACGGTGGATACCGATACACCGGACGGCGTTGTGATAAGCGAAATTCTGCCGCGCAAAAATGAGCTGATAAGACCTCCGCTTTCAAACCTCGATTACATATTCATAGTTTTTGCTGTAAAAAAGCCCTCTCCCGTTTTGGAAACGGTTGATAAGCTTACGGCGATAGCACATCATAACGAAATTATGCCGGTAATTGTGATAACCAAAGCGGACTTAGACGAAGAACTTGCACGGGAGTATGCTGAAATATACCGAAAAAGCAATTTTTCGGTCTTTGTCACTTCGGGTGAGAGCGGCGAGGGAACAGGGGAGCTTAAAAAATTTATCGGTGAAAATGTCACCGGTTCAAAGACTGCCGCATTTGCGGGAGCGTCCGGTGTCGGAAAATCAACTCTTATGAACTGTCTTTTTGACACTCTGACTCTTAAGACCTCAGAAATATCCAAAAAGATTGAAAGAGGCAGACATACTACAAGGCATGTTGAGATATTTGATATCAGCGAGTGTGAGGACACGGGATTTTTGGCGGATACGCCTGGATTTTCGCTGATAGATTTTTCAAGGTTCGACTTTTTCGGAGTTGATGAGCTTGAGGCGGCATTTCCGGATATTGCGGTATATAAAGGAATGTGCAGGTATTCCGATTGTGCCCATTTGGGGGAGTCGGCGGCGGAGTGCGCTGTAGCAAAGGCACTTGAGTCGGGAGAGATACAGCCTACACGGCTTGAGTCGTACAGAGCGATATACAGAGTATTAAAAGACAAGAAAAATTATGACTGATATCTTTCTGAAGCAGTCTCTGCCGATATTCTTCTGCAGTCAAACAATTTAAAAATACAAATTATATAAATCAGGTGAGGAAAAAATGAAAAATTACAAGATTGAGACAAAATGCGTTCAGGGCGGTTACACACCGGGAAACGGTGAGCCGCGTCAGATTCCGATTATTCAGAGCACAACATTCAAATATGCCACAGGCGAGGATATGGGCAAGCTTTTTGACCTTGAGGCGTCGGGATATTTTTATTCAAGACTTCAGAACCCGACCTGCGACAGCGTAGCGGCGAAAATCTGCGAGATGGAGGGCGGAAGTGCGGCTATGCTTCTCTCCTCAGGTCAGGCGGCGTCGTTTTTTGCGGTGTTCAATATTGCAAATGCAGGTGACCATGTAGTGTCCTCTGCGAGCATCTACGGCGGAACATACAATCTTTTTGCCGTTACGATGAAGAAGATGGGGATAGAGTTTACTTTCGTAAACCCAGACTGCACAAAAGAAGAGCTTGATGCGGCGTTCAGACCTAATACAAAGGCGGTTTTCGGAGAGACTATCGCAAACCCCGCGCTTACCGTGCTTGATATCGAGAAGTTTGCCGATGCGGCGCACAGACACGGTGTTCCGCTCATTATCGACAATACTTTTGCAACACCGGTAAACTGCCGTCCCATAGAGTTCGGAGCGGATATAGTTACACATTCCACAACCAAGTACATGGACGGACACGGTGCCGCAGTAGGAGGATGCATTGTTGACAGCGGAAAATTCGACTGGATGGCAAATAAGGAGAAATTCCCCGGTCTTTGCACACCCGACGAAAGCTATCACGGTATAACATACGCTGAGAAATTCGGCAAAGAGGGAGCGTTCATCTATAAGGCAACGGCTCAGCTCATGCGTGATTTTGGTTCTACACAGTCTCCGCAGAGCGCATTTATTCTTAATCTCGGACTTGAGAGTCTGCATGTCCGAATGGAGCGCCATTGTCTGAACGCTCTGAAGATTGCCGAGTTTTTGGAGTCTCATCCGAAAATCGGCTGGGTAAATTATCCCGGACTTAAGTCTAACAAGTATTACGACCTTGCTCAAAAATATATGAAAAACGGAACTACCGGTGTTGTAAGCTTCGGTATCAAGGGCGGCAGAGCGGCTGCTGAAAAGTTTATGAGCGAGCTTAAAATATGCGCAATTGAAACACATGTTGCAGATGCACGCTCATGCTGCCTGCACCCTGCAAGCACAACTCACAGACAGATGAACGAGCAGGAACTGATAGATGCGGGAGTACCGTCGGATCTTGTGAGACTTTCCGTCGGACTTGAGAACTACACAGACCTTATCGATGACATCTCAAACGCTCTGAGCAAAATTTAAACCGCTCAAAAAATAACTGACAAAGGAAATATCATATGCCAATTAAAATTCCAAATGATTTGCCGGCAGTAAAAACCTTGGCGGATGAAAACATCTTTGTGATGACCGAGACAAGAGCCATAACTCAGGACATCAGACCGTTAAAAATTCTGATGTTAAACTTAATGCCGAAAAAAATAGAGACCGAAACACAGTTTTCAAGACTTCTCGGCAACTCGCCGCTGCAGGTGGAACTTGAACTTATTCATACGAGGAGCCATCAGTCGAAGAATGTTGCAATAGAGCATCTGCTCTCCTTTTACAAGACATTTGAAGATGTCAAGGAGAATAATTACGACGGATTCATAATAACCGGCGCCCCGGTGGAGCAGATGGAATTTGAAGAGGTCGAGTATTGGGATGAGCTGTGTGAAATTATGGAGTGGTCAAAAACACATGTTCACAGCACTCTTCATATCTGTTGGGGAGCACAGGCGGGGCTGTACTACCACTACGGCATAAAAAAGGTGCCTCTTGAAGAAAAGCTTTTCGGAGTTTTTCCGCATAGGGTAGAGTATAAGAAATCAATGCTTTTCAGAGGATTTGACGACGAGTTTATGGTGCCGCAGTCAAGGCATACAACTGTTATGAGGGAGGATATAGAGGCTGTATCCGACCTGAAAATACTTGCCAGCTCACAGGAGGCGGGAGTTTACGCCGTCAGGAGCAAAAAGTATAATCAGATTTTCATAACATGGCACAGCGAGTATGATGCGGATACGCTGAAGGGGGAGTACCTGAGGGATCTTTCGCAGAACAAGCCCATCAAGATACCGAAAAACTATTTTCCCCAAGACAATCCCAAAAAGGCGCCCATTGTATCCTGGCGCGCTCACGCAAACCTCTTGTTTTCAAACTGGCTTAACTATTTTGTATATCAGACGACTCCGTACGATATCAAAAAGGTTAAAAATAAGATTACGAAAAATCCTGATAAAGTGTGATT
>CALWTU010000002.1 GCA_944384515.1 uncultured Clostridia bacterium
CTCCCCGTCTGCCTCAAAGACAGTAACCTCAGGTATACTCTCCCCTCTCTCAAGCCTCAAAGAATATTCCTCGACAAGCTTTCCGTCAGCTCCGTCATCCGAATAATTAAGCCTCTCCGGTGTAATAAAGCAGAATTTCAAGTCCTTGTTGGTTTTCCACAGCTCAAAATTTCTGATTATACATTCAGCCACCTCTATGGGCGTTGCATGAGATGTGTCGACAATCAAAGAATAATTCATGAGGTTTTTTATGTCGACTCCGTACTGAGTCATATACCTCTTCTTTTCACTCTCTCGGCGCTGTATCGTGTGTTTCACCGTATCCTCAAGGTTGTCCGCATGCTCGTTCTGCCTCTTGGCGCTCATAATCCGCAACGCACTTGTCGTAACATCGCAGGACAGATAAACCTTAAATGTCCCCGCTGTAAAATGCCACGCCATTCTCGAATCAATTATGAGCATTTTATCAACCCCTGACAGCTCCTTAAGACAGTTGTCAATCTCATGGTCAATCTCAGGATGTGTTTCCATATAAACATTGAAATCCACAACGCTCATCCCGTGCTTCTCGGCAAGAGAGCGGACAATCGCCCCGGTAGAATAATATTCCGCCCCGAGTTTTTCCAAAAGTATATCCGACACCGTACTTTTTCCGCTTCCCAGATCTCCCGCAAGGGAGATTTTCTCTTTCATAACATTCACTCCCACTATACTATGTAGTATATTATTATATAAAAATTTTTTAGAAAAGTCAATATTTTTTCTTAACCTGCACTTATTTTTAAATAATTGTCAATTACAATATTATATGATGAAAAAAATTGTATATTTTGTCGGTAGAATTATAGGCGAAATTGTAAAAGAAATTTTTAGTTTTTGTGAATAAACACTCAAAAACATGTAAAAATAAGATTACACTGAAAAGAAAGGAATGTAACAATGGAAAAGAAATTTAAATTCAGCGACAGCAAGACCGCTACAAAAGCAATCTACGGCGCGGTAATCGCTATACTCTGCATCACTGCAATTGTGGTAGGCATAGTTGCCGCAAACAACAGAAACAACGATGACGGAAAATTGCCCGGCATTGAAGACGGAGACAGCAACAACAATAACAACAACAATAACAACAACAATGATAACGACGGCGACAACAATAACAATAAGCCGCAAAACCCCGACGATGACAAGGATGAAAAAACCACCTTCAACTCTCCCGTAAGCGGCGAGGTTTACCGTGAGCACAGCCCCGAAATCCCCGTATACTCCCCCACCCTCGAAGAGTGGAGAGTGCACTCCGGAATGGATATCTATACAGAAGAGGGTGCAGATGTTTTTGCCGCTGCATCAGGTGAGGTTGTCTCTGTTTATACAGACCCGCTGATGGGAAGAACCGTAATTATAAGCCATGATGACAATATCAAAACAGTTTACTCGAATTTGTCGGATAAAGATGTTGTAAGCGTAGGTCAGTTCGTAAATCAGGGTGAAAAGATCGGAAATGTCGGAGACAGCGCAATTGTTGAAATCGCGGACGAGTCGCACCTGCATTTTGAAATGCTCGTAAACGACAAGACAGTCAACCCTCTCAACTATATCTCAGAGGAGTCTAAGAAAACATCTCTCGGCATCGACTCTGAAGATGCGGCGTAAAAACCGCTTTTTCCGAAAGCCAAACTAACAAAAAATATAAGAGGACAGCTCAAAATCAAAAAACGAGCTGTCCTCTTATTCGTTACGGGATCGGCGCATTCAGGCGCCGGCTTCTTTACATATGGATATTAGAGAATGTAATATATATTTGTGTATTTTTTATCTATTTTGTTTAGAAATACACTTTAAATTTTCAGATTTTGATACCATATTTCTACTTGAAATTATTTGAGAAAAATGCTATAATATTCCTATATCCAAAAAAGGAAACACAAACTTATGATTAATATAGCTATCCTCGGATTCGGCGTTGTAGGCAGCGGAGTTGCCGACCTGCTTTCAAAAAACAAAAAACAAATAGCTGACCTTGTCGGAGAAGAACTTAATATCAAGTACATTCTTGATTTGAGAGAGTTCCCCGACTCGCCGTTCGGTCACCTTGTAATACACGACTTTGATACTATTGTTAACGACGAGAGTATTGATACGGTAATTGAGGTGATGGGAGGCTCTCACCCTGCATACGAGTTTACAAAAAGTGCTCTTTCAAGGGGAAAGAACGTTGTCAGCTCAAATAAAGAGGTTGTGGCAAACTTCGGAGACGAATTTCTCCGTCTTGCAAAGGAGAACTCCGTAAGTTACCGTTTTGAAGCATCTGTCGGAGGCGGAATTCCTATTATTGATCCGCTTGTATCTACACTCAGGCACAATGACACACAGGAAGTGCGCGGAATTTTAAACGGCACCACAAACTACATTCTGACAAAAATGTTCACACTGGGCGAGAGCTTCGAGAATGCGCTCAAAGCGGCTCAGGAACGCGGTTATGCTGAGAGAAACCCTGACGCGGACATACTCGGAATTGACGCCGCAAGAAAGATAGTTATCCTTGCCGCAATAGTTACGGGAAAACTTATTCCTGTGGACAGTATACACACCGAGGGTATCACGGGTATCCGAGACAGCGATATAAAGCTTGCCGAATCTATCGGAAGAAAGATAAAACTTGTTGCAAGGTGCATAGTAAACGATGGAGCGCCTACTGTCATGGTAGCGCCGTTTATGCTCTCCGAAGCATCACCGCTCATGCATGCGGACGGAGTTTATAACGCCGTTGAATATATAGGTTCGCCGCTTGGCAATATTATGATGTACGGAAAAGGTGCCGGTGCCGGTGCCACCGCCTCTGCCGTTGTGAGCGATGTTGTCTCTTGCTGTGCAAAGGTCGGCTCTCTCTCCCTCGGTTTCACCAAGGTAAAGGAGGGCGGAAATTTCCTCGACTTTGCCTCACAGACATATCTGGCTTTTGCTCCGGAACACGCCGACGAGGTAATGCTTGCGTTTGACGATGCGGTAAGAGTGAGAGCAGAAGAATGCGCCGTTATCACATCTCTTATGACCGAGGCGGATATTGAAAAGAAGCTCTGCGCTCTTGGAGAGAAAGGCATTGTACCCCTTTCAAGAATAAGACTTCTTTAAAAGATTTACCGTAAAAAGACGGTCATTATATTTGAAGAAAACCCAAAAATTAAATTAATCCGTGATTTTCCGAGAGATATACTATTCTCTCGGAATTTTTCTTAAGCGTAATAAGTGTTATGAAGCTGAGCGAGAGAAGCAAAAAATCCGATGCGCTCATCAAAATCCCCTCCGGTATCATAAAACCTATAAACGTCACAAACACAAAAACTGTTTTATACAGCGAATAAAATAAATTGAGTTTAAGATAATTTATGCACACGCCGCCATAGTAAAACCATGATATGACAGTGGCATAGGCGAAAGTAAATATCAAAAATGAGAGGAGCGGGACAAAAGGAGCACCGAGCGTGACCCTTACCGCATCTACAACAAGCGAAATTCCCGTTTTGTAATTTTCAATATTCTCAACGGAACAAAGGATTGCAAATCCGCTCAGAGAGCAAAGCACGGTTGTGTCGAAAAACACTTCAAGCACACCTATTATTCCGCCGCTGACAGAGGATCCCGTGCACTCCGTCTGTGCCATGGAGGATGTGCCGGCGCCCGCCTCGTTTGAAAGTATACCGCGGCAATACCCTTCTCTAAGCACTTTAAGGAGACAAAAAACCGACACGCCCCCGGTCATCGACCTGATATCAAACGCATCTTTTATAATTGATATAAAAACTGACGGAAGTTTTGCAAAGTTTATCGCAATAATCACGACACATAAAACTATATATGCGACGGTGCTGAAAGGGATAATAAAAGTGGTTGCAATTTTAACAGCCTTTGAGCCGAATACAACCACCACAATAACAAGAGCGGTGAACAAAAACGCATATATTATTTTCTTATCGGCTCTGTTATCGAGTGTGTCAATTACACTTTTTGACTGAAGTGCACTTCCCATAACCAGAGATAGACAGAGCGCAAAGACTGCATAAAGGCATGCCAGAACTCCGCCCGTTTTTTTAAAGCTTTTCCTGATTGCGCTCATCATTCCGCCGCTGCCCGCTTCCCGAAATTCACGGCTTATTACAGTCTCCGAATACTTGATAACCGATGAAAATATGCCGGATATAAATATCCAGAAAACCACTCCAGGGCCGCCGCTGATAATTCCGTAAGCCACGCCCAAAATATTTCCGACACCCAAAGTACCTGCCAATGCTATATAGAGTGCCGAGAGATTAGACTTTACCGACAAAGTTTGCTTTATTTGTTTTACTACCCTTATCGGGTGAATAAACAGAAAAAATTTAAGCTTAAAAAGAAAATAGAAACCGAAAACGGTTATCAGAAGAGGAAGAAAATTAAGTATAAACATAAAATACCTCCGCTTTAAATATATGCGGAGGCATTTTAATTTATGAAAAATTTAAATAAAATATACACGGTCAGTCGAATTTTATTTTCGATTTTTCGTATATTTTGTCAATCAGTTCCATGGTAAGCGCTGTTGTGCGGTTATACTCTTTTGGAGATAACTCGCCGTTTACCATTTTGGCAAAAGCTGTAATTTCGTACTTCATATTAAGGTTTGCAATTTTTTCAAACTGCTTTACAGTTTTGTTCTCCCCCTGTCGGAGTATAATCTCGCTCGGCGCAGAGATCTTGTCAATTGTTATACTTCCGTGCTCACCCTCAATTAAAGAAGGATTTACGCTGTCTGATATTTTGGAGTATGCAACCGTGGCAATAAAAGCGTTATAGTCAAGCATAACAGTTCCCGCACCCTCAAATCCGTTACTTAAAAATACAGAATATGAGCTGATGTCATCGGGCTTTCCGAAAAGAGATACAAGCGTATTCAGCGGATACACGCCTATATCCGACAAAGAAGAATTCTTCATAGATACATCAAACGCATTCTCTATTATACCTTTTTTGAAGTTATCATACCTTGAAGAATACTGACAAAACTCAAAGCTGACACGCCGAACGTCACCGATACTGCCGAGCATCTGACGCACGGTATCATACGCCGGGTCAAACTGCGGTCTCATTGCTTCGATGAGAACAACTCCCCGCTCACGACTTAGTTTTTCAAGTTTCAAATATTGCTCATGATATACCGTAATTGCTTTTTCACACAGAACATGCTTATTATTTAAAATTGCAAGGCGTGCGTGTTCATAGTGGCAGAAAGTGGGAGAGGCAATGTATACTGCCGAAATATCTGCGTCAGAGAGCATTTTTTCATAGTCGGTGTAAACTTTATTTACTCCGTATTCTTCTTTAAAACGCATACCCGTGTCAAGTTTTCTTGAATAAACGGCCTCAAGCTCCACGCATCCCGAAAGCTGTGCGGATTTTGAAAACCAGCCGCTTATTTTGTTCGTTCCTACAATACCTATTTTTATTTTCTTCATAATAATGGTGACAGCACTTTATAAAGGAAAAATCCCACGCAGCCTGCTATCAAAACTGCAAACACTATGTTTACCCAAAAATCAACCTTCTTATTCTTCTCTGCCTCAACCCTGTCCGCTTCTTTATCCTCCTCGGTTTCAAGCAGCTGCTCCGGCACGGTATCCGGAATATCTGAAACCTCTGTGTCAAGAGAAAAATCATAACTGCCGTCTTTTATTAGTTCAGCTCTCGATTTTGCATTTTTGATTATTTCTTCGACAGTCTTGAGCGTGAACTTGTTGGTTATGTCAGCCTTAACCATTCTCTTGCCGATTTCGTTTATCGCCTCGCATATCTCCGTGTAATCCTTGCCCAAGGTAACGGTGTCCATTATCTCCTCGCACTCGGCGCAAAGATATCTTTTATTGCCGTATCCGTCAACGCAAAGCACTGCGGCGTCATCGCTCTCTATCACACTCTGACAAACAGCACAGTTTTTCATTTGCTCCTCCCATATATTTTCCTTATTTTTATTTACGGTTTCTCCGCGAAGTGCGGCGCGAAACTCCGCCAGATATTCTTTTCTGAGGATCGCCTGCTCCGCTCTCTCTTCCTCGGTAAGTTCTCTTGTTTTTGAAAGCCTGCCAAGTTCATTTATCCTGTCAATTTTTATCTTTTCCATATTTTGTCTGATGTTTATCCTCTGTATTTATATTGAAAAAACGGGACCGTGTTAAATTTTCTCGTTTATTTTGCTGTCATTTGGCGCGCTGTCAGTTGTTTTTATAAAGTTTTGCGAGTCCGCCCTCAGACGTCTCCCTATACCTCTTTGACAAATCCTTGCCGGTCTCGTACATCGTCTTTATAACCAGATCCAAAGATATTTTCCTCGTTCCCGAAAGGAAATTGGCAAGGCTCATCGCATTTATGGCACGCATTGCCGCAACAGCATTTCTCTCTATACACGGAATCTGCACAAGACCGCATATCGGGTCGCATGTCAGCCCGAGATGGTGCTCAAAAGCTACCTCCGCCGCATACTCAATCTGATCTATCCCCATCTCAAAAAGCTCACACAGCGCGGCTGACGCCATGGAACACGCCGTGCCTATCTCCGCCTGACAGCCGCACTCGGCGCCGCTGATAGACGCATTTTTCTTAACAAGATTTCCGATAATGCCGCCGACGGCAAGTGCGGAATATATCTCATCATCCGAAAAAGCATGCTTTTCCTGCATATATTTCAGGACAGCCGGAAGCACCGCCGCCGCTCCGCAGGTCGGCGCCGTAACAATAGTGCCGTTGTCGGCGTTTTGCTCCGCTACAGCATATGCGTATGCGCAGACAAGTCGGTTCTCCCGTGTAACAGGGCTCTCGTCAATATGGCGCTGGTTGTATAAATACTGCGCCTTCCTGACAACATTAAGTCCTCCGGGAAGCACACCGCTTGTAGTAAGCCCCATATGCACTGATGTCTTCATCGCCTCCCATACATCAGCCAAAAATTCCTTAAGCTGCTCCCCCTCACGCATAAAAACAAACTCGGAAATCCTTATCCCGTTGTCTTTACAGTATCTGGATATCTCCTCAAATGTTGATTCGGGGTAAATCTCCGAAAGATGCGACTTTTCTCTGTTTAAAATCTCAATATCTCCGCCTCCGACGCTCATAACACGCATAGGCGGGGTCTCTACGCCGTTTTTTATGCCGAAAATATCCATTGTATTTTCATGAGGCAGCTCTGTTTTCTCTTTACTGAATATAATCTCAACCGGTTTGCCGCCGCACATACTCTCAATAGCTTTATCCGTTCCGTGACCTTTGCCGGTATCCGAAAGCGAGCCGTAAAGAATAACTTTGTATGAATCCATATTGGGATTTTCCTCTGTAAAAATCCCCATCGCTTTAGCCGGTCCCATAGTGTGTGAGCTTGACGGGCCTTTTCCGATTTTATATATATCCCTTATAGACAGCATAATTTTCCCTCTTATATTTTTTCAGTTGCTTAAGCGTAATTATTGTAGCAAATCTATATTATTTTGTCAATACATGATTAAATTATAATACCTTATATATTTATAAAAAAAATTTCCCGCCGTCTTTCGGTGCGGAAAAATTATTGCGGTCGGGGCGTCCCCGACCGCAATAACCCATGCTAAAACTAATAACAAATTATTTCTTTGTAAATTTCGGTGCCAAAACTCCGCTGCCTATCGTAATGGTTTTTCCGTCCTCACTCTCCGAGAAAGGCAGTTTGCCTTTAAGAAGTTCGTCAATGGCTTTTTCAAGAGAACTGCTCTCTTCACTTGTATCTACAAAATCAAAGGATATGGTCTTTTTTCCGTCGTCATCCTTCTCAATTTTGTATGTTCCCTCGAGTTTCTCATCACCTAAACTCGCTACAACCTTGCTGCCCGAAAATTCAAGGTCAATCAAAGTTCCCTCGTATAAACCCGACAGTTTATTGCCGCATGATACAAGTGTAAACATCATTCCCACGATAAGTACTGCTGACAGCATTAGAGTAATAATTTTTTTCATAAATTTTTCCCTCCTTATTTTAGGTTAATGGTATTATATCACACAAAACCGCAATTGTCTATACTATAATTTGTACAGTTGTAATGTTTTGTACATATTTTTCAATATTTTTTTTGAAATGTTGGATTTTTTATCGGAAATTGATGTAAATTTAATATAATTAACGCTATTACTATCATGATTATTTTAATTTCTGCCATATTTAAAAGTTGCAATACTTTAAAATAATTTATTGACAAAGAGAAGAAAAAATGATACAATATACGAAGCGGTATATTTCTACCCGTAGCGTAGATGGATAACGCACGAGATTCCGACTCTCGAGACCGCAGGTTCGAGTCCTGTCGGGTAGGCCAAAAATCGACAAGTTTCGACAGAAGCTTGTCGATTTTTACCTCTTCACTCTTCACTTTTCACTCTTCTCTTACGAAACTTGTCGATTAGGTAATAGGTAAAAGTGAATAGTGAAAAAGTACAGATGTAGCTTTTCTCCTTTTGTCGAAAAGCATTAAATTATATTTGGGTTCAAATCCATCGGTTAAAAAGGTAAAATATCTTTTTCATCGCTCTTTCACA
>CALWTU010000003.1 GCA_944384515.1 uncultured Clostridia bacterium
GGAGTTTTAATGATGACAAACACATATATGTCCCCTCTCGGTTCAAGATATGCCTCTGATTTTATGCTGAACCTTTTTTCCCCGGACAAGAAGTTTTCCACATTCAGAAAACTGTGGGTATCTCTCGCCAAGGCGGAAATGGCACTCGGGTTGCCCGTCACAAAAGAGCAAGTCGAGGAGATGGAAAAGCATATTTACGATATCGACTATGACCTTGTAGCAAAGAGAGAAAAAGAGGTACGCCATGATGTTATGGCTCATGTTTACGCATTTGGAAAAGCCGCTCCGAAAGCGGCAGGTATAATCCACCTCGGAGCTACAAGCTGTTATGTTACAGACAATGCGGATCTTATTATCTACCGTGAAGGTCTCGGATATCTGAGAGATGAACTTCTTAAAGTTATTCGCAATCTCTCCGAGTTTGCGGACAAATACAAGTCCCTGCCCACCTTGGGATACACTCACTATCAGCCGGCTCAGCTCGTTACGGTAGGCAAACGCGCCACTCTCTGGATACAGGATTTTGTAAGCGATATTTCCGAGATTGATTTTGCGCTCAAGAGCATAAAATTCTTAGGTTGCCGAGGAACAACAGGCACTGAAGCAAGCTTTGTTGAACTTTTTGACAATGACAGTGCAAAAATTTATGAGATGAACAAAATGATAGCCGCAGATTTCGGGTTTGACGAGTGCTTTGATGTTTGCGGACAAACCTATCCGAGAAAACTCGATTCGGTTATACTCAATGCCCTCTCCTCAGTTGCACAGTCTGCATACCGCATGGCAAACGACATAAGACTGCTCCAGCATGACAGACAGCTTGAAGAGCCGTTTGAAAAAAATCAGATAGGCTCCTCTGCCATGGCGTACAAGCGCAACCCCATGCGCAGCGAGAGAATCTGTTCTCTTTCAAGATACCTGATTTCAAATGCTCTCAATGCACACATGACAGCGTCTGTACAGTGGCTTGAGAGAACGCTCGACGACTCGGCAAACCGCAGAATTTCCATGCCTGAGGGATTTTTGGCGTGTGACTCGATAATCAGACTCTGTCAGAATGTTACGGACGGACTGCATGTAAACGAGAAAATCGTAGAAAAGACCGTAAAGGAATACCTGCCGTTTATCGCAACCGAAAACCTCATGATGGAGGCAGTAAAAAAAGGTGCGGACAGACAGGCAGTACACGAGATTATAAGAGAGTGTTCCATGGAGGCAACCGCCATCATGAAGGAGGGCGGAGAGTGCGACCTGCTCTCAAGACTGTCAAAGAACAAAGAATTCGGTCTCACACAAAGCGAGATGGAGGCTGTACTTGAGCCGAAGCTTTACATCGGAAGATGCAAGGAGCAGGTTGAGGCTTATCTTAAAAAAATCGAAAATTTGATCAGCAATGTCAAAAAAGAAAATGCTGAAATTTTAGTATAAAGTGAGATAATCAAAGTGGAAGAAAAGATAGAAGAAAAGATTTTGGTGTTGGATTTCGGAGGTCAGTATAATCAGTTGATCGCCCGCCGTGTCAGAGAAAACAGCGTTTATGCGGAGATAAAGCCATATAACAAAATTACCCCGGAAGAAATAAAGGCAAAAAATTATAAAGGTATAATTTTCACAGGCGGACCCAACAGCGTTTACGATATGTCCTCCCCACATTATGACAAAGACGTCTTTGATCTCGGAATACCCGTGCTCGGTATCTGCTACGGCGTTCAGCTTATGGCATATATGCTCGGCGGCGAGGTTCGTGCGGCAGATAACGGAAGCGAGTACGGCAGAACAGAGACTACACTGCACACCTCTCCCCTGTTTTCGGATATTCCCGAGCATATTATAACATTCATGAGCCACACAGACTATATAAGCCGTATGCCAGATAATTTCGTATCAATCGCTCATACCGACAAGTGCCCCACTGCGGCAATCTGCGACGAGAAAAACAACCTTTACGGTGTACAGTTCCACCCTGAGGTAACTCACACAGAATACGGAAAGACAATAATTAAAAACTTCCTTTTCAATGTCTGCAAATGCCGCGGTCTTTGGACTATGGACGATTTTGTTAAAAAATCGGTTGATTACTACAAGAGAACTCTTGAAAATAAAAAAGTTCTGCTTGCTCTCTCGGGAGGAGTGGATTCATCCGTTGCGGCAGTACTGCTCCACAAGGCGATCGGTGACAGACTTGTCTGCGTTTTTGTTGATCACGGTCTCATGCGACTTGATGAGGGTGATTTCGTTGAGAAAACATTCAAGGGTATGTTCGGAATAAATCTCATACGGCTCAACTGTGAGGATTATTTCCTCTCAAAACTCAGCGGTACGACCGAGCCGGAAGCAAAGAGAAAAATCATAGGTGAGAGTTTTATCCGTGTATTTGAACAAGAGGCGAAGAAAATAGGTCATGTCAACGCCCTTGTGCAGGGTACGATCTACCCGGATGTTATCGAGAGCGGTCTTAGAGACAGCGCAACAATAAAGAGCCACCATAATGTAGGCGGACTGCCTGATGTTATCGCATTTGACGAGATAATAGAGCCCTTGCGTGAGCTCTTTAAAGACGAGGTGCGAGAGGTTGGAGAAAAGCTCGGAATACCGCATGAGCTTGTATGGAGACAGCCCTTCCCCGGTCCCGGTCTCGCTGTGAGAATAATCGGTGAGATCACAAAAGAAAAACTTGAGATTTTGAAGCTTGCAGACGCAATATTCAGAGAAGAGATAGCAAATTTCAAACTTGAAAAAATGACAAATCAGTATTTTGCGGTTCTCACCGACACAAGAAGTGTGGGAGTTATGGGAGACGCAAGAACATACGGTTACACGATTGCACTGCGTGCCGTAACCACCGACGACTTTATGACGGCAGAGTGGACAAGACTGCCTTATGAGTTGCTCTCCAAAGCGAGTAACAGAATTACAAACGAGGTGGGAGGAATATCAAGAGTTGTGTATGATATAACCTCAAAACCGCCGGCAACTGTGGAGTGGGAATAATATCGGAGGTATTATTTATGACAAAATATATTTTTGTTACGGGGGGAGTGGTTTCCGGACTCGGCAAAGGCATAACAGCCGCATCGCTCGGCAGACTGCTCAAAGCAAGAGGTATAAAGGTTGCCGCTCAGAAGCTTGACCCATATATAAATGTAGACCCCGGTACCATGAGTCCGTATCAGCACGGTGAAGTTTATGTTACAGAGGACGGTGCCGAGACTGACCTTGACCTCGGACATTATGAGAGATTTATAGATGAGGACCTCAACAAGTACTCAAACCTTACAACGGGAAAAGTTTACTGGAATGTACTCAACAAGGAAAGACGGGGTGAGTATTTAGGCTCAACAGTGCAGGTTATTCCTCATATTACAAACGAAATAAAGGAATTTGTGTACAGCGTCGCAAAGAAAACCGAGGCTGATGTCGTAATAACCGAGATAGGCGGAACAATCGGAGATATTGAATCTCAGCCGTTCCTTGAAGCTGTGAGGCAGATATCTCTTGAGGTAGGCAGAGAAAACAGTCTTTTCATTCATGTCACTCTCGTACCCTTTCTTCGCGGCTCGGACGAGCACAAATCAAAGCCGACACAGCACTCGGTTAAGGAACTGCGTGGCATGGGCATAAATCCGAATATAATTGTACTGCGCTGTGACAGACCGCTTGAAAAATCAATATTCAATAAAATTTCCCTTTTCTGTAATGTAAAGGATGACTGTGTTATTGAAAATATCACACTGCCAAACCTCTATGAGGCACCGCTGATGCTTGAAAAATCAAACTTCTCAAGGGTTGTGTGCCGTGAACTCGGTATCGACGCTAAAGAGCCGGATCTTGCCGAATGGTGCAGAATGGTGGAAAAAATCAAAAACAGAAAAAATACCGTGAGAATAGGTCTTGTAGGAAAATATGTCGCACTGCATGACGCATATCTTTCAGTCAGCGAGGCGCTCTCGCATGCCGGATATACACTTGATACAAAAATTGATATCGACTGGATAGACTCCGAACTCTTAACTGAGGACACATATAAAGACAGACTCTCGGGTGTTGACGGAATAATTCTTCCCGGCGGCTTCGGAAAGAGAGGAATAGAGGGTATGATTCTCGCATGCAGATATGCAAGAGAAAACAGGGTTCCCTTCTTCGGTATCTGCCTCGGAATGCAGATAAGCGTTATCGAGTTTGCACGCAGCGTTTTGAAATTAAAGGATGCAAACTCGGGAGAGTTTGATCCCGACTCTATGCATAAAGTCATCGACTTTATGCCGGGACAGAGCGATACCGTAGATAAAGGCGGTACGTTAAGACTTGGTTCATACCCGTGTCAAATTAAACCCGGTACTCTTATGGAAAAATGCTACAATTCCCTCTGTATCAGCGAAAGGCACAGACACAGATATGAATTCAACAATGATTACCGTGACGACTTTGTCTCAAACGGCATGACGCTGTCCGGTCTCAGCCCCGACGGCAGGCTTTGCGAGACGGTGGAAATTGACACACTCCCATTCTATATAGGCGTACAGTATCACCCGGAGTTTAAGAGCAGACCCAACAGACCGCACCCGCTTTTCGTAGGGTTTGTTGAGGCATCAATTAAAAATAAGTCGAGGTAGACAAATGAGTAATCTTCATGAAGAATGCGGTGTATTCGGTATATTCTCCCCAAACTATTGCGATATTGCAAATATTGTATACTACGGTCTGTATGCTCTCCAGCACAGAGGACAGGAGAGTGCGGGTATTGTCGTAAATGATGACGGAGTATTTTACTCTCACAAGGACTTAGGACTTGTGAGCGAGGTCTTTACAAAGAGCATATTAAAAGAATTTCCGAGTGCAAATATGGCGGTCGGTCATGTAAGATACGGCACAACCGGCGCTACAAACAGGCGCAACTGCCAGCCTATTGAGGTAAACCACCAAAAAGGAAGAATGGCGCTGGCGCATAACGGAAATCTCAGCAATGCCCAGCAGCTCAGAGACGAGCTTGAGCTGTCCGGAGCAATATTCCACACCACAAGCGACACGGAGACAATCGCTTATATCATTACACGCGAGAGGCTGAAATGCGGCTCAATTGAAGAGGCGCTCAGCTCTGCCATGGATGTGCTTGAGGGAGCGTACTCCTTATGTCTGATGTCAAGTCAAAAGCTCATATGTGCAAGAGACCCATACGGATTCCGCCCGCTGTGCTTTGGCAAGAGGAGCGACGGAAGTTATGTTGTGGCAAGCGAAAGCTGTGCTTTGCACGCAACAGGGGCAGAATTTATCAGAGATGTTGAGCCGGGCGAAATTATAGTTTTTTCAAAAAACGGAATACACTCGGATAAAAGCCATACAAACACCCGTAAAAGAAAGCTCTGTATTTTCGAGTATATTTATTTTGCCCGTCCGGACTCTGAGATCGACGGTGTTTCAGTACACGAGGCGAGAATAAATGCCGGAAGGATACTCGCAAAAGCGCATCCGATAGATGCGGATATTGTAATCGGTGTACCCGACTCCGGACTTGACGCCGCACTCGGCTTCAGCGACCTGTCGCACACGCCGTACAAAATAGGACTTATCAAAAACAAATATATAGGCAGAACATTTATCTCTCCCGAACAAGGCACAAGAATCGATCAGGTGAAAATCAAACTTTCTCCCATCGCATCGGTGCTTAAGGGCAAGAGAGTCGTACTTGTCGACGACTCCATAGTCAGAGGCAACACGATGAAAAGAATAGTGAATCTGCTTCGAGAAGCGGGGGCGTGTGAAATTCATGTCAGAATTTCATCTCCCGAATTCCTGCACCCCTGCTATTACGGAACGGATATAGACTCAGAGGAAAACCTTATTTCATGCAAATTCACACCCGAGCAAATTGCAATAGAAATAGGCGCCGACAGCGTCGGCTTTCTCCCGCTTGAGTCCCTCTCCGAGCTTTGCGGCAGCGAGGACATATGCAAAGCCTGCTTTAACGGCGACTATCCCACCACTGTTCCGAAAAACACAAAAAAGGACAGATTTGAAACAAAACTGTCCGAAAAAAACAAGTCCTGATGACCGCACGGAACGGTTGTCTGTTTTTCAGCAGTCAGTATAAGATTTGTTTTTAAATTGAAAATCTGAAAATCCATTTTCCGGATTTTGGGGAGGATTTAAAGCTCGATTTTGACCTCGCCGTAGGAGAGTGTCATCTGCTCGCCGCTCTCAAGCGAGACGATAAGGCGGCAACTATCGTCTATAT
>CALWTU010000004.1 GCA_944384515.1 uncultured Clostridia bacterium
TCATCACCATGACCACGACCACGAACATTCCGAACGTTTCGGTTGCGGTCATCCCCCTGCCCATGATCACGACCATTCTGCAAGTTGCGGCTGCGGTCAGCACCATGACCATGATCACGAGCATTCCGAAAGTTGCGGCTGCGGTCATCACCATGACCACGACCACGAACATTCCGAAAGTTGCGGTTGCGGTCATCACCATGACCATGATCACGAACATTCTGAAAGTTGCGGCTGCGGTCACCACCATGACCATGATCATGAGCATTCCGAAGGTTGCGGCTGCGGTCATCACCATGACCACGATCATGAGCATTCCGAAAGTTGCGGATGCGGTCACCACCATGACCACGATCATGAGCATTCCGAGACTTGTAGTTGCGGACATCATCACGATCACCATGCAGACGAGGTCTTTTCAAGCTTTGGAGTTGAAACTACAAAGAAGTTCACAGAGGATGAAATAAGAGGTGTTCTTGAAAAATTCAGTGAGGACAACGATTGCGGCATGATTTTGCGTGCCAAAGGCATTTTGCAGTCTGCAGACGGCAGATGGATTCATTTCGATTACGTTCCGGGTGAGCCGGATATAAGATACGGAAGTGCAGCTATCATAGGAAGACTTTGCGTTATAGGCACAAATCTTGACAAAGATAAGATTAAAGAAATATTCGGCGTTTGAGGTGTATGATGGATATTGCGGTTTATTTGTTTACAGGGTTTCTCGAGGCGGGAAAAACAACCTTTATTAAACAGATGATATCCGAGCCGGGTTTTATTGATAAAGAAAGAAAGTATCTGATAATTCAGTGCGAAGAGGGAGAAGAGGAACTTGACGAGTCGCTTTTCGGTGAGAATGTTTTTGTCAGAAGTTTTACCGAAAAGGACAAGCTTACCCCGGACAGACTCTCCGCACTTCAGAAGAGAACCGGAGCAAATATTATTATACTTGAGTATAACGGAATGTGGCAGATTGACGACTTCTTTAATGCCATGCCTGATAACTGGGCTGTATTTCAGGAAGTTTTTATCGCCGACAGCACAAATATTTTCGCTTATAACAAGAATATGCGCTCTTTGATTTTTGATAAACTTTCAAGCTGTGATATGGTTGTTTTCAACAGAGCAGACGGCAATACTGACAGAGAACAGCTGCACAAACTTGTCAGGGCTGTATCAAGAAATGCAAATATCTGCTATGAAAGTGCTGACGGTGAGGTGGAATTTGACACTATAGAAGATCCGTTACCCTTTGATTTGAACAGTCCCGTTGTAGAAATAAAGGATGATGATTTCGCTCTTTTTTACAGTGATATTGCAAATGATCAGAAGAAATATGACGGCAAGGTTATAAAGTACAAAGGACTGTTTGTAAAACATAAAAATAACGGCGCAAACGAATGCTTTGTAGGCAGACATGTGATGACATGCTGTCAGGATGACATACAGTACTTAGGCTTTTTGGCAAAATCCACCGGTAAGCTCAACTTCATGCAAGGAGAGTGGGTAATGGTTGAGGGTAAGATAAAGTGTGAGTATTCAGAACTTTATAAAAATATAGGACCTGTCATATATATCAGTAAAATAACTAAATCCGAAAAGCCGATAAACGAAGTTGCCACCATCAATTAATTAAAGAAAGAGACTTTATAATGGAAAAAGAAAATGGTAAATTTCTTTTCACAATAAATGCGTTTTCCGGAGAGGGAAGACTCGTCAATACTCATTTCAACCAAAACTCTATGGAAATGATAGAGATAGTTTCGGGCAAAGCCTGCGTACAGCTTGGAACCGAGAGTATCTTGGCAGGCGCCGGGCAGTTTATATATGTTCCGCCTAAAATCGCCGTCAGAGTAGATGCGACAGAGGAAAAAGCATCTGTAAGAGAGATGATTTTTGACACATCCATTCTTGAAAACAATATGGACAGTTTTGATTTGGAAGTCCTGTATATGTTCTCTTTACAGACGCAAAATAAAATTTTATCATTTGAACCGAACCATCCCATTTACGGCACAATCAAAAAATATATGAATGAGGCATACGAGGAGTACAGCGATAAGGATATATGCTATAAACTTCCGATAAAATCTTACATATATTTGATGATGACCTCGCTTTTGCGGCATTACTGCGGACTGAAAAACGATGCGGACAAGATTATATATCAGAATGTTTTGAGACTCAGACCGGTGATAGAATATATTGATCAGCATTACTGCGAGAAAATATATATTGAAGATCTCTCGGATATGGTAAATGTCTCAGCGGACTATTTTACAAAAATGTTCGGCATTTCAATAGGCAGGACGCCGATTGAGTATATCAACAGTCTCAGGGTGAATGAGGCGATGAGATGTCTTTGTGAAACAGAGCTTTCCATGGGAGATATTGCGGAAAAAATAGGTTTTTGCAACTCCAATTATTTTCACAAGATATTCAAGCATTATATGAATATCAGCCCGCTTGCGTACAGGAAAAGTACAAGATAAAAAATAAAAAAACTGAAATAGACATCCTGATTTAAAGAGTGTTTATTTCAGTTTTTTGTTTATAAAATTCAGTCTTTGAGAATAAGTTTTAAGTTCTCGTTACCTTTTACGAATCCCTCGGTGATGACTGCTGTTTTTACATCGTTTCTGCCGGGCAACTCGTACATAGGTTTGAGCATAATACCCTCGATTATGGAGCGCAAGCCTCTTGCGCCGGTGTTTCTCTCAATTGCAAGGTGTGCTATTGCGTCAAAAGCCGCATCTTCAAATACCAGCTCAATTCCGTCCATCTCAAGCAGTTTCTGATATTGCTTGTAGAGGGCGTTTTTCGGCTCTTTGAGAATTCTTACAAGAGCCTCCTCGTCAAGATTGTCAAGGGCAACAATGACGGGCAGTCTTCCTACAAGTTCGGGTATCAGTCCGTATTTGACAACATCATGTGCCGTGACATCTTTGTAAGCGCCGGATGTCAGTTTTTCTTTTTTCGAAATCTTCTCGGTAGAGAATCCTATCTGCTGATTTCCTTTCCGCTGTTCGATAATAGATGTTATTCCGTCAAACGCGCCGCCGCATATAAAGAGAATATTCTTTGTGTTAATCTGTATAAACTCTTGGTTCGGATGCTTGCGTCCACCCTGCGGAGGAACATTTGCAACCGTGCCCTCAAGAATTTTCAAGAGAGCCTGCTGTACTCCCTCTCCTGAAACATCTCTTGTGATAGAGCGGTTTTCGCCTTTTCTTGAAATCTTGTCTATTTCATCAATATAAATTATTCCGTGCTCCGCTTTCTCAACATCGTAATCAGCAGCCTGTATAAGTCTTAAAAGGATGTTTTCAACATCCTCGCCTACATAACCGGCTTCAGTCAGAGTTGTTGCATCCGCAATTGCAAACGGAACTTTAAAACTTTTGGCAAGTATCTGCGCGATATAGGTTTTTCCGACGCCGGTAGGACCTAAGAGCAGTACATTTGATTTCTGAAGTTCGATATCGTCATCTTTATCAGACTCGCTTTTTGCTCTTTTGCCTTTTGCGTTATCCTTAAGAGTCAGAATTCTTTTGTAGTGATTATACACCGCCACTGAAAGAGCAAGTTTCGCGTCGTTTTGTCCGATCACATAGCTGTCAAGCATCTCTTTTATTTCTTTAGGGCGGGGAAGAGTTTCAAATGTAAGTTTGTCTGAATCAGCGTTATCGCTGTTTGCGCCGAATTCCTCTTCGATAAACTGCGAGCAAACACTGATACATCTGTCGCAAATAAAACTCTTGCCGTTTCGGGAAGGTATAAGCAGGGAGACTTCGTTTTCACTCTTTCCGCAAAAGGAGCAGTAGTGTAAATTTGGTTTTTCCGAATTAGCCATTATTTAAGTTCCTTTTTTGTAATTACCTTATCGATAAGTCCGTATTCCATAGCCTCTGCGGCAGAGAGGAAGTTGTCACGCTCGGTATCCTTTTCGATTGTCTTTAAGGGTTTGCCTGTCTGTTCGGAGAAGATTTTATTGAGCTTCTCACGGATTTTTATAATATGGTCGGCATGTATTTTTATATCCGAAGCCTGACCCTGCATACCGCCGAGCGGCTGGTGAATCATAATTTCGGAGTTGGGCAGAGCATATCTCTTTCCCTTAGCGCCGCTTGAGAGCAAAAACGCGCCCATAGAAGCAGCCATACCTATACAAATAGTGCTTACATCGCACTTGATGTAATTCATCGTGTCGTAAATTGCCATTCCTGCCGAAATGGAACCGCCGGGGCTGTTGATGTAAAAATAAATATCCTTGTCGGGGTCCTGCGCCTCAAGGTAGAGCATCTGAGCTACTACAAGTGAAGCTGTTGTATCGTTAACCTCATCGGCTAAAAAAATAATTCTGTCATTTAAAAGACGGGAATATATGTCGTATGAGCGTTCGCCGTGAGGAGTCTGCTCAACGACCATTGGAACAAGTGCCATAATAAATCTCCATTCTGTAATTAATATGTATTTCTATACTAAAAATCATCAAAAAAGGATGATTTTCAATTATTTACTACACTTTTCGCTGTTAGACAAAAGCCGATAGTCTTATAAAAACGTGACTATCGGCTGAATTTGTAAATTACTTTGATTTTACATTTTCCTTAACAAACTTCATAGCAGAAGCAACAAGGAGATCAGCCTTAATATCCTCGGCTGCGATCATGCTCTTAACATTCTCAATCGGAACCTTGTAAGCATCGGATACTCTCTTATACTCGGCTTCAATTTCCTCATCTGTAACAGTGAGATTTTCAAGCTGAGCAATTTTCTCAAGAGCGAGTCTGATCTTAACCTGCTTTTCTGCCTGCGGACGCATCTGCTCACGCAGGGAATCGAGGGTAAGACCTGTATATTTAAAGTATGTGTTGAGATCAAGACCGTTGGATCTGAGTCTTGTGTCGTAATCACGCACAAAGTTTTCTGTTTCCGCTTCAAACATGGGCTCGGGAATTTCAGCAACGAGTTTCTCCATAAGAGCCTCTGCAATAGCTGTTTCAAACTCGCCCTCGGCTTTCTCTTCGTTTCTCTTTTTGATTTTTGCCTTAAGGTCAGCCTTATATTCATCCAAAGTATCAAATTCGGATACATCTTTAGCAAACTCGTCGTCAAGCTCAGGGAGCTGTTCAAACTTGATTGCGTTGAGCTTAGTCTTAAATACAGCGGCTTTGCCTGCAAGCTCCTTTGCATGATAGTCTTCGGGGAATGTAACATTTACATCAAATTCATCACCGATATTCTTGCCTGCAACCTGCTCTTCAAAACCGGGGATAAATGCTCCCTGACCGAGTTTAATGTCATGACCTTCGCCCTTTCCGCCCTCAAAAGCTACTCCGTCAACAAATCCCTCATAGTCAATGTTGCAGATATCGCCCATAGCGGAAGCTCTGTCAGTAACCTCTATAGTTCTCGCGTTTCTCTCTCTTACGCTGTTGAGCTCTTTGTCAACAACATCCTGAGTAACTCTCTCTACCTTCTTTTCAATATCGAGACCCTTGTATCCGTCAATTGTAACCTCGGGTTTAACAAAACCTACTGCCTTAAGTACAATATCACCGTCAGTTGATACTATATCAAACTTGGGCATTCCGACAACTTTAAGACCTGACTCTTTGAGTGCCTCTTCGTATGCATCGGGAATGCAGGCGTTGATAGCATCCTCAAAGAAAACTCCCTTGCCGTAGAGTTTTTCGATAATGCTCTTCGGTGCCTTTCCTTTTCTGAAGCCGGGAACGTTAATTGACTTTACATTTTTCTTGTATGCTTCATTTTCTGCTTTTTCAAAA
Source organism: uncultured Clostridia bacterium (assembly GCA_944384515.1). Lineage (GTDB taxonomy): Bacteria > Bacillota > Clostridia > Oscillospirales > CAG-272 > UBA1740. The sequence continues at coordinate 5,793 of CALWTU010000004.1, forward strand.
GCTTCCTTACTTACGGAAAACTCCATTGTAAAACCGGATTTTTCGGTAAGCTCCTTATTAATAAGGCTCATTGTTTTTCCTCCGAAATAGATTGTATTTTATAATATTAAAAATCAACTACATTATTTTACAATAAATATAATGAAAAGTCAAGCATTAATTTAATAAATTTACCTGTCCGAAATAAATTTAGGAATAAATTCGAGAAAATCTGCTGAAACTAAACTCATTTTTATATCTTTGTAAATAAAATCACGGGGCAGAGAATAATTGCCGTGAATATGTCCGAAGAAAACTCTTTTAATATTATATTCTTTCAGTATTTTTATAGTATCTTCCGACTCTTTTCCGTTCCAATACGGCGGAAAGTGCAAAAACACCAAAATTTCGTTGTCAGGGTAAATTTCTTTTATTTTTTCAGCCTCTTTCAGACTCGTGAGCAGTCTCTGACTTTCACGCTTTACGAGTTTGTCAAAGTCGGTGTTGTCGGGAATACTGGCCACTTCCTCATCGTGATACCATCCTCTTGTGCCGGCAATAATGAAATTTTCAAGCAAAAACGAGTTGTTGAACAAAAAATCAATGGTTTTAATATTGTTTTTTTCAAGGAACTCCTTGTTTTTCTTCATAGTCCCCCACCAAAAATCATGATTTCCTTTGCCTAAAATTTTTCTGCCGGGCAGGGAATCTATAAATTTCAGGTCGGACAACGCTTCATCCAGTGTCAAAGCCCAGGAAATGTCCCCCGGAACTATGACAGTATCCTTTTCATCTACAAGCCGAGTCCAGTTTACCTCAAGTCTGTGAGTATAATCCTGCCACCTTCTGCCGAAGACCTCCATTGATTTGTTTGTGGAGGAGAGAGTAGAGAGATGAAGATCCGAAATTGTAAAAACAGACATATTTTTTCTCCGAATAAGAATAAAAGACTTTTAAAGGGTTAATAATATCTATGCAAGCGAAATGCTTGCAAAAAAGAAAGATGCGCGGGGTGTTTTTCGGAACTGACCCTTCGCAATATGGAGGGAAACTCATGGAAGAGAAGAAGTATGAAAATGAATGTAAGCATGACAGTTCAAAACACATAAAAGGAGTTTTATGTGATGTTAAGAACTGCGCTTACCACAACGGAAAAAGTGAGTGCTGTGCGGGCTGTATTTCTGTAGGACCTGCTAACGCAAGTTGTGCGGAGAACACCATATGTGCCACCTTTAAGGCAAAGACATATTGATTTTATCAGTTCTTTGCAAAGGTCAGAGTAGCATCGGCCATCTGGGTCTTTTCTATAATTTGCGTGTGTAAAACCGATTTTTTATCAAGATTTTCAAGCGGAGCAGGTATCTTCACATTCGAAAGAGTCTGAAGTTCAGTAAGTGCTGAAATCTCATTTTCGGGGTATTTTCCTGTAATAGCACGGAATACATCATTTGCGAATTTATAGGGTGATGCGGTAGATACTACAAGAACCTTTCTTTCTGCCTTATTTTCATCTATATAATCTTTTGCGGCTTTAACTGCAACAGCTGTATGGGTGTCAATGAGGCAGTTTTTGTCATTAAAGAGTGTTTTTATAGTTTCCATTGTCTCCTCTTCCGTCGCATAGTAACCCGCAAAATTTTCCTTTACGAGGTCAAACTCCTCTTTTGTCAGCGAATACTCGCCTTTTTTGCTCAGCTCATCCATATATTTGCGTGTTTTTTCCTTGCCCGTAAGTACATATAAAAGTCTTTCGAGATTTGATGAGATGAGGATGTCCATTGAGGGAGAAATTGTTGTGTAGAACTGTCTGTTTTTCGTATAGACACCGCGATTTAAAAAATCGGTCAGAACATTGTTCATGTTAGACGCGCAGATAAGCTTTCCGATCGGCAGACCCATGAGCTTTGCTATGTAACATGCGAAAATATTTCCGAAGTTACCTGTCGGAACGGATACGTCGATTATATCTCCCATTTTGATTTCGCCTGATTTTACCATGTCGCAGTACGCCGAAACATAGTAAACGATCTGCGGAACAAGTCTGCCCCAGTTTATCGAGTTGGCGCTTGATAAAAATACATTTTCTGAGTCAAGTTCTTTTCTTATTTTTTCGTCTGAGAAAATCGCCTTAACTCCGTTTTGCGCATCGTCAAAATTGCCGACAATTCCGTTTACCGAAACATTTTTTCCTTCCTGAGTCTGCATCTGCAGCTTCTGAATTCTGCTTACGCCGTCAACGGGATAGAAAACTTTTATCTTTGTGCCGTCTATATCTTTATAGCCTTCAAGTGCCGCTTTTCCGGTATCGCCGGAGGTAGCAACGAGTATGAGTGCGGTCTTCTTTTCTCCGCATTTTTCAATTGCCCTTACAAAAAGGCGTGGCATGATCTGCAGTGCCATATCTTTAAAAGCACAGGTAGGACCGTGCCAAAGCTCGAGCATTGAAATGTTCTCGTCTACTTTTGTAACAGGTGCCGCCGACTGACCGAACTTTTCTTTTGAATATGCGGCGTTTGTGTCACAGAGCAGCTCCTCATATGTGTAGTCTGTGAGAAACTTTGAGAGAATTTTTGCCGCTCTTGTCGGGTATGAGTCGCTTATGAGAGAAGCAAGTTCATTCTCGCCGAAAGACGGAATGCTTTCCGGCATGAAAAGTCCGCCGTCAGAAGCAAGACCGGTTTTGATGGCATATGCAGAGCTTACACCTTCTGCGTGCGCTCCTCGTGTGCTGATAAAGTTCATTGTTTTTACCTCATATATGTTTTGTTTTTTCTTTTGACATGTTGATATTAAATGCATTTTCCATATGTATGATTTTCGGTTTTCTCCCGTCTTTGTAAAGATACACCTCTATAATGTCAAGGCTCAGCATTTTTCCTCTGTCCGAGACATTGTAATATTTTGCACATGAGATGATTTTACGCTGTTTTTCGGGTGTTACCGATTGGGATGGACGGCTTTCATATAAAGGATCGCCGCTTACCGTTCTTGTTTTTACCTCAACAAAAGAGTAGGTGTTTTTGCTTTCCGCTATTATATCCACCTCATAACCGCAAGCAATATAATTTCTTTCAAGAATTTTATAGCCTTTTTTTCTAAGATACTTTGCGGCTAAATTTTCGCCGATATCTCCGGTTTTTCTCTGTTTGGTATTAACTTTCAGAATTTTTAAGAGTCTGTTCATTGTCTAAAAACTTCAAAAATGTTTTTCTGTGGATAGGGGAGGGACCGTACTTTCGTATAAGATCCATATGTTCTTTTGTCGGGTAGCCCTTGTGCCTTATGATATTGTACTGCGGATATTCCTCGTGCAGCTTTATACATTGTCTGTCACGGGTCACCTTGGCAAGTATTGACGCTGCCGCAACGGAAAAGCTCTTTGAGTCGCCTTTTACAAGCGTCTTTGTGGGAATCTCAAATCCTCGTGAGCAGTTTCCGTCAATTATGGCAAAATCCGCTTTAACACCAAGCTTTTCAACTGCCCGCCGCATCGCAAGCATAGAGGCGTTGAGTATATTTATTTCGTCAATTTCTTCGGGCGTGGCCTCGGCAACGGCGTACGCCACAGCTGTCTCTTTTATTATGTCATAAAGCTTTTCACGCTTTTTTTCGCTCAGTTTCTTTGAGTCGTCAAGACTGTCAATTTGTGCGTCCAAAGGCAGAATAACCGCCGCCGCCACGACCGAGCCGCAAAGGGGACCGCGTCCCGCTTCGTCACATCCGCAAACAGCAGTATATCCCAAACCGTAAATTTCTTTTTCGTATTCAAATGTCGGCATATTTACACCTCGCTTGGTTTTTCAAGAGATATTCTGCCGATTTTTGCGCTTCTGAATTCTTCAAGCAGCATTTCGGCTGTCCTTGTGTGGTTGATTTCGCCGCCCGACATCAGAAAGCCTCTTTTCTTGCCGATAAGTCTGAACAGGTCGTATGAATCAAGCTCGCACGCCTCATCACAATCAAGCTTATATCTTCCGCACAACTCCTCGGGCGCAATTTCTATCAGCCTTTTTGCCAGAACCATCGCTATCTCTTCGGTGTCAAGAATTGTGTCTTTTATTGCACCGGTAATTGCGAGATTTTCTCCGACGCGCATATCCTCAAATTTCGGCCACAAAACTCCCGGCATATCGAGCAGTGTCAGACCGATATCCGTCGGTACCCACTGCTTTGTCAGGGTAACTCCGGGTCTGTTTTCAACCTTTGCTTTTTTTCCGCCGGCAAGTCTGTTGATGAGGGAGGATTTTCCGACATTAGGTATACCTACAATCATTGCCTTGAGATTTCTGCCGCTCATGCCTTTGTTTTGGTATCTTTCGACCTTTTCTTTCAGAATATCCCGTACCGCCAAAGCCAACTTGTCAAGTCCCGCTCCGGTTACCGAGTCAATAAGGAGAATGCTGTTTTTCTTCTTTGAGTAGTAGTCAACCCACAAGTCATTTGTTTTCGGATTTGAAAGGGATGACTTTGTCAGCAGTATAAGCTTCGGTTTGTCACCGATTATTGTGTCTATCTCCGGGTTTTTTGAGCTATACGGAATCCTTGCGTCAAGAAGTTCTATTATAATATCAACTTCACTCAGGCTTTCCTTTATAATGCGGCGTGTTTTTGCCATGTGACCCGGGAACCAGTTTATAGAAACTTTCTGACCTTTTTCGTTATTGTTATTCATTTTCACTTCCATAAATATATTTGTGCTTTAAAACACAGTTTTTTATCGGTGGTATAAGAGGATAGCTCAGTCAACGCTTCCGAATTTCTCCAAAGGATAAAAACGGAACAAAACTTTTCCGAGTATCGTGTCCTCGTCAATCGTACCGATAGTGCGTGAATCCGTTGAGGCGTTCCTGTGGTCTCCCATAACAAAAACCTCGCCCTTGGGAACAACTTTTTCAAGAGGGGTGTACTCGTAGTCTTCTTTATCAATGTAAACATAATCCTCGACTATTAGTTCTCCGTCAACATATACATCTCCGTCTTCTGTTATCTTAACTCTTTGTCCCTCTGTGGCGATAACTCGTTTAACGATGGGTTTGGGAAGCATAGTAGAGTAGTCCTGGCAAACGATAATATCTCCCGTCTTTGGAGTATAAAACAGAGGTGATACAATGAGATGCTCGCCGTCGTGAAGAGTGTTTTCCATCGAGCCGCCATCTACAACCGAGTGGCGGAAGAAAAAGGAGGTAATCACCATCACCGCAACAAGTGTAAATATAAACAGCTCTACAAAATCAAATCTTTTGTCTATTTTACGGGGCTTATCGGGATTGTAATCCGAAAATTCTTTTTCTTCAGTGTCGATTATCTGCTGCGGAATATCTATATCATGCGTAATATAATAGTCGGATAAAGAGAGCTGACCGTCGTCGTTTTCCGTATTTTCGTTTATTACGCTTTGCTTTGCCTGCTCATCTGAGGGAGTGTCGTCAATTGACCCTGAAATTTTTCTTCCTGAGAAAATTTCATCAGGTGTTACAACCTCTGATTTTTCTTCGTCTGTGGCGGTGTCTATGAATTCTGTATCAGTAGAGTATACAATCTCAGCAAAACTTGCTATGTCAATTTTTTTGTCTTCTGTCGCATTTTCGTCAATTCCGCCGTCAGCATCTGCATCATCTGCGTGCAGTGAAGTGTCATCTTTATTTTTTATACCAATGTTAAAATCAAGACTTTCGGTCGCTTCAGCGTCTGAGATGTTTTCATCTTTCGGAATACTTTCGGAAGCACCGCCGACAGGCGCACTTTCATCCAAGTCGGCTTTGTTTAAAGCGTCGCCATCCTTAACCAAGTCGGGGGATGTGATACTCTCCGATTTGCCTGAGAGTTTTTCAGGTTTTTCAGTGGCGGTTTCGTCTTTAACAGGAATATCGCTGTTAACGGCAATATCATTGCCTGAGTTAT
>CALWTU010000005.1 GCA_944384515.1 uncultured Clostridia bacterium
TCATAGGCTACCTCGGCGGCCGTAACGGCAGTGAGTGCGCACAGATCAAGGATATGGCTTACGCCACCACAAAAATGGTTACGGAGAGCATTGACGCATATGTAAACCGTGATGTTTCATTGGCGGAGAAGGTTATGGCGGACGATGACACGGTGGACAGCTATTTTCTTACCGTAAAGCAAAACCTCATAAAGCTTATATCCGAAAACAAGGAGGACGGAGAATATGCTCTTGACCTTCTTATGATAGCAAAATATTTTGAGCGTATCGGCGACCATGCGGTAAATATTGCGGAATGGGTGGAATTTTCGGTTACGGGAATTCACAAAGGAGAATGATATGATTTTTTGTGTTGATGATGACAGTACAATTCGTGAGATTGAGGTTTACGCATTAATACAAACAGGCTTTGAGGCAGTGGGATTTGCGGACGGAAAGAGCATGCTTGAAGCGCTGAAAACACAGACGCCCGACTTGATAATTCTTGATATAATGATGAGCGGCATGGACGGCATGGAAGTGTTGAGAGTAATCCGCAACAATCCCAAAACCAGCAGAATACCGGTTATTATGGCTACCGCCAAGGGTACGGAGATGGATAAGATAACCGGGCTTGACAGCGGGGCGGACGACTATCTTTGTAAGCCTTTCGGAGTTATGGAGATGATATCCCGTGTCAAGGCGGTGCTCCGCCGCTGTCAGCGGGAGGACAAGAGTGACATACTTACATACGGGGAGATAAGGCTGTGTCAAAGCGAGCACACAGTCACGGTAGACGGGGAGCGTGTCAACTTAACCAATAAAGAATTTATGCTTCTTATGACTTTTATGAGCGAGCCCGGGATAGTATTTTCAAGGGATAAGCTGCTCTCATTGATATGGGGGGTGGATTATCTGGGCGAGTCAAGGACTGTGGATATGCATATAAAAACACTCCGTCAGAAGCTCGGTGCGGCAGGAAAATACATTGAGACGGTAATAGGTGTCGGTTACAGACTGGAGGCAAAGAAATGACTAAAAAAATTTTTCGCTCTATTATAGTTGTTTCCGTTTTAGTTCTTTTTTCGAGCTTTGTTATAGCAACAGGCTTTCTCTACAACTATTTCAACAACTCCGAAAAGGAGAGACTGAAGGAAGAACTTAAGCTTGTATCTCAGAATGTCGAGAAGATAGGGGTAGGCTATTTTGATAATTTTGAGTCCTCGATTTTCCGCTTCACGCTCATAAATTCCGACGGTACCGTGCTTTATGACAGCCGTGCCGACGCCGCCGCGCAGATGGAGAACCACTCCGACCGTGAGGAGATAAAGGAGGCTTTCAGCCTCGGCTTCGGCAGCAGTACAAGATATTCCGAGACCTTAACGAAGAAGACAATTTACGAGGCGGTTTTGCTTAATGACGGCACCGTGCTGAGAATTTCAGCCGATCAGCTTACTGTCGGAGCATTGGTGATTGCAATGCTGCCCGCAATATGCCTTATAATTTTTGTCTGTGTTTTGGTGACTATGCTTTTGTCTTACAATATGGCAAACAGTATTGTAAAGCCCCTGAACAACCTTGATCTTGAAAAACCGGTGCTTGATTCTCAGTATGACGAGCTGACGCCTGTGTTTACCAAGCTCAACAAACAGCACAGACAGATTGAAAAGCAGCTTTCGGAAATCAGGAAAAATGCAGAGGAGTTTGCTCAGATAACATCCTCGATGCAAGAGGGACTTGTGATTCTTGATAAAAAGGGAGTTGTTATCAGCATAAATCCCGCCGCAAAGATGATTTTTTCAACAGATGACAGTCATATCGGCAAGGATTTTCTGACAGTTGACAGGAGTCTTTGTATGAGCCGTGCCGTGGAAACGGCGCTTTCCGGCAGTCATACGGAGTTCAGGGAAGAGCGAGGGGGCAAGGAATATCAGTTTATCATAAACTGCACCCGCTCGGAGGGTGAGGTCAGCGGAGTAGTTATACTCTGTATCGATGTCTCTGAGACCGCATTTGCGGAGCAGAGCAGACGGGAGTTTACCGCCAATGTATCCCACGAGCTTAAAACACCTCTTCAGGCGATTATCGGCAGTGCGGAGCTGCTCGAGAGCGGACTTGCAAAGCACGAGGACAGACAGAAGTTTGTAAGTAATATCAAAAAGGAAGCTACAAGGCTTGTGACGCTTATAAACGATATTATCCGCCTCTCGCAGCTTGATGAAAGTTACGGAGAGAAAGCGGAGGATGTGGATCTGTGCGGTGTATGCGCCGAGGTGATAACCGAACTTCGTGAGATTGCGGCAAAGCGCTCGATAACCTTTGAGTTTTCTGCTCCGGATTCGCTTGTCATAGGGGGCGTGCGTCAGTATCTGTATCAGATAGTGTATAATCTGTGCGACAATGCCGTCCGTTACAATAAAGACGGCGGAGAGGTAAAAGTGAGCCTTGAAAAGAGAGAGGATGAGATTACTCTCAGCGTCGCCGACAGCGGCGTCGGAATAGCCGCGGAGCATCAGGGACGAATTTTTGAGCGCTTCTGGCGTGTGGATAAGAGCCACTCAAAAGAGACGGGCGGCACGGGACTCGGGCTTTCGATAGTAAAGCACGCTGTGCTTTTCCATAACGGAAAAATCAAAGTGCAGAGCGAGCCGGGCGTTGGTACAACCTTTACGGTAACGCTTCCGCTGAAAAAATAAATATTCTAAAAAAACAAATATCGGCAAGGCACAAGCGGTGCGGCGTGGTTACAACTCTCTGAGCCACCGCAAGATGTGGCGTAAAACACGGTTTTGCTCCACAAGTACAAAAGTCCAAGCACAAGTACAAGTACAAGTACAAGTCTTCTGCCTTGTCTTGCCCCCGCCCCGTGTCAAAAATGGGGCGGGGATATTTTCATATTTAACTACAGCGACACTCAAAAGGACTACAGTGTCAGCCTTTATCCGAATGAGTCAGCTTATGACTTCTGGACAGGGGACGCACTCGAAACGCAAGGCGGCGTGTATACTCTCACACTCGCCGCACATTCTGCAAAGGTGATT
>CALWTU010000006.1 GCA_944384515.1 uncultured Clostridia bacterium
TTTTTTTGTTTTTTTGTGTTATAATACTTGAGAATTGCCGGTGTGATGGAATTGGCAGACGTGCTGGACTCAAAATCCAGTGGTAGCGATACCGTACCGGTTCGACCCCGGTCACCGGCACCAAAAAAAGACATACAGTTTATGCTGTGTGTCTTTTTTATTTTGATTTATTTACCTTTTTATGCGGAGGTTAAAAACACGCCTTAAAAAACTACCTAAAAGAATACAGGCTTTTTAATTCTTCAAAAAAGGTTTTCTGTGTCGTTATCAGCCATACGCAAAAATCTATGAATTACTTGTATTTTTTCTTCAATGTCGGAATATCTTCTTTATCAATCCATTCCTCAGAATATCCGCAATCACAGCACACATATCTGTGTACCAAAACAGCTGAAAAATTTGTCCATCCAACCTGAATATTATTTCCGGTACCGTATGCTCCTGCCTTTCCTTCAACTCTTATAATATCTGTTCCGCCGCACTTCGGACAAACATTTCTGTTTTTCATAATTAATCTCCTTATCCAACCTAAAAAGCTTCGTTTTTTATAATAGACATTATAAATACAATGAGATTTGATATTCTGTCATAAATCGATCTTCTGTACTCTGTTCTAAAGACGACATATTGTTTCGTGTATCTTTGAAAGGTCATTATATTATTGCCTTTTTCTATGATTTCAAAATATGGTTTTCCAGATAAAATTATATCAAAAATTGTAACTCGGATAATCTTTATATTCCGTGGGTATTTCGTAATCGTAACATTCGAGATTTTTTACAAAATATGAATGATACTCCGGAAAAGCAAACTCATTAAGATAGTTCAAAAAATCATTTACACCAAAAACTGCTCCAAGCTGTCCGTTCCTCGCATTTTTTATAAATTTTGCGTTCTGCGGTCCTTGCCAAACCCAATTAGCCGCAAACTCCCAACAGTATTCATCCAAATAAGCAGCAACCTCTGCCGGGACAGAACATATCTTTGCATAGTCATCATTACTCAGAATTACTTCTCTCATTCCGCTATATTCCGTTTCGTCAACAAAGTACATTTCTTCACTGTAATGTATTTCAACAAAACATTCACGAAACGTTTTGTCAGTGACTATATATCCTGAGTACTTTGTCAAATTAGGCGCATATGTCTCGTCCATTACCGTAAAATAAGGCTCCGGAAATTCTGAAATAAAATCCTTTAAGTACATTTTTCTTCCGGTAAACTTGTCAGATTTCACATCAAAATCAAGAATGTATGCATAGCTGAATTCCCAGTCCACGCCCCTGAACTCTATAAATCCATCCGGTTGAATATACGGACTCGTTATCTTTTTCATTCCGGATGTTCTCATAATAATTACATTCTCATCAGTCTCGAATGCAGTCACATCCATATCATGCAAGCTGTAAATTATGTGACGGTTGCTATTTAATATTTTTTTCATGCTATCACCTCGCTTTTTGCTGTAAGATATAAGTAAGAGTAAACAAATTTTAAGAAAAATTTTCGTCAGTACATAAAATATCTGCATCTACCTGATAGCATTCGTCAATTAATATAGGGGTGTAACCGTACTTTAGGCACATATCTCTGTAATACTCATTATCTCGTAATACAGTTTCTTCAGTACACTGAGAATCATCTCTACGGTTTTCGATTTCAGAGGCGTATTCCTTAATCTCAGAAAAGCTGTTTTCTATATAGCGTCTGCTCATTACAAGACAATAATATTTGATTTCCTTCAGATATTCATCAGAAAAACTCTTTTCCCACCCAAACGGAATATACGCTCCCTCAACTACAAGATTTTGTCGGTTTTCGATCGCAGTTTTTATCATTTCTCTGATAATCGGCCACATATATTCCTGTAATTTAAAATCATCTTCAGCGGTAAGTTCGGTATATCCGCTCCGTATTAAACCCATTTTTAAATGGTCAATGGACAGATACGGAAATTTATATTTTTCAAGAATTTTTTGAGCCAGTAATGTCTTCCCTGTATGAGAAGCTCCTGTAATCAATACTACCATTTTACCTCCTGTAAAAAACAGTTATACAACAAATATCGGTTTGTTAGAAAAAGCAATTCAGTTACTGACGGAAGTTTTATACACTTAACTCATCTTAATTACTTAACATTTAACTAATTGAATTTTTCGCATACAATACGCATCTGCTCCACGGTGGGTTCCCAGTCGAATTCTATTTCTACCAGAATGCCGTCATAACACAACAGATACATATTTGTATATCCAAGCTGATTATCCTTAAGACGGTATACCTCCTTTGCGCCCCATGGTTTGCTGTCCTGTGCGATATACTCTCTTTCTTCCGCCGGATATAAGCTCTCCTGTTCGTAGATCATGCGTTTTTTGCACATATCATATAAAGCGGAAATTTTAACATCCACAAAAGTATATTCCAGACCCGGAATATTTACACAATCCTCTGCGTCACGGCGAGGCAGCTGTCTCATAACATACTGCCCGAGAAAAACAGACTCACTTCCACGGCGCTCCTTTATATATACCTCACTGTCTACATCCATAAGATCCTCAACACTAAGCAGAATCTCATCACGGTGTAAAATCCATGTTATACCGTTATGTTCATAAGTCTGCTCGTTTTTTTCTGTGAAAAATCCGCTTGATGAGAGTTTAATTGTCGCAAATGTAATGAGTCCCATCATTAAAAAGGATAAAGCAAAACTGCTTAAAACCGTAATGGTTTTATTTACATTTTTAGGCGCTTTTATATTCTTTAAAAAGACTTTTACCGAATTGACAAGTACAAATAACAGCGGTATATAGAGTACAAATGCTATTCCGATCCACCTTTGCAGTTTGTCGCCGAATAAAATAAAATCCGCCATCCAAACAACTGCAAATATAATTATAGCAACAAAGATAATTTTCTGTAAAAAAGATGTGCTTGTCGGTTTATGAAACTCACCTTGCTCTGCCGCCTTTTTGCTTTGCCGTACCACGAGAAATAACAGCAAAGTTCCACAGTACATATGATAAGCAGGATAAAGAAGCAAACTGTCGAAAACAACTTTGCTGTATTAGACAATGTATCAATAGGGTCACCCAACAAACCGCTGACTAAAAAGAAACACTGCAATACAGAAAGGATAAGCAATAATATATAAGCAGGTATAAAAGATTTTTTCGCAGATGCATGAATAGTCTGCACCTCAAGTGTCGGCTCGGTTTCAATCGGAATCGGATTTTCAAGCTCATTATAAAAAATTTGAAGTTGAGCACATGTACAAGCTAATTTCCATCCCGTATGTGCACAGAATTCATGAAAAGTTTTCTGATCATCCGAAGGCTCAGGATCAAATTCCGAAGCTTTGGGATAGTACGAAATTTCAAACTTAATATTCTTCGGTTCTATGCGTCGATAGATCCACCCAAAGTTTGTGAGCCGTTCTATCATCCAGCCCTTTACCGCCATTTTTTCAAGATGCTTGCAAATCCCTGTATGGTCAAAGAATGAAAAAGTTTCAATCCTTCTCTTCCTCTTAATCATACTATCTCCTCCTTTTCAAAAATGTTTTTATAATCGGTAACCTGAGCATTAATTCTTTCATATTCCTTTTTGAGCATATCCTTTCCCTTTTCTGTAAGGATATATGTTCTGCGCCGCCCCTCAACTTTTGTTTCGCGGATAATCTGCGCATCGAGAAATTGCTCAAGAAGGTTATAAAGTGTTCCGGAGCCTACATTTACCCGCCCCGCTGTCATAGACGGAACTTTATCTAAAATGTCAAGTCCGTAACACTCATCTTTCAGGCAAAGCAAAATATAAAACATCTGCTCTGTCAAAGTTTGAAACTTTGCTCTCGGCATTGAGCATCCCTCCTATTCTCGAATATCGAGTATCTGCCTTTATTATATTCTCGAATATCGAGAATGTCAAGACAAATTCATCTTTATTTACATTTTGTTTATAATAATTTGGCTAAACTACATTGTGTCTGATTTTATAAAATGTTATTTCTGCCATATATTAAACACTTTATTTATAAAATTACCGCTGATTTTTTGTCTGAAAATCAGCGGTAAAGTGTTATTTTGTCTTTTCTTTTTTCATTACAAAGTTTTCAAGCACGACGCCCGAGCGTACTACCTCTTGTTTTTTGACTGTGACATACCCTCGCCCCTCAAAGAACGGTTTTGCAGTGATAGATGCGTGTGTTGTAATATCCCCGCTTATATAATCCTCGAGTTTGTCACATATCGCCGTAGCGACTCCCTGCCCCTGATAATCTGCATAAACATACAGTCGGTCAAGATATCCGTCTGCCGTGATATCTCCGAATCCGACGATTATACTGTCTTCAACGGCTACGAGCGTATAATGCTCTCTGAATGACACGTCCCATTTTTCTAAATCTATATTTCCCGTTGCCCATACATCAATCTGCTCTTTTGTATAGTCTTTCGAATTAACCCTGTGAACGGTATTGTAAAAAAGTTTTGCCATTTCCCCGCAGTCGGACTGTCTGTACTCACGAATAATCATCTATCAAAACCCCTTTGCACGCTTATTCTTATTTTTCTTTGTTTTTCAGTCGATTAAAAAGCATCCCGAGCAAAAGCCCGAGAGCTGAAACAGCCGTCCCCACAAATAACAATCCCAATTCAGGTAAGATTATTTTATCGGCATAAGAGTTTAAAAGCATACTGGCTAAGCGATAAGTTAAGTAATCGGCAAGCATATACATTATGCCAAATACCGCAACGGATAACCATTTTGCCCTTCCCCAAAAATTATTTTTACCGATAACAAATGAAATTACGAATGTTGAGAGAGGAAGAACCGCCGCAAAAAATACAAGCCCGAATCCCATAGCGTCAGAGCCGTCTGCAAACAACCAAAATACAATCAAAGCAAATGACCATATACAAAGATAAGTAGATATAAGAATCGTCTTCATTAATTTTGCTCTGCTTTTTATGCTGTCTGTACTCTTTTTAAGATAACTGATGTAATTTGACATATCAGGTTTCTCCTTTTCTTTTAAAAGGCAGTCGAGGCTTACATCGTAAAGGTCGCTCATCTTTATAACGCTTACAATATCCGGATATGTTTTATTGTTTTCCCAGTTTGAGATTGTTTGCCTGCTTACACCGAGAGCTTCTGCGGCTTGTTCCTGTGTAATATTTGCAGATAAGCGTGCCTGTTTGATTTTTGTTCCGATGTCCATTGTCTCACCACCTTTTATATGCCAACATTATATATCTCATTTTGAAAAAAGTCTATAAAACTTTTTTGACATATTGCTTTTTGTTTGTAAAAATGCTTTTACATCGACAAAATATAATCCAAACCCTTTTTGAAATTCACAGATACAGATACATATCCATTTATTTAGTTAAGAAATAAGCTGCCAAAGCCGCTGCAAAAACAAAAATAAACAGTAAAATAGTATATTTGAGTTTCACAGAGTAACCCTTCGGAGTTATATCGTCATTTTTATCAAGTTTTGTTATTATCGGGTGAAGCGAGACAAAATAAATGCCTATTGACAAAATCATAGCTATTATAGAGGCAATTTTTATTGTAGGTGTTCCTGCAATAAGCACAACCACAAGAAGTGACAAAAATATGAGTTTGCAGTTAGCAACCCAGTTGACCATATATTTGGTGAAAAGCCTTCTGTTCTCCTCTTCAAAAGACTCCGCAAACTTTTTAAATACAGCCATACTGTTGCCGTATTTAAAATCGGGTTTAAAATACATTATCAAAACATTAGACAGTTCCATGATTATAAAAATATAATTGCCGCGTTTAAAATCCACTCCATTTGATTTCTCCTTATTTATTCTACTAAATTAATATATCATATTCCGAAGAAAAAGTAAAGTAAAATCATAAATTCAAGTTTTCTCTCATGAATTTGTATAGTAATAGGTTATTATTTCAATTAATTTTAATATAATAAAAAATAAAAAATTTATATATAAAAACTATTGACAAACGGGCAAAAATTTAGTATAATAAATCCGTTGCATAGGGGTATAGCTCAGTTGGTAGAGTACTGGTCTCCAAAACCATGGGTCGTGGGTTCAAGTCCTTCTGCCCCTGCCAAAAATCGACAAGTTTCGACAGAGACTTGTCGATTTTACTTTTTCACTCTTCACTCTTCACTCTTCACTCTCCACTCTTCACTCTCCACTCTTCACTCTCCACTCTCCACTCTTCACTCTCCACTCTTCACTCTCCACTCTTCACTCTCCACTCTTCACTCTCCACTCTTCACTCTTCACTCTTCACTCTTCACTAAAACCCCCTTGTCGATTTTTGGCAAGTAATAAGTAATTGTGAATAGTGAAAAGGTATCTTATGTAGCTTTTCTCCCTTTCGGGCGAAAAGCATTTTTATTTTAGGTTGAAAAGCAATAGGTTTTATGGTATAATGAACACATCAAGGTAAAAGGTGGTAAGGTTATGGCTGACAGTCCTTTGATTATAAAATCAAAAGCATTTGCGCTTG
>CALWTU010000007.1 GCA_944384515.1 uncultured Clostridia bacterium
GACGGAACATTTGCAAAGGAATTCCTGCTTGATATGTCTGACGCAGGCGCACAGGTTCATTTCAACGCTATGAGAAAGATTGCGGCAGAGCATCCCTCCGAGATTGTCGGCAAGGATATCAGAAAGCTTTACAGCTGGGCTGACGAGGATAAGTTTATAAACAACTGATCTTCGGATACTTAAAATCCTTTATATTTTGAAATCAGGTTACGGTTATGAGGCGGAGTATCATAACCGTAATTCTGAATAATCGGTGTACTTAAAACATTAAATGAGACGGTAACTGTACCGCACGGTGCCCCACATGGTGGAAAATTTTCTTATCGGCGGTATATCAGATAGATAAAGTATGCGGCATAGCGGCGTGTTGGCATAGCAGTTTTTTATACTCCCTTATATGCCGTGACGGATAATTCCGAGAGGAGAAGATATGGTTAAAGAAAATATTGTTGACGGATTTAAAAATGCACCTCACAGATCTCTTTATCATGCGCTTGGATATACCGAGGAGGAGATGGCTCGTCCGCTCATAGGTATAGTGAGCTCGTACAATGAGATAGTTCCCGGTCATATAAATCTTGACAAAATAACCGAAGCTGTGAAAATGGGTGTTGCAATGGCGGGCGGAACGCCGATTATGTTCCCGGCAATTACGGTTTGCGACGGAATCGCAATGGGACATACGGGTATGAAATATTCGCTTTGCACAAGAGATCTTATTGCGGACTCAACGGAGTGCATGGTGCGTGCGCACGGATTTGACGGACTCGTAATGATACCCAACTGCGATAAGAACGTTCCCGGACTGCTTATGGCGGCGGCAAGACTTAATATTCCCACTATTTTTGTGAGCGGAGGACCGATGCTTGCGGGAAAGGTAATGGGCAAAAAGAGGAGTCTTTCGAGTATGTTTGAGGCGGTCGGAGCGTACAGCAGCGGTAAAATCAATGCAGAGACTCTCTGCGAGTTTGAGAAAAAGGTTTGTCCCACATGCGGTTCATGCTCAGGTATGTATACCGCAAATTCAATGAACTGTCTTACTGAGGTGCTCGGCATGGGACTTTCGGGCAACGGTACGATTCCCGCTGTTTATTCTGCGAGAATAGAGCTTGCAAAGCATGCAGGTATGCAGATAATGGAGCTTGTGAGAAAGAATATCAGACCCAGAGACATTATGACAAAGGCGGCAATAGAGAATGCAATTGTTGCGGATATGGCGCTCGGCTGTTCCACAAACAGTATGCTTCATCTTCCCGCAATTGCAAACGAGTGCGGTATCAGGGTTGATCTTGACCATGTGAATGTGATAAGTGAGAGAACGCCTAACCTTTGTCACCTTGCCCCTGCAGGACCGACATATATGGAGGACCTTAACGAGGCGGGCGGAGTTTATGCCGTGCTTAAAGAGCTTGAGAAGCTCTCGCTGATAGATACCTCTGTTATGACTGTAACGGGAAAGAGCATGAAAGAGAATATTGCGAATGTAAAAAATCTTGACCCCACAGTTATAAGACCCGTTGAAAACCCCTTCAGCAAGACTGGCGGAATAGCGGTTCTTAAGGGAAATCTTGCCCCCGACGGCTGTGTTGTAAAGAGAAGTGCCGTTGCAGAGGAAATGCTTGTACACGAGGGACCGTGTAAAGTTTTTGAGAGTGAGGAAGAGGCTATAAGCGCCATTTATGCGGGTAAGATAGTAAAGGGCGATGTAGTCGTAATAAGATATGAGGGACCCAGCGGAGGCCCCGGTATGCGTGAGATGCTCTCACCGACATCCGCGATTGCGGGTATGGGACTTGATAAGGATGTTGCGCTTATTACCGACGGCAGATTTTCCGGTGCAACGAGAGGCGCGTCTATCGGACATGTGTCGCCTGAGGCAACACGGGGCGGTATGATAGCGTATGTAAAGGACGGAGATATCATCTCAATCAATATTCCCGAATACAAGATAGAACTTAAGGTTTCGGATGAGGAGATCGAAAAGAGAAAGAAAACCACCGAAATCAAACGCCCGAATGTTACAGGCTATCTCAAGCGCTATTCAGAGATGGTAAGCTCTGCGGACAGAGGCGCAATAATCAATAAGTGAGGAACTGATATGGCAATGACAATGACACAAAAAATCCTCGCCGCACACGCGGGAGTTGACAGTGTGCGCAAGGGGGATCTTATCCTTGTTGATATCGACAGGGTGCTGGGCAATGACATTACCTCTCCCGTGGCTATCGCCGAGTATTCAAAACTCGGCGTCGACGGTGTTTTCGATAAAGAAAAGGTAACTATGGTCATGGACCACTTTGCTCCCAACAAAGATATAAAGGCGGCAACGCAGTGCAAGATGTGCCGTGAGTTCTGTCAGAAAGAGGAGATCGTAAACTTCTTTGATGTCGGAAGAATGGGTATTGAGCATGCTCTTCTTCCCGAAAAGGGACTTGTTGTCAGCGGAGATGTGGTTATCGGAGCGGATTCACATACATGTACATACGGTGCTCTCGGAGCATTTTCCACGGGTGTCGGCTCTACCGATATGGCTTGCGGAATGGCGACGGGCAAGGCTTGGTTTAAGGTGCCCTCTGCCATAAAGTTTGTGCTTAAGGGCAAGCTTCAAAAATATGTTTCGGGCAAAGATGTTATTTTGCATATTATCGGAATGATAGGCGTGAGCGGAGCGCTTTATAAGTCAATGGAGTTTGTCGGAGAGGGAGTCAGCTCGCTTACTGTGTTTGACAGACTTACGATTTCAAATATGGCTATCGAGGCAGGCGCCAAGAACGGTATTTTTGAGGTGGACGAGAGAACAATCGAGTACATAAAGGAGCGCTCTGACAGAGAAATTAAAATATACAAGGCGGACGAGGACGCAGAGTATGACGAGGTTTACGAGATAGACCTCTCCGAGATAAAGCCTACCGTCGCTTTCCCGCACCTGCCTGAAAACACGAGAACAATTGATAATGTCGGTGATGTAAAGATAGACCAGGTTGTTATAGGTTCCTGTACAAACGGTTATTTTTGCGACCTTGAGGTTGCCGCACAAATTCTTAAAGGCAAGAAGATAAAGGACGGTGTCAGGGCAATTATTATTCCTGCAACACAGGATATTTATCTCAGAGCAATAGAGGCAGGACTTGTAAAGATATTCATTGAGGCGGGATGCGTTGTTTCAACACCTACATGCGGACCGTGTCTTGGCGGACATATGGGCATTCTCGCAAAGGGCGAGAGGGCTGTTGCGACCACTAACAGAAACTTTGTCGGCAGAATGGGAGATGTTACGAGCGAGGTTTACCTTGCCAGCCCCGCAGTTGCCGCGGCAAGCGCTTTGAGCGGAAAGATTTCAGACCCCAGAGCGTGTGAGTGAGGAGGAGAAAAATGGATTTTAACGGAAAAGTATTGAAGTACGGGGATAATGTCGACACGGATGTAATCATCCCCGCAAGATATCTTAATACAATTGACAAAAAAGAACTCGCCTCTCACTGTATGGAGGATATAGATCGGGATTTTGTAAAGAAAGTCTCTGTCGGTGATATAATGGTTGCAGGCGAAAACTTCGGATGCGGCTCATCACGAGAGCATGCGCCGATTGCGATAAAGGAGAGCGGAATTTCTCTTGTTATTGCAAAGAGCTTTGCGAGAATTTTCTACCGCAACGCAATTAATATCGGTCTTGCAATTCTTGAATGTCCCGAGGCGTGCGACAATATTTCTGAGGGGGACACCGTGCGTGCCGACCTTGACAACGGAATTATTTACAATCTCACAACAAATAAGAGTTTCAAAACAAGCCCGTTTCCCGAGTTCATACAGAATATTGTCAGAGCGGGCGGACTTGTTGAGGCAATAAAGAAAGGCTTTATCAAATAACTCGGAGGTAGAGAGAATGAATTACAATATTGCTCTTTTAAAAGGCGACGGTATCGGACCTGAAATTGTTTCGAGTGCGGTTAAAGTGCTTTCTGCCGTCGGCGAGAAATATTCTCATACTTTTAATTTTACGGAGTATGACATAGGCGGCGCCGCACTTGATAAATGCGGCGTACCTCTCCCGGATGAGACCGTAGAGGGGTGCTTAAAATCTGACAGTGTGCTTCTCGGCGCCGTAGGCGGACCGAAATGGGATACCCTGCCGGGAAATATGCGTCCCGAGAAGGCCCTGCTCGGTATAAGGAGCGCCATGGGATTGTTTACAAACCTGCGCCCGGCGAAGCTCTATCCGGCTCTGAAGAGCGAGTGTCCGCTCAGAGAGGATATCGTCAAAGACGGCTTTGATATAATGATTGTCAGAGAACTGACAGGCGGTATTTATTTCGGCGAGAGAGGAATGAGAGAGGGCAAATACGGCGAGGAGGCATATGATACCGAATGCTATAGCCGTATGGAGATAGAGAGAATTGTCAGGGTTGCCTTTGAGAGTGCAAGGAAGAGAAATAAAAAGCTTACGAGTATTGACAAGGCAAATGTGCTTGACACCTCAAGGCTGTGGCGTAAAATCGTACACGAGATTTCTGCGGAGTATCCCGATGTTGAACTTGAGGATATGCTTGTTGACAACGCGGCAATGCAGCTTGTGCGCAATCCGTCAAGATTTGATGTTATAGTCACTACAAATATGTTCGGAGATATTCTCTCGGATGAGGCGTCGCAGATAACCGGTTCAATCGGTATGCTTCCGTCGGCATCTCTTTGCGGCGGAACACGCGGATTGTATGAGCCGATACACGGCTCAGCACCTGACATTGCAGGGCAGAATATCGCAAACCCGATTGCCACAATTCTCTCCGCGGCAATGATGCTTCTTTATTCCTTTGATCTTAAGGAAGAGTCACAGTGTATCGTTGATGCGGTTGACAAGGTACTCTCCTGCGGCTACAGAACAAAGGACCTTGCAAACGGCGGAGAATACCTCAGTACATCAGAGATGACAGACAAAATTATAGGTATGCTATGATGGATAAGAGTACAAAAGTCAGAGAGGTCTATGAGAGACTTCTTCTCACCTCGGTATTTCGCGGGGTGCTCACCAAACCTCTCTTTGCTTTGTTTTTTAAGTATGTAAACGAAAAAGGAGATGCAAAGCTCTCTCTTTATTCGGAGCTTGTCGGGGAAATTTACGAGAGCGGCATGAGTCTTACCGCTCTTGTCGCAAAATATGTTTTCGAAAACGAGAATATCTACATAAAGTCAAGAGCCAACGGTGAAAAAGTCTCAAACAACATCAGCCGTGCTGTGAATTTTGAACTTGATACATTTAAGCTTTTTGCGTCTCTTGCAAAAGAGGACTTTATGCTTGATATGGGAGTTGAGGGGGAGTATATCCCGGGATTTGATACACAAGAGGCGGATTTTGTCTGTGAGTATGAGAAGCGTATTAAAGATATCTCAAAGTACGGCTACGGCATTTTTTCGGAATATCCCATGTTCCGTGTCGGGGACAGCGGCGAGATTGAGCCTATTGTAAGCTATGACAAGGTGAGTGTCGATAAGTTTGTCGGTTACAAGCAGCAAAGAGATAAGGTTATTGAGAACACCGAGGCGTTTCTTTCGGGCAGGCCGTGCGCAAATGTTCTGCTGTACGGAGATGCCGGAACAGGAAAATCCTCAACCGTCAAGGCTGTGGTTAACCTCTTTTACAGCGAGGGACTTAGGCTTATTGAGATGCGCAAAGACCAGCTCCGACTGCTTCCCTCGGTTATGGGCAGGATCAGCAACAATCCCCTGAGATTTATCATTTTTATAGATGACCTTTCGTTTAATCAAAATGACGATAACTTCAGTATGCTGAAGGCGGCGCTTGAGGGCTCAGCCTCCTCCGTCTCGGAGAATTCTGTTATTTATGCCACAAGCAACAGAAGGCATATAGTAAAAGAGAACTTCTCCGACAGAGAGGGAAATGATGTCCACCGCAACGATACGATACAGGAAACCTTGTCTTTGTCCGAGAGATTCGGACTGACGGTTTTGTTCCAGAAGCCGGATAAGGCGTTGTATCTTGAAATTATTGATGAGCTTTTGCAAAGATACGGTATCGAAAAAACTGAGAAGATACATATTGATGCAGAGGCGTTTGCCCTGAGACGAGGCTACCGCTCCGCAAGGTGTGCAGAGCAATTTATAAAAAGTCTTTTATAAGAGGTAATATGTTAACAATAGATAATGTGTACAGAGCCGGCAATGAACTGAAAAAGGTTGCAAGACGCACGGATGTAATTCCGTCGACAAAACTTGTACCGGGTGCTGAACTTTATTTAAAAACAGAAAATTTACAGGTTACGGGTTCCTTTAAATTAAGAGGAGCTTATTATAAAATGTCGAGGCTGACCGATGAGGAGAAGGCAAGGGGCGTTATTGCGTGCTCCGCCGGCAACCATGCTCAGGGCGTTGCTCTTGCGGCTCAGAAAAACGGCATTAAGGCGGTAATTTGTCTGCCTGACGGCGCACCTATCTCGAAGGTCGAGGCGACAAAAAGTTACGGTGCGGAGGTCTGTCTTGTAGAGGGAGTTTATGATGACGCATACAAGCGTGCAATGGAACTCAGGGACAAGTACGGATATACGTTTATTCATCCTTTTGATGACGAGGATGTAATTGCGGGACAGGGAACCATTGCTCTTGAGATTCTTGAACAGCTGCCGGATATTGACGCTGTTATTGTACCGGTCGGCGGCGGAGGACTTATTGCCGGAATAGCGTTTACCATAAAAACCTTGTATCCGAAAATCAAGGTTTACGGCGTTGAGGCACAGGGTGCACCTTCTATGAAAATCTCCCTTAACGACAATAAAATCGAGGAGCTTTCCTCGGTCTCCACTATTGCAGACGGAATTGCCGTAAAAAAGCCGGGTAGTATTACATATGATATGTGCCAAAAGTATGTCGATGAGATCGTCACTGTTACGGATGACGAGATATCTGCCGCAATACTTGCGCTTATGGAAAAGCATAAGCTTGTGACAGAGGGTGCAGGTGCAGTTTCGGTTGCCGCGGCAATGTTCGGCAAGGTAGATGTCAAAAATAAGAGGGTAGTGTGTCTGCTTTCAGGCGGAAATATTGATGTTACAATACTCTCAAGAGTTATCAAGCGCGGACTTTTGATGTCGGGCAGAACATGCCAGCTTATGGTTGAGCTTGTGGATAAGCCGGGACAGCTTGTCGGCGTCTCAAAGATAATTGCAGATCTCGGAGGCAATGTAATTTCAGTCCACCACGAGAGGGCGAGCGAGGGCTCGGATGTAAACGGCTGTTACCTGCGCATTACCCTTGAGACAAAGAATTTTGAGCATATCAAAGAGATAAAGAGCGCTTTGATTGCAAACGGATTTAAGCTTGTATAATTTTTCTTTTGCGAGAAAAATCTTTTAATAAAATACTCAGGAGGCAACTATGATAGATAAGGTTTCAACAGAAAAGGCGCCTGCGGCAATAGGTCCTTATTCACAGGCTGTAAAGTGCGGAGGTCTTCTTTTCACATCAGGACAGATTCCGATTAATCCCGCGAGCGGAAATGTCGAGGCTGCAGATATTAAAGGACAGACCGAGCAGGTTATGAAAAATCTCGGTGAGGTTTTGCGTGCGGCAGGCACAAGCTACGAAAAGGCTGTAAAAACAACTTGCTTTCTTCAGAATATGGAGGATTTTGCGGCATTCAACGAGGTTTACGCAAAATACTTTACCGAAAAGCCTGCAAGAAGCTGTGTAGCGGTAAAAGCCTTGCCAAAGGGCGTTTTGTGCGAGGTTGAGGTTATAGCAGAGCTTTAATTTCAAATGTCGGCATCGGCGTTGTATTCTGATTAGTTAAACAACGGTATGCCCGACGGCAAAAATAAAAAGTCAAAAATGAGGAGCGGAAATGCTCCTCATTTTTGCTTATCGGTAAAGAAAGGGAGGGGGCGTGTAATAAAAGCGCCCTGAATTTAAAGTCTGCAAAACACCTTTTAATTTATAGTCTGCGAAAATTCTTCAATCTGAAGTTTTAAAAACTTTTTTTGAAATACGGGCATTGCAGCCCAAGTGAAAATTTTTTAAAAATAAAGAAAAAATTGAGTTTTTTTATCCTCTTTTGTCAAGGATATTTACATATGAAGATAAAAGGAGATTTCGGCTTGAAAGTAAATATCTATATGGGAGACGAACAGATAAGTTTGTCTCAGTGCGACAATTTTACCTGTAAGAGCAGTTATGTAATAGAGCTGTGTCAGAAAATATACAATTCTTCCGAGGAAAAAGAGGATGAAACAGAACAAGAAAAACTTTGAGTTTTCGCATCCGCTGTATACCGACATCCCCGATTCTGCGGATAACATTACGGCGATATACCTTCGTGTTTCGACGGATACTCAGGCGAGGGAGGGATACGGACTCGATGTGCAGTACAGTCAGATAAAGAAATATTGCGATGCGTTTGATATTGAAAATCCGGTTGTCTATATTGATGACGGTTATACGGGTATAAACGACAGGCGCCCCGCATATCAGAAAATGATAGCGGACATAAGAGGTATGCGTATAAGGTTTGTCATAACATACAGCCTTGACCGCATAGGCAGAACGCAGATGCTTATACTCAAGTTTTTAAAGGAAGAGCTAAGCAGATACGGGGTGGATTTTTATGCGGTAAAGGATAATGTTGACTCAAGGAGCAAGCAGACATACGGAATACTGATTTCAATTCTCTCAATCTTTGCAGAGTTTGACCATGACGCAATAGTGGCAAAGCTGACGGAGGGACGCAGGCAGAGAGCGAGGGAGGGATATTGGCAGGGCGGGGGCGTGCCGCCTTACGGATATGTGTATTCAAAGGAAATAAATACTCTTGCCGTTGTGCCGGAGCAGGCGATAGTTGTAGAAAAGGTGTTTTCTCTCTACACGGGCGGGGAGTATTCTCCGAGATTGATTGCGGAAATTCTCGATCTGAGCAGCGATGTTCAGGTAACCAACATTCTTAAAAACCGCACATACCTTGGCGAGATAACCTTCCGCGGCGAAAGATTTACGGGCAGACATCAAAGGATAATTGATGATGAGACTTTTCTCAAAGCGCAACAGATTATGAAAGAGCGCAGTACGGTTCACCGCACTTCAGACTATCTCCTCTCATCGGTTGCGGTATGCGGTGTGTGCGGGGGTAAGATGAGGTATATGATGTGGGGCAGAGGCGAAAAAGCAGAGCTTAAAATCCTCTGCTACAATAAGTATTCAAAGGACGAAAAAGAGCGGGAAAGATGTAAAAGACAGATTTATTCCGCCGTCGAGGCGGAAGAGGCGGTCTTGGGAGTTGTGATGAAATTTGCGCTCAATTACTCTGATGAGATAAAGGGTAAAGAAATAGACAAGGCAAAAGTGATAGACGGAATAAAGGAGAGGATAGAAAAGCTGAGAGGTCAGTATGAGAGGGCAGTAAAAGCATATACAACGCTCGGAGACGAGGATCTGCTCAAAAACGCCAAAAAAATAAAGAACGATATTTTAAGACTTGAGGGAGAGATGGAGGCGGAAATAAAAAAACGGAACAACTCTCACGGAGTTGAGGGAAGAATAGAAGAACTGAAAAAACTGCCGAACCTCTGGAAGCGTCTGACAAACAGACAAAAGCAGTCGGCAATCCGCTCTCTTGTATCAAAGGTTGTCCTTACAGGGGAGGATATGTCGGTTTATCTTAAAAGCGAAAGCTATACGGAAGATAAGGAGGACTGAGTTTCTCTGTGCTGCATTGGTTTTGCAGTTTTGCTCTCTTGACTTGTTTTCTTTTACGGATTTTCCGAGTTTTTTTACTGTGCGCCTTAATATTTCTATCCTTATTTTTCCTGTATGAACATAAACTGACATCCGTCTTTTATTGAAAAACTTGCCGTTTTATGCTATAATAATCCCAAGAGAGCGTCTGTTTCGTTTTACAAATATCGCTTCAATGATAATTGGAGAAATAAGAAGGTATCAAAGGGATAATAACTCCGTCAGAATATCAAGGAGTATAAGAGATCTTGCATACCGTGCATTGCAGGTAAAGGAACAGGTAATGCGGGATATGTCAAGGGAGGCAACGGTCAAGGAGATCAGCGAGAGGCTCGGAGAGAATGAGCGGGATGTGGGGATAGCGCTTGAGGCGATAGTCGAACCCGTGTCGCTTTATGAGTCGGTTTATAACGACGGTGAGGACTCTGTTTATGTGATAGATAAGCTTACCGACAACGAGGATACAGCCGAGGAATGGATTGAGAACATCAGTCTTAAGGACGCACTCAAAAGACTTAACTCAAGGGAAATGAGCATAATCAATCAGCGTTTTTATAAGGGCAAAACGCAGATGGAAATTGCGGAAGAAATAGGTATTTCCCAGGCTCAGGTCTCAAGACTTGAGAAAAACGCAATTGAAAAACTGAAAAAGTATATGATGTGATTTTTTTGCATCCTTTAAGTTTTATATGAACAGTAAGATTTTACTGCAAGCTAAAAATTTTGCCCTTGTTGCTCTCGGCACGCTTGTTCTCGCTATGGGTACCGCACTTTTTATTCTTCCAAATAATCTGTTAGTCGGGGGCGTGTCGACAATAGCAATTATTATTTCTGAACTTTTGGGCGGCAAATTCTTGAGTTTGGAAATGTTGATAACAATTCTGACTGTCACATTTTTTGTGATAGGTCTTATATTTTTAGGTGTTCACTTTGCCCTTAAAACACTTATCAGCAGTATTTTTTATCCGCTGGGCATTGCCTTGTTCACTTATATGAGCACTCTGCCGTTTTTCGCACAGTTTCTCGGCACAGGGCAGAACGGTGCCTCCGAGACAGCCATTCTCTCGGCACTTTTCGGCGGTGTTTTTATCGGCACGGGGTGCGCCATGGCTTTCCTCGGCGGCGGCTCGACGGGCGGCGTCGATATCATAGCTTTTATTATCGTAAAGTATATAAAGGGGCTGACACAGGGTACGGCTGTTTTTATAATCGACGGAACTTTGATTTTCCTCGGACTTTTGGTTTCGGGAAATCTGACATTGGCTCTTCTCGGCGTCTTTTCCGCCTTCATCACTGCCACCGTAATAGATAAAATTTTTGTCGGAAGATCCCGCGCTCTGATAGCTCATATTATTTCGGAAAAAACTTTGCTGATAAATCAGCGTATACAAAGCGAGCTTTTGCGCTCATCCTCCATTGTTCCGGTTGAGGGCGGTTATTCGGGTAAATTTTATAAAATGCTTCTCGTCACCTTCTCAATGAGTCAGTACAGAACACTGCTTGATATTGTTCACACTACAGATCCGAGCGCTTTTCTTATAATAACTCCGGCACATCAGATATACGGTTACGGCTGGACTCAGTAAAAAATTTATAAACCAAAGAGCGGAGACAGCATCTCCGCTCTTATATAATTTATTATCTTGCCTGTTTGAGCATATTCTCTATAAATATACCATATCCCGATGTCGGGTCGTTTACCAAAACATGCGTTACTGCGCCGATTATCTTGCCGTCCTGTATTATCGGGCTGCCGCTCATTCCTCTTACAATACCGCCTGTAATCGTAAGCAGGGCGGGATCCGTTACCTTGATTTTAAAAGACTTTGTCTCACCGTTTTTGTAGTCGATATCGGTTATCTCAATTTTGTAAGTTGCACGGGTGCCGTTTTTTACAGTCGATATAATCTCCGCCTCACCTGCTTTTACAGTATCCTTGGTTCCGATAGGCATCGGCTGGCGGGTGTAATACTTATCTGTTGACATAGTTCCGAAGATACCGCATTTTGTGTTGCTCACAATGCATCCTATAACATTCTTGTCGAGTATACCGGACAGCTCACCCGGCGAACCTGCCTCTCCTCTTACAACGCCGCTGAGAATAACACCTGTTGCGTCAGCTTTCAGTATCTCAATCAAGTTTCCCGCCGAGTCCGAAACTCCGTGTCCGAGTCCGCCGTAATAGCCGGTATTCGGCTCAATAAAGGTCAGCGTTCCGATACCGCAGGCAATGTTTCTGAGTGTAACTCCGAGCTTATAGGTGTCGCCCTCTTTTCTGGGGGTGATGTAGAGATTTATCTTCTCTCCGCCTCTTATGATTTCAAGTCGGCAAGCACCGCTGCCCGAAGCCTTTAGGGCTTTTGAAATGTCCTCACTGGATTTTATCTCGTTTCCGTTAATGCTTAAAATCTTATCTCCGATTTTCAAAGGGTTCTGCGGAGTAGAACTGCTTACGGTGACATTAGGCTCAATGATTTTTATTCCGAAAACATCGCCGCCGGGTATGAGTTTGATATCCTTTGTCTCTTTCTTAAAGAGTAGCTCGTATATCCTTGAATTTATCTCAATATCATGTTTATGTGCGCCGAAACTTAAAGTCTCAACAAGCTCACCTTCAGAGCCCGGCTCACTGTCAATCGGAGCAAAAACTTCATTTAAATTAACACGGGTAGGCGTATAGTTGTAGAAAAATATTGAAAAAATATATAAACAAACAAATAATTTGGCAAAACTGTAACTTATTCTTTTTCCCATAATATAACCTCTCAAACGTACTGATAATACTTTTAGCATATGAGATGATTATATGTATAACAAAAATAGGAAAAGGGAGCGATTAATGGAATAAAAAGGCTATTTTCAAAACACTTTTCAAAAAACTGTCAATCATTTCAATTTTTGTGAAATATTAATTTTTATCCTCTTCAGAAAAAACAGAAGCAAAAACATATTCAAGCTGTTTTCTGCCCATAGCGTAAATAGGAATGTAATTTGTTTTTGTGAGAGGTGCGCTCATTGAAATCGAAAAGATTTTTTCGGAATATTTAAAGTCGAACTTGTCAAAACCCGCCGACAGAGACAACTCTTTGAGTTTTGCGAGATAATTTTCGTCAGGCTTCGATTTTGTTTTGTAAACAATTGAAAGCAAAAAGTTAAATTCGTCGCAGTCGACTGTAACATTGACGACGCTCTCTCCAAAGACTTCTTTGAATATAAGTTTAAAGATGTTTGCGTAAGACCTCAGAGATACTTTCAGAAATCTCGGTTTGATATTAAGAAGTTTTACCTCAACTGCTCCGCTGAAGTATTCGAGCAGAAAATCTTTTGTCGAGTTTGACAAATCAAAAATTGATATCTCTTTCATCATCCCCTCATCCGGGTGCGAAAGACGGGAATTCTCTGTAATAATCATATCACTCATCCATTGAGATGCCGCTTCTGTCAAGATTCAAAAAGGCATCTGTATAAGTTAAAGAATTAAGTATTTGGGTTTGGTTTTCGTAAAAGAATTTTCCTATTTCGTTGTCTAAATAGTCCCCTACAATAGAGTCATAGTACTCGTCAAAATGTGCCTGTGTTTTTGCGCACTTGTAAAGTATAACATGCCCTGAGTCCTGTCCGTTTTTGTATTCTATAACAGAACTTACCTCAAACATATCAAGCTCTTTTGCCTCACTAACTATTTCGTCGTAGTAGCTTGTGTTGAAGTTATACTTTCCGATAAGCACACCTTTTTTAATATCCGTCGCACCTGCCGTGCTGAGATTGATGATATATGTTGCAACCTCTTCTTCGCCGTTTTTGCCCTCAAGGGTTATTCTGATGTTTTCCGCACGCTCACGTGTAAAATACTCGTCAGGCAAGAACGCCCAAAGCACGCGTGTCGTATCCGCACTGTCATAAAACTCATACACGTCTTCTCTTGTATATTCAAGTTTGCCCATCGAGGCGTCAGGAAGAAACTCCTCGTTCATTGTGCCTCTGTAATAAAGATCAATCATCTCAACCGCTATTGCGTATCTGAAAAGCAGTACCTGTGTCGAGTAGTTGAGGTTTATGCTCTTGAGGGACTCAAGGTATTTATCATAGTCGCCGTCGTATCCTTCAAATAGCATTGAGTTTATCTCTCCGCCGTCCACGCTGACCTTTATATACTCTTTGATCAAATCCTCAACATCTTTTGAGAAGACGTCTATACCTATCTTCTTACACAGATAAAAGGATGCGTATATTTCCGAAATATCCTCTTTTATGCGCTTGTCGATTTTTTCAATATACTCATCTTTGTTTTCCGAGGTCCATACTGAATTGTCGCCCCCGTCATACTCCGACTTGTAGTTGAGAAACAGCGCGCGGTACAGCTCATATCTGACATCGTACTGTGCATCAGGCAGATTAATTTGCATCATCACCTCGGCTTCTTTTTCCGTGCTCTCGACAGGTTTGTAGCCGCCGCAGGATGTAAGAGAAACAAAAAGTGCAAAAAGCACCGCTAATGAAAGTATTTTTTTCATAAATATCTCCATATATAGTTTTACTGAAGATTATTATAACAGATTATTATTAACAAATCAAGCAAAAGAATTTTAACACAGATGAGACAAACCTTAATTTTTTAAAAAATTAAATAAAATATTTGCATTTGCGGTTATATTGTGATAAAATAATTATAAATTCTATTTTGTGAGGTTTAAAATGGAAGATAATTATAAGGTATCATTTGCAAAAGTAATAGATAAATTCGGACTTGAGGTTATATATCTGCCTGATCTGCCCGAGAAAATAATGATAAGCTGTACAAGGGTTAACCGTCTCGGACTTCAGATGGTCGGATTTTATGACCACTACGAGAAGGAGAGACTTCAGATTGTCGGCAAGGTTGAAAATCTTTTTATTTCACAGCTTGCCAAAGAGGAGAGGGACAGGAGACTTGAGGACTTTTTCCGCTCATCGCCTGTCGGTGTTATTGTTACATCGTCAATTGAGATAAGCCAGAGTACAATTGACCTTGCGGAGAAGTATGCTGTGCCGCTACTGCGTACTAAGGAGAGGACGAGCGAATTTATGGCGGCGCTTATTGCATATCTTAATGTCGAGCTCGGACCGAGAATTACAAGGCACGGAGTTTTGGTTGAGGTATACGGCGAGGGAGTGCTGCTGCTCGGAGACTCGGGTGTCGGAAAGAGCGAAACGGCTATCGAGCTTGTAAAAAGGGGACACAGACTTATTGCGGACGACGCGGTGGAAATAAAGAGAGTTTCAGCCACGACGCTTGTAGGAAAAGCCCCTGATTTAATAAGGCATTATGTGGAGCTGCGCGGCATCGGCATTGTGGATGTAAGGCGGCTTTTCGGTATGGGAGCCGTTAAAGAAACCGAAAAAATCGACCTTGTAATTAATCTTGAAAACTGGCAGCAGGACAAGATGTATGACAGGCTGGGACTTGAAAATAATACTATTGATATTCTTGGAATAAAAGTTCCGAGCATAGTGCTTCCGGTTTGCCCCGGCAGAAACCTTTCGGTAGTAATTGAGGTTGCCGCCATGAATAACCGTCAGAAGAAAATGGGTTATAACACTGCCGAGGAATTCAACAAGAGACTCATGGAGTCAATGGGGCTTGGCCGATAATATATTTGCGTGATAATTTTTGCAATGTATTTTGCAAGTTTTACAATTTACTTATATATCTGTTTCATGATAAAATCAAATAAAAAAGGAGTTTTGATCATGAAAAGTTTTACGAAAGATAAACTTAAAGTAAAAATTCTCAAAACCAGAGCGGAAATGGGAAAGGTTTGCGCACAGGACATAAGAGAGGAAATCTTAAAACAGCTCTCTCGGAAAGAATACATAAATATCATATTTGCCGCAGCTCCGTCACAGAATGAGACACTTTACGAGCTTTGCAAATTTGATGATATTGATTGGAGCCGCGTGAATGCTTTTCATATGGATGAGTATGTCGGACTTGCCGCTGACGCTCCGCAGAGATTCGGAAGATACCTCTCAGAGCATATTTTCAGCCTCAAAAAATTCAGAAGTGTCAATTATATTGACCCCTCAAACGATGCAAAAGAGGAGTGCAAAAGGTATACGGCGCTTCTTAAGAAGTTCCCGACTGACATTGTAATTTTGGGAATAGGAGAGAACGGACATATAGCATTTAACGATCCGCCTGTTGCAGATTTTAAAGATACCGAGATGATAAAGGTTGTTGAGCTTGACAGCATATGCCGCAATCAGCAGGTAAATGACGGCTGCTTTGAGAAGATTGACGATGTTCCGACTCATGCGCTGACACTTACCGTTCCTACACTCTTTGCGGCATCTGCGCTCTTCTGCTCGGTTCCTGCAAAGACAAAGGCGTGGGCTGTCAATGAAACGATAAACAGCGAGAAGATTGACGAGCATTGCCCGGCTACAATAATGCGTCTGCACGACAACGCAACGCTCTACTGCGACGCTGACAGTGCCGCTATGCTCTCAGAATAATATAATTTCAAAAAATCAGCACTTTAAAAAATTTATTATAAAAGCCGTTTTGCGCCTTAAAATCTCCGGGCAGGACGGCTTTTGTTTTTTTGAAAATACAGGAAGTCTTTGTGGTTATAAATTCTTTTTTTACCGCATATGCTTTAGTAAAAAAGGAGATTTATTATGAACAGAACTATAACCAAAGACTGGGAGAGCAGTGTTGAATATTCTCTTGCCGACTATATGGGAGACATAAAGAAATTGCTTTTTTACACGGCAAGAATAGTTCCGGAGAGCAGATATCTCAATGAGTCGGATATGTCTTTTGCCGGCAAGGTGGAGTACACAATCGTGTATTCCGACAGCGACGGGGAAATCAGCAAGCTTGAGATAAACTCGGACTATGATGTCAGCATTCCCGTAACGGGCGGGGAGTATACCGACGCTGTGGATGACACAAGGATTGCAAATCTGTCTATAAGACTGACAGGACCGAGAAAACTTATAGCCAAGGCGACGGCTTTAACGAGTGTTAACATGCTCGGAGAAGACAGGATGGAGTATGCGGGAGACGGCCTTGACGAGGGCAGAGAAGTTTATAAGGCGGAAAAGACGATAGAAAGGGAGAGTATATCATTTTCTGATACACAGGAAAAGGAATATGTAACGGTAGCGGAAACCGTTGAGGATATAAATCCTGAGGATATAGAAATTCTCGGCATATCGGGACAAATCAGAGTGATTGACAGCGAAACGGTAGAAGGCGGAATAAAGTTAAAAGGCGAGATAATTTTATCTATTATAATCAGAAAAGCTGATATGGAGCCGTATCCGTTAAAGAAAGTTATTCCTTTTGAGGAGATCATCAAAACCGAAAATATCATCCCGGGTGAAAACAATATTGCCGACGGCGAGGTTAGCAGTGTTGACGTATCGGTAAAGTCCAAGGGAGAGGGAGCAGAACTTGAAGTAAAAGCCAAGTGCGTATTTAAAGGTGCAGTAATAAAAAATGAAGAAGTAAAAGTGATAGAGGATGCATACCTTAAGGATTATGAATCCATGCAGTCATACGAGGACTATGACTACAACAGTCTTGTTGAATGCGGAATAAAGGATATCTCATACAATTTCAAGAAAAGGCTGCAAGAGCTGGATATTGAGAATATCAGCTCTGTGCTTCATACATTTTCCGAGGCTAAAATTTTAGATAAGAAGATGAATGGCTCTGTTATGGAAATTGAGGGTGAGGTAACATTCAGCGGGGTAGCGTGTCAAATTAACGATGACGAGAGTATCAGCTATATGCCGATAAAATTTACCGAACCGTTTAAAATCAGCGTAAACGGCTCCGCATTTATTCCGGAAAACGCAAAACTCTGGTGCAAAATCACAATACCGGATAACCAGTCGGGCTTTGACAGCGAATACTTCTATCTTAACTGTAATATGAAACTCTGTTACCATATATTCCTTAATAACAGTGTCAGAAAACTCAAAGAATGTGCAGTCAGCGGAGATATGCTGAAGAGTACAGGACTTTCAACAATCACGGTCTACTTCCCCCAGCCGGGCGAGACTCTCTTTGAGGTGGCAAAGAAATTCAAGTCAACCGAAAAGAGAATAGTGTCTGACAACTCACTTGCGCTTGAGAGTTCGCAAGGAACGGAAGGCGGAGTACTCAACGGGGTAAAAAAACTAATCATAAGATAACCCACGGTAAGTTATAATAGAGCACACATGCAGAATGTCTGTTACGCCTGAGCGTCATATATTACCCGTTTTGTAATACCGATTGAAACATTGGGCTTCGGACACACGGTGCACTCTTGTAAATGCAAATTACATATCTGATTATGTCAGCGTTTAAATTAGCTTTGAGTATAGCTGTATTTTCGGTTTGGAGTACCCCGTGTCAACTTAAATTCTGTTTTGGGCAAACTTTATAATTAAGGGAACAACTGAAAACCGGTCTGAATTTATTTCAGACCGGTCTTTTATTTTGTATATGCATTCAAACTGCGGCTTAAAACACGGCTCTTTATATATCTTCCTGTACAAGCCAGTTTTTCCCCGAGCTGACATCAACAGTCAGCGGTATTGAGAGCTTTGCGGCAGATTCCATTTCTCTTTTTATAATCTCTGCCGCCTCTCTCTTCTGTTCTTCCTTTGCCTCGACAACGAGTTCGTCGTGCACCTGCATTACTATGTGAGCGTCAAGCCTTTTTGCTTTCAGCGCTCTGTCTACTTTTATCATAGCGAGCTTCATAATATCTGCCGCAGCTCCTTGTATAGGGGCGTTCATCGCCACTCTTTTTCCGAAAGCGCGCATTATTCCGTTTTGCGAGTTGAGTTCGGGAATATATCTCCTTCTTCCCATCGGGGTGGTGGTGTACCCCTTCTCGGTCGCATCCTTAACGACATTTTCAAGATAAAGATCTATATTAGGGTAGTTGTGAAGATAATTCTTAATATATTTTGTTGCCTGCTGTGTTGTTGTGCCGATATCTTTTGCAAGTGAAAAACCGCTTATTCCGTAAACTATTCCGAAGTTTACGGCTTTTGCTTTTTTGCGCATTTGTTCGCTGACTTCTTCCTCCGGTATTCCGAATACCGCCGCCGCAGTTTTGCGGTGGATATCCTCTCCCTCTCTGAAAGCTTCGCACATATTATAGTCGTCGGAGATGTGTGCCAGCAGCCGCAGTTCTATCTGCGAGTAGTCTGCGTCGATCAGCACGTATCCGTCATCCGCCTCAAAATACCGCCTCATCTCTCTTCCGAGTTTCGTTTTGACGGGTATATTCTGCAGGTTCGGGTCCGCACTTGAAAGTCTGCCCGTCGCTGTCAGCGCCTGCTTGAAATCGGTGTGTATCCTTGAGTTTTTGTCCGCAAGTTTCGGCAGTGCGGCGGCATATGTTCCGTGCAGCTTCGTCACCTGACGGTATTCAAGTATATCGTCTATGATAGGAGAGTATGGGCGCAACTCTTCAAGAGTCTGCGCATCTGTGGAATAACCGCTCTTGGTTTTCTTCTTTTTTGAGGGAAGTCCCATTTTTTCAAACAGAACCTCGCCCAGCTGCTTTGGAGAATTGAGGTTGAATTCGCATCCCGACTGTTCATATATCTTTTGTTTAAGCTCCTCTGCAAGTTCCGTCAAGGCGTCTGCAAATTCAAACATCTTCTCACAGTTTATTTTGAAGCCGCGCTCCTCAATTTCAAAGAGAATGTTTACAAGCGGAATTTCAAGTTCGTCAAGAACTTTCGTAAGCCCCTCATCGTTTGCCGCTTTACGCATTTTTTCCTCAAGCAGATAATAGATTTTGGGCATGGGTGAGTTTGCGTTTACCAACATGGAAAGATGGTCGGACGCCAGAGTGGTTACCGAAATATCCGTGCCGGGATTTAAAACATAACCGTAGAGCATAATATCATAAAGCTTTGTCCTGTCCCCCGGAGGCTCGGCTCCGATTTTTCTTAGCGTGTGGCAGAGTGTCTTCAGGTCATATCCTATGACATCTCTCTTAAAGAGCCACTCGGAAAAGGGCAGAGCGTCGGAGGTATATTTAAAACTTTCCCCGTCGCTTGTGTAAAGATAAAACTCGCCGTTTAAATACTGTACCGCAACTCTCTGCGCGGTTACGGTATTGAGTTTTTCCTCTGTCAGTACCTCAAAACTTTCTTCTTTGTGCTCGGGTGTGTCGTTTTCAATTTTTGGTGCGCTATTTTCGCTCAGACCGAATTTTGTTATAAAAGAGAAAAGTTCAAGTTCACGGAATTTGTGAAAGAGCCCGTCGGAGTCAAACCCGTGATACTCAAGGTCGGAGAGATTTTTGCCGATAGGCGCCTGCGTGTTTATTTGCGCAAGTTTCTTTGAAAGATATGCGTTGTCCTTGTCAGAAATAAGCTTACGCCGCACTCCCTCGGATATTTTACTGTCTTCAATGTTGTTGTATATCTCGTCAAGGGAACCAAAATTTTGTATCAGCGAAGCGGCGGTTTTCTCGCCGATACCGCTTACTCCGGGTATATTATCCGAGCTGTCTCCCATAAGAGCTTTCATATCAACAAACTGCTTCGGAGAAATTCCGTATTTATCAAAAAACTCTGCTTCTCTCATAGTCAGGGTATCTTTATTAGTCGCCAGAAGTACCGAAATTTTATCGTCAATAAGCTGTAATAAATCCCTGTCGCCTGTCAGGATATAACTCTCCGTGTCGGATACCGTGTTTGCAAAGGAAGCGACAGTGCCCTGTATATCATCCGCTTCATAACCCTCAAGTTCAAGTACATGTATACCCATCAGTCTAAGGCATTCCTTTGCGTCGGCAAACTGTGCCAGAAGATCGGGTGGGGTAGGGTGCCTGCCCTCTTTATAATGCTCAAATATTTTGTGTCTGAATGTGGGTGCCTTAAGGTCAAATGCCACGGCACAGTATTTAGGCTTAAGGTTTTCGAGTTGTTTCGATATTATGGCAATCATACCGTATATTGCGTTTGTGGGTTTTCCGCTCTTGGTGGAAAGACTTCTTATACCGTAAAACGCACGGTTGATTATGCTGTTGCCGTCTATAACTAAAATCTTATCCATAGTTTTCTCCAGTCTTGCTGATACTATATAAATTCAAGGGTAAAGCGCCGCTTCGGGTGGCGCACCGAACCAAAACCAAATCTTATAAAAACTAAAAAATGAAATAACCGGTAAAGATGTAAGAAAATTTGCCGTAATCCACACCCGTGTGACTTTTTCTGCCATTCGTAACATTATTTCTGACGAGATTTACCCGTGATGTGAGCATCCTCTCCCGCACGGCAAAATGCTTACGCTATTCCCAACTCTGATTTAGCTGAGGCGCAATAAACCCGCAGACAACAGCCTCCCGATGCAGTTATTACTCAAAGACATGCTTTTAAGCTTTAATTTGACACGGATAGGGACTTAAGCGCAAAAACAAGTTGATAATTTCAGAAAATCTGTTTTATCAAAAGATACCGTAAAAGATGTTTTGAACACTGTTTTTGCGCCAATATGCAATGTTTTATTTACAAAATACACTGAAAACAAACTGAAAACTTTCACACGGCGTCTTGTGTTTTGCTAAGGACAGAGCAAAGTTCTGTGTCTTAAATACTTTCTTTTCTTTCCGCCTCTTCACCGTCGTTTGAAGTGTCGGATTTTTCGATATCATCTGTTTCGGCAAAGTCTTCGCCGTCTTCATTTTCTCTTGTGTCTTTTCTCACGGTGGGCTCCGGTTGCTCAACAGTGTCGCCCTCCTGAATACCAAGCTCGCCGTATTCAAACTCCTCTTCTTTGTCAAGCTCCGCCTGCTGATTTAACAGTTTATTCTCTTCCATGATTATGTCGCTGAATGTTATCTGCCTGTCGTCATAATCGTCTGAGGCGGTTTCTTCCTGTTGCTCATCCGTTGTATCTTGTTGCTGTTCTTCGCCGGCAGTGCTTTGATACGGCACTTCATCGTTGATGTCTTGGATTATCTCACTGCTTCGTTTTTCGGCTATCTGAATAATTTGACTTACAACCTTGTTTTCTTTGTCCGCCTTAAGTTCACCCGTCAAAAGAATTCTCATGGTGATATAGACAAAGAGCGCCAAGGTCAGAACGGTTTCATAAATGTTATTTGAAATACATTTTCCTTTTATAAAGTAAATAAGCAGAGTAGGTATTGAAGAATATGCTGTAAGCGCCGATGCGATAAAACCGAATGAAATATATTCTCTCCATTTTTCACGGCCTATCGAAAGTCTTGTTTCATAAAGGAAGAACACCGACGCCGAAAGATATGCCATCTGGTCTAAAATCTTGTTTGGCGAATTTATCGGCAGGTCTGTTGAAAAATAGAGGTATATTGCGTAGAATGCAAAAAAGAGCACGGTGAAAATTCCAAAATTTGCACGCTTTGCGCTGGAAATTCTCTCGTCAAGCACATTGAATACAAGATGAATAAGGCTGAGTATGCCGAATATTATGCATGCGGATATTATAATGAGAGTCATTGCGGTACTTTGACCGTACTTGTCAATATTGCTGCCCGCTTTGTTGACTTTTATCCACTCTCTTACGAAGTAAAATATCACAAAAAGTTCTCCGAGCCATACCAGCGCCGTCGGAAAATATGTTTTCGGCGTGAAAAAGTCCGGTATGAACTTCATATCGCTCTTTCCGATAACAAGATAGCTCAGGAAAAACACAATAGCGCATAAGAGAAGATAATTTGAGATGGAAATAATAACTTTATCCTCAAAATAACCGCTTATCACATTAAGGTCAAGAATGACCGCCAAACATCTGAGCAGTGTTGTCAGACCTGTTGCCAAAAGAAAAAACGGAATGTAAATACCGAAAATTTTATATTTGTTGTACATACTCGATTACCTTCATCAGAAAAAATATTTTATTATCGGCATTTGCCGCACATAATCAATGATAACATTTTACACCAAAAATATGAATATATAATTAACAAATCTCATAAAGCAGATATTTCTTTATTTTAAAAGGACCCTTTATTGTCGTTTTAATATCTCTTATATCAAAACAGTATAAAATTTTTTTGCGTTTTGCGACGAAAACCTTCATTAAATATATTATAGAGTAAAAAGCAAGTACAGAGGTGTTTGAATTCATGGACTTTGGGGGCTTGAACAAATAAACAAAGCTCAATTTGAGCACAATTCAAGTGTTATTGTGCAATATATACAAAAATCACCGTGAAAATTCGTGAATATTTTTATAAAAAACTTTTTGTAATTTTGTAAAACCTATTGAAATTCAAGTAAAAATAATGTATAATTAAAGGGCTTGATATGCGTTGAAGCGGGAGGTGGCTACCCATAGAGGTAGGGAATTTCCGTGGAGTATGTCCGATATTTAACCGGGCGAAGCAAGAGTTATGCCTTTTAGGCCATTGCGTTATGAACGGTTTGGTTAGTCGCTGCGGAGGACTTTCTGAACTGCTTTTGTTGGGGTGTATTTGATACGCCCGGAGCAATGTGAAACCTCATCGCCCTTCTTAAAACGGTTTAAGCAATTCGTAAAAGGAGGACACCCGAATGGCACAGGGAAAAATCAGAGTGAGACTCAAGAGTTATGATTCTGCAATCATTGATGCCGCAGCAGCAAAGATTGTTGAAGTAGCTAAGAGAAACGGAAGCAAAGTCAGCGGTCCTATTCCGCTTCCTACCGACAAAGAGGTTGTTACAATCCTCAGAGCGGTTCACAAGTATAAGGACAGCCGTGAGCAGTTTGAAATGCGCACACACAAGAGACTTGTTGACATCGTTGACCCTACACAGAAGACTGTTGATGCTCTTATGAGCGTTGAGCTTCCTGCAGGCGTTAAGATTGAAATCAAGGCTTAATTTTGAGGTAAAAGCCTCGGCGAGAACTTCAAATCTCGTTTAACCACGGCCTCGTGGTCATGTTGGCGGGATCGCACAGCGATAATTCACACCTGTCAACCAATAACCTTATGGAGGAAAAATGAAAAAAGGTATTATCGGTAAGAAGCTGGGTATGACTCAGATCTTCGATGAGAAGGGCAATGTAATTCCCGTAACCCTGATTGAAGCAGGACCTTGCGTGGTTGCCCAGAAGAAGACCGTTGAAAATGACGGTTACGCAGCGGTGCAGCTTGCATTTGAGGATGCAAAGGAGAAGCACCTTACAAAGGCAGAGCTCGGCCATTTTAAGAAGGCGGGCATCACACCTAAGAAGCATCTTAAGGAATTCAGACTTGAGGACACAACAGCACTTGAGGTTGGTTCAGTGGTAACAGTCGAAACCTTCGCCCAGGGCGACAAGGTCGACATCACGGGTATCACAAAGGGCCGCGGATATTCAGGTTGTGTCAAGAGATGGGGACACCACATTCTCAGAATGACTCACGGTACAGGCCCTGTTCACCGTCAGTGCGGTTCCATGGGTGCAAACTCAACCCCCTCTCGTGTTTACAAGAACAAGAAGATGGCGGGACAGTACGGTAACGAGCAGGTTACAATCCTTAACCTTGTTGCAGTAAAGATTGACGCAGAGAAGAACCTTATCGCAGTTAAGGGTGCAGTTCCCGGTTCAAAGGGCGGCATCGTATTCGTTCGCGATTCGGTTAAAGCATAACGGAAGGAGGAATACACAATGCCTAATATTAAAGTAGTAGATATGGCGGGCAAGGAAGTTGGCGAAATTGCTTTGTCTGACAAGGTTTTCGGCAAGGAAGTAAACGAAGCAATCCTCCATACCGCAGTAAGAGCATATCTTATGAATCAGAGACAGGGTACACAGTCTACACTTACCCGTACAGAGGTTTCAGGTGGCGGCAAGAAGCCCTGGAAGCAGAAGGGTACAGGTCGTGCAAGACAGGGTAGTACAAGATCTCCTCAGTGGACACACGGCGGAGTAGCACTTGGACCTAAGCCCCGCAGCTATCGTATCAACCTCAACAAGAGCATCAAGAGAAACGCGCTTTTCAGTGCACTCTCCCTTAAGGTAAAGGATGCCGAGATGGTTGTTATCGACAAGATCGTTGCAAACGAGTACAAGACCAGGAATATGGTTAACATGCTTAACGCAGTTAACGCACAGAAGAAGACACTTATCGTTCTCCCCGAGGTTAACGATTATGTAATCAGAAGTTGCGACAACATTGAGGGTGTTAAGACCACTCAGTGGAACACAATCAATGTTTACGACATTCTCAACTGCGATACATTCATCGTAGCTAAGGATGCGGTAGCTAAGATAGAGGAGGTATATGCAAGATGAAATCCTATGCAGATATCATTGTAAGACCTCTTATCACCGAGAAGAGCATGAGCTCTGTTGAGTCAAAGCGTTACAGCTTTGAGGTTGCAAAGTCTGCTACAAAGGCAGATGTAGCCAAGGCAGTAGAGGCTATGTTCAAGAAGACCAAGGTAGTAAAGGTCAACATTATTAATATGAAGAAGAAGCCGAAGAGATACGGTGTTCATTTCGGATACACCGGCGAGTGGAAAAAGGCGGTTGTTACTCTTTCCGCGGACTCTCAACCCATCGCTTTCTTCGATAGCATGAACTGAGACAGGAGGTAGAACAAGATGGCAGTTAAACAGTATAAGCCGACCACACCGTCGCGCAGAAACATGACCAGCCCGTCCTTTGATGAGGTAACAAAGTTTACTCCCGAAAAGAGTCTTATTACCAAGAAGAAGAAGACAGCAGGCAGAAACAGTTATGGTAAAATTACCGTGCGTCATCACGGCGGCGGAAACAAG
This sequence comes from uncultured Clostridia bacterium, assembly GCA_944384515.1. Classification (GTDB taxonomy): domain Bacteria; phylum Bacillota; class Clostridia; order Oscillospirales; family CAG-272; genus UBA1740. Next base: position 25,471 of record CALWTU010000007.1, read on the forward strand.
CAGAAGTACAGAATTATCGATTTCAAGAGAGGTGTTGAAGAGACATCCAAGGTAATCGGTGTTGAGTACGATCCCAACAGAACAGCGTACATTGCGCTTATCGAGAACGATCTCGGCAAGAAGAGCTACATCATCGCTCCCGTAGGACTTACAGACGGAGATGTTGTAGAGGCAGGCGCAAATGCGGATATCAAACCCGGTAATGTACTTCCCATTTCATCTATACCCGTAGGTACAGTTATTCACAACATAGAGCTTTATCCCGGAAAGGGCGCGCAGCTTGTTCGTTCTGCAGGTGCGTTTGCACAGCTTATGGCTAAGGAGAACGGAGTAGCGCAGGTAAGACTTCCGTCCGGAGAGGTTCGTATAGTTCGTCTTGACTGCAAGGCAACAATTGGTCAGGTAGGCAACCTTGAGCATGAGACAGTTAAGCTTGGTAAAGCCGGTAAAACTCGTCACAGAGGTATCCGTCCCACAGTTCGCGGTTCTGTAATGAACCCCTGTGATCACCCTCACGGTGGTGGTGAAGGTAAGTCTCCTGTAGGCCGTCCGGGTCCTGTAACTCCTTGGGGCAAACCTGCTCTTGGTTACAAGACAAGAAACAAGAAGGCAAGAACCAACAAATTCATTATTAAGCGCAGAAACGCTAAGTAATTGAAGAAGGAGATTTAGAATGAGCAGAAGCTTGAAGAAGGCACCATACGTTGAGAAGAAACTTTTCGACCGTATCGTAGCAATGAATGAAAAGAATGAGAAAAAAGTGCTTAAGACATGGTCTCGTAGCTCCACAATCTTCCCTGAGTTCGTAGGACATACAATTGCTGTTCACGACGGAAGAAAGCATGTTCCGGTATATGTTACCGAGGATATGGTAGGACATAAACTTGGCGAATTCGCACTTACCCGTACCTTTAAGGGTCATGCGGGCTCAAAAACATCGAACAAATAATCAGAAGTCGCAATAAGCGAGAGGAGGCAATTCCATAATGGAAGCAAAGGCACATCTTAAATATGTGAGAATTTCTCCGCGTAAAGTACAGATAGTACTTGACCTTATCAGAGGCAAGGATACAGATACAGCAATGGCTATTCTTAAGAACACAAATAAGATAGCATGCGAGTCACTCATCAAACTTTTGAAGAGCGCGGTAGCAAATGCAGAACACAATTTCAACATGAATGCGAGTAACCTCTATGTTTCTGAATGCTTCGTATGCCCCGGACCCACACTGAAGAGGGTTCAGCCGAGAGCGCAGGGCAGAGCGTTCCAGATTCTTAAGAGAACAAGCCATGTAACACTTACAGTAAAAGAGAAGGAGGTAGGCTGACAATGGGACAGAAGGTTAATCCCCACGGTCTTCGTGTAGGCGTAATCAAGAACTGGGATTCCAGATGGTTCGTACAGGACAAGGACTTCGGCGATACACTTGTATCTGACCACAAGATCAGAACATATGTAAAGTCCAAGCTTCAGGGTGCGGGCGTTCCCAAGGTTGAGATCGAGCGTGATGCAACTCGTGTTAGAGTATTCATCCAGTGTGCAAAGCCCGGTGTAGTAATCGGTTTTCACGGCGCTGAGATCGAGAAGCTCAGAGCAGAGCTCGAGGCTATGGTAGGCTCCCCCGTAATCGTAAACGTAATAGAGATTAAAAATCCCGATATCAACGCACAGCTTGTTGCAGAGTCAATTGCTGCACAGCTTGAGAAGAGAGTATCTTTCCGCCGTGCAATGAAGCTTGCTATCGGCAGAACAATGAGACTCGGCGTTAAGGGTATCAAGGTTACCTGCTCCGGCCGTCTCGGCGGTGCGGAAATTGCTCGCAGCGAGCATTATCATGAGGGTACAATTCCGCTTCAGACACTCAGAGCCGATATCGACTACGGTTTCTGGGAGGCTGATACAACATACGGTAAAATAGGCGTTAAGGTATGGATTTACAAGGGTGAGGTTCTTGCGGAGAGCAACAACTCTGACAGACAGAACCGTCCTGACAGACGCCAGAGAAAGAATGATAACGGCAACCGCCGTCCTCAGAACAGAGACGGTCGCACAGGCAGAGATGCTCGCGGAAACGGTCGCCCTTTCAGAAAGAACACAGAGGAGGGCAATAAATAATGTTAATGCCTAAGAGAGTTAAGTACAGACGCGTTCATCGCGGTCGTCTTAAAGGTCAGGCCCTTCGCGGTAACACAGTAACAAACGGTTCATACGGTCTTGTAGCGACAGAGCCTGCTTGGATTACATCCAACCAGATTGAGGCTGCCCGTATTGCTATGACAAGATACGTAAAGCGTGGCGGTAAGGTTTGGATCAAGATTTTCCCTGACAAGCCTATTACTGAGAAGCCTGCTGAAACACGAATGGGTTCAGGTAAAGGTTCACCTGAGTATTGGGTAGCGGTAGTTAAGCCGGGCAGAGTAATGTTCGAGATGGACGGCGTTACTATTGATCAGGCTAAAGAAGCTATGCGTCTTGCTGCAAACAAACTTCCGATCAAGTGCAAGTTTGTAAGCAAAGAAGATTTAGAGAATAAGGAGGTTTAATGGCGATGAAAGCAATAGAACTTAGAAATATGTCTGTTGAAGAGCTCAACACTAAGCTCGGCGAACTCAAGGAAGAACTTTTCAACCTTCGTTTTCAGCTTGCGATCAATCAGCTCGACAAACCTCACAAAATCACAGAAGTTAAGCATGATATTGCTCGCGTGATGACCGTTCTTCGCGAGAAGAATGCATAATGGGAGGAAATGAAGATGACTGAAACTCGTGATCTCAGAAAAGTAAGAGTTGGTAAGGTAGTAAGCGATAAGATGGATAAAACCATAGTTGTTGCTATCGAGGACAACGTTCGTCACCCCAAGTACGATAAGATCATTAAGAGAACCGTTAAGATCCATGCTCATGACGAAAAGAATGAGTGCGGTATCGGCGACAAGGTGGCTGTAATGGAGACAAGACCTCTCTCCAAGACAAAGAGATGGAGACTTGTTGAAATCGTAGAAAAGGCAAAATAATTAACATCACTAAACCAGTAGGCAGGTTAAAGGCTTGCCGAAAAAGGAGGAAAAAACAGTGATTCAGCAGCAATCGTTGATGAAAGTCGCAGATAATACCGGTGCTAAAGAGCTTATGTGTATCAGAGTTCTGGGCGGTTCAGGCCGTCGTTATGCGGGCATTGGTGATATCGTTGTTTGTGCTGTAAAGAAGGCAGCACCCGGCGGCGTTGTAAAGAAGGGCGATGTTGTAAAGGCAGTTGTAGTAAGAACTGTCAAGGAGACACGCCGTGCAGACGGTTCTTACATCAAGTTTGATGAGAACGCTGCAGTTATAATAAAGGAAGATAAAACACCCAGGGGTACTCGTATCTTTGGCCCGGTAGCAAGAGAGCTTCGTGAGCATGATTTTACAAAGATCATGTCACTTGCACCCGAAGTACTTTGATTTTGAAGGAGGATAATTGAATATGGAAAAGCTTCATGTTAAAAAAGATGATACCGTAGTAGTTATCTCCGGCGAAAGCAAAGGCAAGATCGGTAAAGTAATTGCTACATCTCCCGAAGAGGGAAAGGTAATCGTTGCAGGCGCACATATTGTGAGCAAGCATACAAAGGCTCGCAAGCAGGGTGAGAACTCATCTATCATCAAGACTGAGGGT
>CALWTU010000008.1 GCA_944384515.1 uncultured Clostridia bacterium
AGGTTATTTTCAGATGTGCCTCATGGCTGCTTATGCCGGAACATGACTTAATACTCAGCGAAAACTCCAATATAAGGAAGTTTATGTCTGAATTTGAAATCTGTCAAAAATACAACTCAAACGGAGATTTATGGAGGGTTTTCAATACAGAAAAAATATACGACGACCCGACACTCTATCCGAACAAAACAAGTTTGCAGAGGGCGTATATCAAGTTTCTCTCTGAAGGTGGAGTTGCCGGCGGCGGTATAGGATTTAAATACTGACATTGCCCTTTATCTTTTATATAATTCGCTATTGTATTTAATTTTACGACTGTGAATTATAGTTCTTAAGTAAAATGCTCATACACAATCCATACGGTGTATGAGCATTTTTATATTATTATTTAGTGAATTATTTATGCAAAATTTATTTTTTCTTTGACACAGCGTCGATACTAAGCTTATAATATGCAGGTATCGTCACTCTCTTTCCGTCAATAACGCCATAAAGCGTTTTGTCGGAATCATTAACTATGTAACCGTCCGAAATCTTTGCAGCCGCAATTGCATCTGCCATATCAAATATCTCACTTGGTGTTGCATACCAATATGTCTGCGGTCTGTTGCCGTATTTTTCTGCATATTCGGCAAGATCCTGCCATGTTCCGCTATTTTCAAAATCTATGGAATGCACACCGAAAGTAAACATCTTAAGTTTTCCGTCATCAGGAAGTTTTTCATACTCTTCGGCTTTTGAGAGGATATCGAGGTGGGTTGCGTTGGGCATAAACTTCATCCTCTCGGGTATATCAAAACTGTTTGAGCGGCCGTACCTTATGTAAGAGTATCCCTCATCCTTGATAAAGCGCATAAGTTCTTTGTTGTTCTGATATCCGAAAGGCAAAACAAAACCTTTAGTCAAGTTATTTGGAAATATCTCTTTTAATTCGTTATAGCAGTCTCTGACAAACTTCTTATAGTGCTCAAGAAACGCTATTTTGCGCCATGAGGATGCGTCCTCAAGAGATTTTCGGCCGACAAGTTTTACATCAAAATGATACAGTCCCTCAACATCTGTTTTATAAAGATAACCGTGGTCAGATGTATTCTTGTCAAACGGCTCGTCTGAAATCTTAAATTCCGCACCGTCGCAATTTACATAAGGGTGGTATTTTACATGATTTGCTATTTCATGTACGAAATAAAACTTGACATACTCCTCCCGGCTCATATCCGAGAGTCTGTCAGAGCACAGGTTAAATGCCCCGCGAAATCCGTTGGGATTTACAATATCAAGAAAAATTTTATCATACTTTACATTTCCGTCGTCTATACTGAATGTAATGCTCTTCCTTGTAAATCCGGGAAAATAATTTAAATCTATACTGTTCATAACTTTTCGTAAATATTATTTTTTAATATTGTTTCCCCTTTCGTTAGAATAATAAACGGTACTTCCCTCCTCAACGCTCGATGTTATCCAAACGTTGGCTCCGATTACCGAATTATCACCAATCTTTGTACGCCCGCCGAGTATAGTGGCGTTGGCATATATAATACAGTTATTTCCGATGTCGGGATGACGCTTTGTTCCTTTAATCGGATTTCCCTGCTCGTCAAGCTCAAAGCTCTTTGCTCCGAGAGTAACTCCCTGATATATTTTTACATTGTTGCCGATTGTTGTCGTCTCTCCTATTACAATACCCGTACCGTGGTCAATAAAGAAATACTCGCCGACAGTTGCTCCGGCATGAATATCAATTCCCGTTTTCTCATGGGCAAATTCCGTCATGACACGGGAGATAAAAGGAATTTTCCTTATGTAAAACTCATGAGCAATTCTGTATATGGATATCGCATAGAAACCGGGATATGAAAGTATTATTTCCTCCGGTGCCATAGCCGCCGGGTCACCTTCATATATTGCCTGAACATCTTTGATAAGTTTCTTTTTTATATTCGGTATTTGCTCGAGAATTTCATACGCAAGAGCCTCTGTATCTACGACACTCTTGTCCTTACACATAGAGCAAAATGAATACGCCGCTGTGAGCTGCCTTTTTATCTTCAAAAAAACACTGTCAAGTATCTCTTCTCTTGAAAGCCCCATGTTTTCGCTGATAATAAAATAATCCGGGAACATAAAAGACTGAATATTCTTCACAATACCGACAATTTCTTTTCTCGAGGGTACCATAACCGTATCCTTATGAAAATAGTTGTAGTCGCCCTCTACTGTTTTATCAAGTTCGTTTAAAACAAAATCTAATCTTTCTTTATGACTTTTCATATTTGCTCCAAAATGTTTTATATATTTCATTATACCATATTATTATATTTGGTGCAATACGGAAAAATGAATTATATTGTAGAATTTTTAATTTTTAATGCAACCCATGCATTTATAATTTAAAACCACCCTGAAATTCAGGGTGGTTTTTGTTTTAGCCTATATGTCAAAATCGGTTTTAATCCGAAAGATACTCAAGGCAAGTATTATTTTGCTGATCCCTGATACATTGCATTTGCACCGCCGACAGCGCCTATAAATGCGTTGTTAAGTGCAGATACATCAGAGTTATACTTTGCAACAAGCTCGGCAAATGCTGACTGAGCCTCTGTTACTCCTGAAATAGAAGTCTCAACATTACCTACGCATCTGTTGCCTATTGCAATAAGCTCACGGCGCTCGCTCAATGTTTTTGCCTCTCCGAGCTTAGCAACTGTATCAATCAGTGTAGCGCTGTAATTCTGAAGTCTGTTAATCTCGCCCTCTGCCTCGGAGAGAGTTATATTAGCCTCTTTTACGCCTTCGATACCTACAATATTACCTGTTGCTTTAAGGGCATTTGCAGCCTCAACAGCCGCAAGTTTAGCAGAATAGCCCTGCGCTGTTTTAATTGCATTGCAAGCAGTGATATATGCATTTGCATTTGCCAAATCAAAAGCAAGTTTTGCACGGAGCTCATCATATTTAGCTCTTGCCTCAACAACTCCCGCAAACTCATTCTCTACGGAATAATTCTCGATATCATCGTCGATATAAACCATAGCTTTATCAAGCTCGCCGAGAATTGTTATGTAGTAAACCGCATTGCTCGCCTTATCTATCAAAGAGATAAACTCAGTGGACTGTGCCACTCTGTCAAGCACATATGCCTCACGCTCAAGATAAAGAGCTATTGAATCACCAAGTCCGGGATATGTAGACGGATCAAGGTCAGGATGTACCGTACCGTCTGCGTATACAGAATTTGCAAGATTGTATGCATCATAAATTGCCTTAAATCCTACTGTGGGCTGAGGAACAGGCTCAAGCGTTTTAACAGCGTTCAAGAAGGTTGCTATATTGCTCTCGATAGCTGCAAATTTACTTGTGAGTTCATTAAATTTTGCCTCAGCTTCAGCTACTGTCGCATAAATTACATCCTCTTCTGTCTCACCGGGAGTAAGAACATATTTATAGTCCTGAGCACGTTTGCTGAAGAGTTCTGCCGCCTCGCACTGTGCCTTAATGTAGTTATAATCCTTATTGTTCTGATCATATCCTACAATAAACTCGATAAATGCCTGAGACTGAATTCTTGTCTGGTCAATCTCGAACACTTCCTTATTAAATACATCCTTTGCTGCAAGAATAGCCTCAACATCAGACTCGTCAAGACCGGGAGTTGCAACAATCTCCTCCTCAACAGAAGGAATTAAATCATCAAATATAGCAATACGGTTAATCTTCTCAATTCTCTCGTAATAACCCTTTGATACATCAATCTGACCGGCATATGTAATAAGTGCCTCTGCATATGTTGAGTAGATGTAATCGTTCTTTGCATTCTCGCAAATTGCATTTACTTCATCTTTGTCAGCATTGGAATCGTCAACAACATAGTTAAAGTTGTTTATAACTTCATTATATACATCGGCAATTCTGATTCTGTCTTCAAGGGATGTTCCCTCTGCTTTTGCAAGTTTGTCGAGATTGAGCAGTGCCTTTGCTGTCTCAGAGTTCTTATTAGCTGTGTCACGGATAAATGTTCCGTCGTAGAAATACACATTGTCAAAGCAAGCATATGTACCTGTGGTATCAAGTGAAATGCCGTTTACGGTACGCTTCTCATCCTTAACTCTTACATAAGCCGTAATAGCAGACTCAAGAGTTCCGAGAGACTTCTCCTCTGAATTATACTCAGTGCCGTCCTCAGCAACAATGCGGAGTGTATAGTAACCATCCTTGAAGTTGTACACTGCATCTATCTGATACCATGTATCAAGTTCGGGTTTTATTCCGTCAATAGCAACAAGGTCATATGAGTTTGTCTCTGCGTTATACTCAAGAGTTTTAAATTTAAACTCACTGTCGACATATGAGGTACCATCTTCGGTATTTACTAACTCCTTACCGGAGCAGTTCATCTCAAAGAAATTGATTGTCGGTTTGGGTTTGAATGAATCTGACGGGTTGTTAACATTAAAGTTAAATGTCAGGACAGTACCGTGATCCTTTCCGTCGCCCAGAGATTTCGCATCGCTTGTCTTGAATTTAAGAGATACTACAAAATTCTCGCTGTTGGCAGCCGACATATTCACTGTATACTGTCTGTTAAGGAATGAAGTATTTTTCAGTTGAATATAAGTATCTTCACTCGAGCCATCAACCACAGGCTGATATGTAGATGAAGCTTGAAAATTGCAAGATACATTTTTCGCCGCTGAAGAATCAAGCACATATTTTTCACCGACTACTCCGTTAGCATCCTCATGCAGATAATCAGTGAAGATATAATACTCAAGTACATCCTCAATGTTATCCGCGGTAAAATCTGATGCTGCAGACGAAGTCAGTGCGAAACATGAAACAAAACATGCTACAACAAGCAGTCCCACTAAAAATCTCTTAAGAGTTTTCATATTGTTTCTCCTTAGTAAATAAATAACATTTTGCTTTTTATTTGCTATTATTATATCATTTTAATGAACAAAAATCAACTTGTCAAAACAGCGAAAAAAAATATTCTTTTTTGTAACTTTTGTACAATCAGTATCAACCTGTTTTATTATTTTTTATTACACAAACTCATATTACTATATTACTCCGTCAAAGTTGTTTTTAACCGCTTTTTACACATATGCTACTGATAATTCTGCACGGGGTGTAACTAAATTATAATTTTCTGTAATAATTTTGTGATTTTTGTTGATTTTTCGACAGATGTGTGTTATACTGTTTTAGAGAACTATAATTAATATTTTAAGGAGAAAAAAATGGGAAAAGGTATTTACTCATATTACAAAGAACGCCTTATTGAAATTGGCGGAAACAATAAATGCCTATATCTCAAGAATATCGTCAGAAGGTCGGCATACGACCTCGGCCGCATTTTTGAAGGACGTGACAATAAAGTCGGTGAGCTTATAGACTTCCTTTGGTCCGGCGGCAAATATCCGATTACACTTATATCAAACAAAGAGAAAAAGGATATTTTGCAAAATCTTGATATTGAAACTAAGTTTGAAAAAAAGGCAGCTACTCTGAGCACTCTTACGGGAGAGGAAGCTGAAAAATTCCAAAAGAAACTCGAAAGAGAAAAAAGAGAAGAATCCAATAAAGCAATAGAACTTGAAATCACAAAACTCAAAGAACTAAAAAGAGAAATTGATGAGCTTGAAAAAGAGACCGGAAGATATGAATTATATATCGGTTTCCCCTTTGTTTTCGGAATGATCTCACAGGGATTTAATAAAACTCCGATTAAAGCTCCTCTTCTGCTCTTCCCCGTAAAGATAGATATACCGGACGACAGCACGGTTGAACTCTCAATCAACGAGGCGGAAAAGATAAGAATAAATCCCGCACTTGTTTTTGCTTACGCTCAGTCTAAGAAAATAAACATTGACAACCTTGATTTGGAGTTTGATTCGATGCAGCAGTTTAAAACTGTCGGTGCGGTTGCAGATTATCTTCAGCAAAACCATGTCAAAATCGAAATGACAGATTCCAAGAATATTTACGAATATTCCAAGTTCAAAGAACCCGATGACAGAGATTTGTCTGTGAGATATGCCGCTGTTTTGGCAAGATTCCCGCTCTCAAACTCAATTTACAACGATTACTCTGCTCTTGAGAAGAAAAATCTCGTAAACGACGCTGTAAACGAGCTTCTCAGAATGAGCAGCAAAAAAATCAAGCCAAAGAAAAAAGCAAAAAAGACAAAACCCTCCAACTGCTATGCCGTAAAAATGCTCGACTATGCTCAGTCTGAGGTAGTAAAAAAAGTCAGTGAAATGGGCAACATGGTAATATATGGCCCGCCCGGAACGGGAAAATCACAGACAATTGTAAATATTATAACAGACTCCATTTCAAAGCACAAAAAGGTCCTTGTCGTTTCCCAGAAAAAAGCAGCACTGGACGTTGTATTCAACAGACTCGGAACACTTAACTCAAAGGCAATGTACATAAATGACGAGTGCAAAGAAAAGCGCAACTTCTACGACAAATGTCTTAACGCGCACAACAATGACATTGTTGAGAGTTTAATTGACCTTGAGGGACTTGAAAACGAATATAACGCACTCGAGGAAAAAATCAATTCTGATATTCAAATTCTTGACAGAATTCAGAATATCTTGACCACTACTCTGCCGTTTGGCCTTTCGCTGTCGGATATGTACTCAAGCTCCTATATGCTCTCAAAAACCTCATCCGATTATGCAATTTACGAAAAGCTTATAGACCGCAGCGAAATAATGGCGCTCAATTACAAAGAGTTAAGCGACGCATTGTTTGCAATAAATGCAAAAAACCTTGACAACATATACTACAATTTCATCGAGGACAAGAAAAACAATCCCCTGATTGACTACATGCAGCCGGATATTGATATTCGGACACTGAGCGAAGTCAAGGGACTGCTTGAAGAAGTACAAAAATCAAGGAAGGGTTACTTCAATATTGCAAAGTACCCGTATTACCGTCATGTAATGGCGCATTACCATGAACTATGCCAGGAAGACAACCTCGATATGATTGTAAAGCAGGAAGCAAAGTTCAAGCACCCTGACAAATTATTCAGAAAAAAATACGAAGACGAAATCAAAGCGACATTCCTTGATACAATGGACGCCATTGAAACCTTTGTAAAAGAATACGACTGTCTGCACAGAGTGCTGAGCGAGGACGGTTATATCGCAGTTATAGACAATATAATCAGAGGAAACACATCATATATCAAGCTTGTATATGACGCACTTGACAACTACATAGCTTTAAGAGATGTAAACAAACTCATCGAAAATCTTGACAAGAATATGATAAATATTCTTAACTTTGCGTATGCGGTAAGCAAAAACTATCAGAACTACACCGAAGTATTAAGCAAAATAATGCTTCTGCGTATTTATCACGAAGTTCTCAAATATGAAGAGGCTTACAAAAACGATCTTGCCGTGCTTGTAGATTTTCAGAACATAACATCAAGAATCTACAAGATGAAAGAACAGCAGTTGGATATCGCATATAAACTTACATCCGGTAAAAACAGCCGTGAGTACGAACAAATGTTCAACAGCTCCAAGGACAACCGGGATTATTTATATCAGATTTCCAAAAAGCAGAAATACTGGCCAATCAGAAAGACCATGGAGATATACGGAAAGTATATTCTCTCCCTCTTCCCCTGCTGGCTGCTCTCTCCTGAGAACGCATCATCCCTTCTGCCCTTAGAGAAAAACATGTTTGACATTGTTATTTTCGACGAGGCATCACAGGTATTTATCGAGAGCACGATACCCACAATCTACCGTGGCAAAAATATCGTTGTTGCGGGAGACGCAAAACAGTTAAGACCGTCAACCACATTCATGAAGAGGTATCTCGGCGCAGACCCGGATACAAAAGAGGATTATTCCGTACAGGCGGCGCTCGAGGTTGAGAGTTTGCTGGACTTGGCTGTGGCAAGATATGACAGCGCAAATCTTACATATCATTACAGAAGCCGTTACAGCGAGCTTATTGACTTTTCAAACGTTGCATTTTACGACTCAAAACTGCAAATTGCCCCTAACATTTCAAAGAACAAAGCTAACAGACCTATCGTGAGGTATAAAGTTAACGGAAAATGGATTGACAGACGAAATGTTGCAGAGGCGGCAAAAATTGTAGAGATTCTGAAGGAGTTTGCATCGAAAGACAGAACCGACGAGAGTATCGGAATTATTACATTTAACACCGACCAGCAGACTTGCATTGCTGACGCAATAGACAATGAGTCCGCAAAGAACCCGGAATTTCGCTCCTATATACTTAAGCAAACTCACCGCACCGAAAACGGAGAAGACGAGAGCTTATTTATAAAGAACCTTGAAAACGTACAGGGTGATGAGAGAGATATCATTATCTTCTCGATAGGATATGCTCAAAACCAGGAGGGAAAGATTTATACAAACTTCGGTTCCCTGTCCGTTGAGGGCGGAGAGAACAGACTTAATGTTGCAATCACCCGTGCAAAGAACAAAATCATTGTCGTGACAAGTATTGAGCCGGAAGATCTCAAGGTTGAAGCGTCAAAGCATTTGGGTCCCAAACTTTTGAAAAAATATCTGATGTATGTAAGGGCGGTTTCAACTCAGAACACGGATGAAATAAACGCTATTTTCAGCGAGCTTGACACTACCGAAAAAACCTCAGAACCGAAAATGATAAACTGCCTTGACTCTATCGAAAGCAGAATTAAAGAGAGGCTTGAGAAGCTCGGTTATAATGTGGATTTAAATCTCGGTAACAAGAATAACAGAATTTCCCTTGCCGTTTATGATGAAAGTCAGGACAAATATCTTGTAGGTGTAGAACTTGAAAAGGACGCCTTCCTCGCTTCATCCTCCTCTCTTGAAAGAGATGTTTACAAACCGGTATTCCTTGAGAAACGGGGATGGAACATTATAAGAGTCTGGAGCAGAGACTGGTGGTTGTATCCGACAAAGGTTATTAAGTCAATCACCGCTTTGGCCGACAAAGCAAAGAGCAAAGTAAAGAGCGCACGCCGGATACAGATAAAACCATCCGAGCAAAAATCAGTGCTTTGAAAGAGCCTTTGAAAAAACACTCAAATATCAAATTAAAAGGCTGTTGCTTTTATGCAAAGCCAAAAGTACGGCGAGGCAGAAAAAATTCTGCCTCGCTCTGATTTTATTTTGTACTTTTAAGCCGACGGGACCGGCTTTTTACTAAAACGGTATTTTGCTTTGTTTCTTATTCTTACTTAGGCTAACGCCCTCGCAAGCTTTATATTGGGCAGAGGCAAACTGAAGTTTTCTCCTGTTCCCTACCCGTCGGTTCATCACCATTTAACAAAAATTTAGATATTTATTTATCAGTTGTTTCGTTTTTCTTTTTTCTGTTGACAATTACATTTACAAGAATACCGAGTATAAGAGCTGTTGCAATTGATGTAATTGTTATATCTCCGAAGTTAAATGAGAACTTAAGAGACAGTCCGCCTATACCTGTGATAAGTATTGTTGAAACAACAAAGAGATTTTTGTTATCTTCAAGATTTACATTCTGTATCATCTTAAGACCTGATACTGCAATAAATCCGTAAAGAGCTATACATACGCCTCCCATTACACACGGAGGAATGCTGTTTACAAAAGCAACGAACGGGGATACAAACGCAATGAGAATTGCACCGATTGCGGCATAGAGAATGGTGATAACAGACGCATTCCTTGTGATTGCAACGCATGCAATAGACTCGCCGTATGTAGTGTTGGGGCATCCGCCGAAGAACGCACCCGCTATTGAACCTACACCGTCACCGAGAAGTGTGCGTGAAAGTCCGGGATCCTCGAGAAGATCCTTTTCGATGATAGAAGAAATGTTCTTGTGGTCTGCAATGTGCTCTGCGAATACTACGAATGCAACAGGTGCATATGCAACTGCAACAGAGCCGAGATATGCAAACGAGAAATCTTTAAAACCGCCGTATGCATTGAAAAATGTAAATTCGGGGATAGAGAGGAATGTTGTAATCTTAACTCCGTCTTCCCAAAGTTCTGTAAAAAATGAATATTCAATTATCTTAAGCGCGTCAACATCCGCAATATTTCCGATAACCGTAAATACTGTTGCAACAGCATATCCTGCAAGAATACCGATAATAAAGGGTATAAGCTTAGCCATCTTCTTACCGAATGTCGAACATATGATTACCGTAAAGAGAGTTACAAGTCCGCAAATGATCGCAATAAGAGGATGAGCAATAGCTTTTTCCGCAACCTCAACCTCACCTAACTGTAAGTCTTTAATAGCATTTCCCGCAAGTGAAAATCCGATAATTGCAACTGTCGGGCCGATAACATGGCTTGGCATAAGTTTATTAATCCACTTAACTCCTGCCTTTTTAACGATAAGAGCTAAAACCACATATACAAGTCCCGCAAATACAGCTCCGATGATAAGTCCGAGATATCCGAGTGCAACAGTCGCGGCACCCGCAAACGCTGCGTTCATAGAACCGATAAAGGCAAATGATGAACCTAAGAATACAGGGCTCTTAAACTTTGTAAACAGAAGATAGACAATTGTTCCGGCACCCGCACCGAGAAGCGCTGCGGCAGGAGACATGTCGTTGCCGACAGTAACCGGCACAACAAGAGTTGCCGCCATAATTGCAAGCAGCTGCTGGATAGCGAACACAATGCGTTTGCCCATAGTTGGTTTGTCAGCGGTCTGATAAATTAATTTCATTTTTTACACCTTCCCTATTTTTAATTTGGTATTCACACCCGAAGAGATATTATATCACAAGGACTTAAATTTGTAAATACCTTTTTAACAATTTGTTGAAAAAAATTGTATACCGTAATATTATGTATTTTTTGGTCATTGTTTGCATGTTTTTTACGGTTATTTATAATTTTAATTTATTTTGGTCTTGAAATTTTAATAAAATTGTTGTATAATTAGTTGATATTTTTATGAAAGGTAGTTTAAATATGAATTTTGCATTTTTACTTGAAGGTGCAGCGGATACCTCAAATCAGGGTTTGGGCGGAAGCTGGATCACCATTTTAATGATCGCTCTGCTTTTTGTTTTCTTCTATTTCTTTATGATTCGTCCTCAGAAAAAGCAGGAGAAGAAGGACGCTGCTATGCGTGACGCTTTGCAGGTTGGAGATGAAGTTACTACAATCGGCGGCATAATCGGTAAGGTTGTATCTATAAAAGAAGAAACTTTTGTACTTGAAACCACAAAAGACAAGACCAAAATCCGCTTCCTTAAAGCGGCTATAAGAAGCGTTGATGTAAGCGCACAGGATCTTGCAGCTCAGGTAATTGAGGCAAAGGCAAATCAGAATGCCGAAACTCAGGAGCCTGCACCCGCAGTTGAAAACGCCGAGGAAAACAAAGAACAAACTTCAAAATAATACCTATATTTTGTAATATTTTATATTTTCTCCGAATAGGTTATAATGACTTATTCGGAGGTTTTTTATGAAGAGAAGATTTAACAAACTGTCAGCATCCCCTGCCCTGTCTGTACTGTTTAATGTCCTTTTATATGCGGGACTTATAATAATGTGCTCAATGCTGCTCTCAATCTGGCTTGCCGGATGTGAAAATCCCGCACAGAAGATCGGCATTGCTTCCGCCATAACCGTAGCGCTCAGCTCTGTATGCGGAAGCTTTATCATAAGCCGAATAAATGAGGATAAAAAGGCGCAGGTTATCTCGATTTTGGTATTTTCTTTTATCATCATCGCAATCTCGGTGATTTTTGCCGAGGGAAATATGAAAATCGGCGGACTTTTAAATACAGTTATTTTTGCTTTCTCGGGACTTTTGTCACTGATTATTTTAAAAAAACCGCAGAGAGGCAGAAGAAGAAAAATCAGAAGATAGATGGTGTCTGACAAAACTTAAACCGGAGAGACGGGAAACACGCCTCTCCGGTTTTTTCAATAATTATATATGAGTGTCTCTGCCCTCTCGCTGTGCATTAAACTCTACACCCGTATAATGCTGTGCCTGTGTCGAGAACAGTACATAATACTCACCCTTCTTTTCCATAAGCTCACTGTGCGTACCGCACTCAATGATTTTACCTCCGCCAAGCACCACAATTTTTTTTGCTGTAACGGCACTTGAGAGACGGTGAGAAACGAACACCGATATTTTTCCCGTACTGAGTTTCTTAAACTGACTGAAGATTGCCTCCTCCGCCAATGCATCCAATGCCGCAGTCGGCTCGTCAAGTATAAGAATGTCGCTGTCCTTGTAAAACGCCCTTGCAACAGAGAGCTTCTGCCACTGACCTCCGGAGAGCTCTATACCGTCCTCCTCAAACATTCTGGTGAGGAATGTATTATACTGATTCGGAAGTGCTTTGATAAAATCATTGGCATTTGCACTTGTTGCGGCAGCTTCCACCTCTGCGCTTTCCACACTGCGCACCGGGTCACCGAAGCTAATGTTTTCAGATACCGTAACCGCATATTTGCCGAAATCCTGAAAGATAATTCCGTAAATATCGTGCAGTGCATCGACATCGTACTCTCTTATATCGTATCCGTCAAGATAAATTTCTCCCTCAGTCGGGTCGTAAAGACGCGTCAGAAGCTTTATCAAAGTTGTTTTTCCTGCACCGTTAAGGCCGACAAGTACGACGTTGTCCCCGGACTCAAGCCGCAGATTTATGCCGTCAAGCACCTTTCTGTCAACACCGGGATAAGAGAATGAAACATTTCTGAATTCAATTACATGCTTTGCGCCTTTCTTGGGAATTCGGGGAGTCGGGGTAATCGCAACCACCTTTTGCTCCTCTTTCATGTAGTCTATCATATTGTTAATAAACAGTGTACCTTCATATATTGTTGCTGTTGCGGTTACGATAGTTGTAACATGCGTGGCAACAGAATTCAGTGCACCTGTATAAAGCGAGTAGTCACCTATCTCTCCTCCTCGGAAAACCACATCATAGGCTACATATGCAAATAGCGCGCAGTTTACGATAGCGGTCAAAACAGCGACAAAAGTTTTCAGCGCTCCCTCTTTTATAATCAGGCGTCTCAGTCCTTTATGATATTTCTTAAACGCTTTATCGTATTTGTCGATAAATGTGTCTCCGAGACCGAGAATTTTAACCTCTTTGGCAAGGTCTTTATTAACCATAACGCCCGAGTAATAATTCATCTCGCGCCTCTCCTTGGAATGAAAGCGCAGGTAACGGAAATTCATATTTCTGTACCAATAATTAACAACAGCTCCCGGAATTGCCGCAATCATTATAATAACCGGCGCATACGGACTGAGAGTTGCCAAAACGACAATGAATGATGCTACACTTATTGTATTACTGATAACCTTGAATGTAGCATTCAGTATATTTATAGGTCTTGTGCCCGCTTCCCTGTTGGCATTCTCAAGTTTTTCATAAAAGAGCGGACTGTCGAAAGAACACATATCTACGGTCTTTGCCTTGTTGATAATCATAAGTTTTATATGATTTACCACAAGTTCACCCGCAACGGCGGTAATGCTTGTATGTATCTGCTCTATAACCTTGCGCAAAATCATGAAAATAAAATTCATAAGAAGCAAAAAAATTACAGGGCGCATCACGGTAAATATTTCTTCAAAAGTTGTGCCGCTGTAAGTTTTGCCGATAAGAGCGGCGATAGCGTTAAGCAAATCCTTTGAAATGTACGCTCCGATAACAGGCAAAATACCCTCAATAAGGCTGAAAAACGCCATTGTAAAGAGTATAAGCGGAGATGTCTGCCACACAAGTTTTATTATGTAAAACAACCGTGTCGAAAATCCCGTAATTCTCTTAATTACATACCCCGGTACCTCTTTAATACTTTCAGGTTTTTTCAGTCCGTCTGATAACGGGCTGTCATACTTGGGCATAAAATCACCTCTTTTGAAGTTATACGTTAATACTCACTATATTATACCATATTATTTGAATATAATCAAGTATTTTACCAGAGGGAAAGTGTTAATCAAATTTTACCGTGCGAAAATAAAATTCCGCCCTCGTCAAGCGTGATAAGCCCGTAACTTCCGTTTGGATAGCATATGCTGCCGGGATTAAAAAGATAGATCGGGCGCTCCTCATTTACATATGTCTCCTTCGGAATATGAGTATGGCCGTATAGCACGACATCCGCCTCTCGCTCACGCGCTAAAGAGATAAGTCCGCCAAGCCCGTACTTTGCAGAATAAAGGTCGCCGTGCGTCAGGAGAATTCTTTTGCCGAAATACTCAATCTGCGCATTCTTTCCGACCGCACATCCGTCAAACAAATTGTAAAAATCACAGTTGCCCCTGACGCATATCCATGCCGCACTGTTTTGCACCTCTCTATAGAGCGCATCGACATCTCTTAGTCCGTCTCCCAAAAAACACACTGCGTTGGCATCCCTGTGTATGCGTAAGACCTCTTTTAAATTGTATATATCTCCGTGCGAATCCGAAAGAACAAGTATTTTCATATAAAATTCCTTTAACATTATTTTGTGTTTTGGCATATTATAATACAGAAGCAATTTCAATCTACAAGCGAAGGGAGTTATTATGAAAGTTAATAAAGACGAACTCGAAAAACTTGCGGCACTTGATGACAGATCACTGTGGAACAGCATTGTGCAGATGGCTAAAAATTACGGAATATCCCTCTCCCCTGCCATGCCGCAAAGAGAGGATATGGAAAAAATCCGCGGTGCGCTCTCGGGAATTGAAAAATTCAATCTCAGAGACGCTATGAAAATTGTAAACAGATACAAGAACAGGTAGGAGATTATTATGGCTGAAGCAGATATTGGTAAAATCGTTAGTTTAATCATGGAAAATCCTGATATCGTGGAAAAAATAAAAAGTATCGCAAAAGAAAACAATGTAATATCGGAGGAGGCACCGCCCCAAACAAAAGAAGATGAGAAAGAAGCTAAAGAGGCCGTTGCCGCCATGGCTCACGAGGCAGACAGCATGAGATCCAAACGGAGAGAACTGCTCTGCGCTCTGCGCCCGTATGTTTCGGAAAAAAGAAGCAAAGCGATTGACTCTATGATGAATATAGCTGACATCCTCGATATGATGAAATGGAGGTAGTATATGTACACAAGAAGTTATCAGAAGGGAGAGGCGGATGAAATAAGAATACCCGAAAATTATAACGGAACCGCTTTTATGGATGATGACGACGCTGTAAAATTCAAAACTCCGGAGCCGAGCCAGCCCTCCCCCAAACAGCCGGAAGATGATCAACCTGTGTTCGCGCAAAACAAAAATCCCTGGGAAGATACCTCTGCCCCGACGGAAGAGAAAAAAGAGGAGGAAAGCGTGGATGTAATGGGAGTTTTAAAGAAATTTCCAGTGCCGAATTTAATTCAAAAATACATACCCTCACTTAACATATTTGATTCTTTCGGAA
The DNA here is from genome assembly GCA_944384515.1 of uncultured Clostridia bacterium. Lineage (GTDB taxonomy): Bacteria > Bacillota > Clostridia > Oscillospirales > CAG-272 > UBA1740. Next base: position 15,422 of record CALWTU010000008.1, read on the forward strand.
CAGAGGAGCTGATAATACTTGCAGTTGCGCTTTTTGTGCTGTTTTCCGGAACAAAAGACAAAGAATGCGCAATAATTCTGTTTTTGCTTTTATTTATCAAAAATTAAAAATTGGTTATAAAACTTCAGGGCAGACGGAGTATAACTACTCTCTGCCCTTTTTATTGATAAAATTTAAAAATCAGAACAGTGAAAACTGGTTGGTTTCCGAAAGCTCATCAAGCACATGGTTGCGCCTTAAGATTTCAATTACCGTTTTTGAAATTCCCGTCCTCTGTCTCAGCTCGTCAATAGAGAAAATATCGTAATTATTTCTTGTGTTAATAATCTTCTCCGCCGCTGTATCGCCAAGTCCCGGGAGCGAATTAAACGGCATTCTTATTTTTCCGTTCTCGGGCAGAAACGCCTTGGAATCGGATTTCATAAGGTCAACATTTAAAAACTCGACTCCGCGAGCCATTGCCTCCCTGACAAGGTAGAGCGTCTGGCATGTTTCGTTTTCCTTTGCGGTTGCCTCATTTCCCTTTTCCTCTATTTCGTTTATGGCGGCATTCACTCTCTTATAGCCGCCACCGACAATCTCCGCATCAAATCCGCCCGGTGCCACAGTCAAAAATGCCGCATAAAACTCCATAGGGTAGTAAATCTTATACCAACCGAGACGGATAGCCGACATATCGTACGCCGCGGCGTGCGCCTTCGGGAACATGTATTTTATCTTTTTACATGACCAGATATACCACTCCGGGACACCGTGCTCAAGCATATCCTTTTCATACTCGGGCTTAAGTCCCCTTCCTTTTCTGACATCCTCCATTATCTTAAAGGACGTAGAGTCGTCAAGTCCGTGCTGAATAAGATAGAGCATAATTCCGTCACGGGTACCAACCACCTCGGATATTGTACACGTTCCCGCCTTAATAAGCTCCTGTGCGTTTCCGAGCCACACGTCAGTGCCGTGAGTAAGTCCGGATATCTGAAGCAGGTCTGCAAAGTTTTTAGGTTTTGCCTCAAGGAGAACCTGCTGGATAAACTTTGTTCCCATCTCCGGAATTCCGTATGTTCCGAGTTTACAGCCGCCTATCGACTCCGGCTCTATACCTAAGGGGCGTGTCGACTCAAACAGCTCATAGACCGAGCTGTCATTCATTTTTACATCAAGGACGCTGGTATTGGTATACTTTTCAAGCATCTTATATTTTGTCGGAATATCGTGTCCGAGCTCGTCGAGTTTCAGTATCGTATCATGCAGATAGGAAAACTGGAAATGCGTCGTTATAATATCCGAGTTCGGGTCGTCCGCCGGGTGCTGTACCGGTGTAAAATCATATATTTCATAGTCCTTCGGTACAACGATAATACCTCCTGGGTGCTGTCCCGTGGTGCGCTTGATTCCAACGAGGCGTGTCACCATATGCGATATTTCAGCCGAGGGAATTTTTATTTTTCTCTCCTCAAGATATTTTGCAATATATCCCCATGCGGTTTTATCCGCAAGAGTACCTATAGTTCCGGCACGGAACACGTGTCCCTCACCGAAAAGCTCCTCTGTGTATTTATGTACAAGTCCCTGCACATCTCCTGAGAAGTTAAGGTCTATATCCGGAGACTTGTCTCCGTAAAATCCTAAGAAAGTTTCAAAGGGTATGTCATGACCGTCCGTCAGCATAATCTCAGAGCAAACGGGACACGGCTTGTCCGGAAGGTCAAAGCCCGATCCCACAGAACCGTCGGTGAAAAACTCGGTATGCTTGCATTTCGGACATCTGTAATGCGGCGGCAGCGGGTTTACCTCCGAAATTCCTGATAAAGTAGCTACCAATGAGGATCCGACAGAGCCTCTTGAGCCTACAAGGTAACCGTTCTTCTCCGAAAACGCAACAAGCTTAACCGCTATCATATAAAGCACGGCAAAACCGTTCTTTATAATAGAGTCAAGTTCTTTTGTCAGTCTCTTTTTGACAAGCTCGGGCACATCCTCGCCATACAGTTTTTTTGCCTTGTTCCAGCACGCCTCAGTCAGCTGCTCATTGGCGCCGGGCAAAGTCGGCTCGTATTTTCCCTCAGGTATCGGCCTTATCGGCTCGCACATATCCGCTATGAGATTAGGATTTGTAACTACCACCTCATACGCAATATCCTCCCCGAGATATGCAAATTCCGCGAGCATCTCCTCAGTCGTCCTAAGATAAATCGGAAGCTCTTTATCCGCATCCGAAAATTTCATGCCCGCAAGAAGAATTCTTCTGTAAATCTCATCCTCGGGATTTAAAAAATGCGCATCGCATGTAGCGCAAACAGGTTTATTCAGTTTTTTGCCGAGATTATAAATCTGACGGTTTATATTCTGAAGCGCCTCGACGCTCTCAACACGCCCCTCATTTACAAGGAACATATTGTTACAGGTGGGCTGTATCTCAAGATAATCATAAAACGACGCTATCTCTTCAACCTCCGCATCGCTCTTTCCGTCCAAAATCGCACGGTATACCTCGCCCGCCTCACACGCCGAGCCGATAAGCAATCCCTCCCTATACTGCTCTATGAGAGTTTTGGGCATTCTCGGAAAGCGCTTATAGTAATTGAGGTAGCTGAACGAAACGAGCTTATAGAGGTTTTTAAGACCCACCTTGTTTTTCGCAAAAATTATCATATGGTAGAGCCTCAGCTTCAATGGGTCGACATCCTCGCCCATTGCTTCGTTGACTCTGTCAAAATTGTCTATTCCGTCACTCTTGAGCTTCTCAAGCATGACAAAAAGAATTTTGGCAAGTACCTCGGCGTCGTCTGACGCTCTGTGGTGATGGAAGTCACCTATATTGTAGTTTTTTACAATCGTGTCGAGTTTATGGTTTTTAAACTCAGGGTTTAAGTATTTTGAAAGTCCGACGGTATCGAGATATGAATTTTTAAACACAAGGTCGTTTCTCTCTGCGGCAACTCTGATAAATCCCACGTCAAAATTTGCATTGTGCGCAACAAGCATATCCTCGCCGCAGAAATCAAGGAATGCTTTAACCGCTTCCCTCTCCTTCATCGCACCTTTTACCATCTCGTCTGTAATAGAGGTAAGCTCTGTAATTTCTTCGGGAATATGGCACTCGGGATCGACAAATATATCCATTCTGTCGATAATTTCAAAGTTCTTGACTTTTACCGCACCTATCTCGATAATTTTATTAGTACGGTTAGAAAGTCCTGTTGTCTCAATATCGAAAACCACAATTTCATCATCAAAAGCAGGATATGTCTTTCCGAAAATGCACCTTGCGGTGTCGTTTGCATAATATGCCTCGATACCGTAAAGCACTTTCAAATCCTTGTTCTTAGATTTTTCAAGCGCAAGCATAACCTCGGGGAAAGCCTGTACATTTCCGTGGTCGGTAATCGCAATTGCCTTATGCCCCCAGCGCAGCGCCGTATTCACTATCTCGGCAGGCGTGATTATGGCATCCATCTGGGACATATTTGAGTGAAGATGAAGCTCCACGCGCTTTTGTGGTGCGTTATCCGCCCGCTCAATCTTTTTTATCTGTTTTATTCCCTTCGGGCTCACATACGGCTCATTATCATACTTTCCTCTTGTAATTTTACCGTGCACGGCTATGTGCATTCCCGATTTTATTTTCTTGAGAAAACCGTCATCCTCCTTTGATACGACACCCTTTATGTATGAACCGCAGGCTCCGTCGGAAAAACCGATGGAATACTTTATCTTTTCGCCCTGCTGAATTTCTTTTGTAGATACATCAAACACGGTGCCGAGGAAAATAGAGTGAGACCTGACAGAGTTAAAAGATGACAGCGGAACCGGCTCAACTATATCAAAGTCATCTCCCGAGATGAGCTCCGACTCGGTAAAGTCATATGTGGTAGGTCCCATCCTGTACACCGTTTCGCTTATCTGCTGATTGCTGCCCGTCATACTCGAAATTCCCTGCCTTGCCTCAAAATCGGCAGTCGGATCAGGCGCAATTTCTTCATTTTGAGACTTGGCATTTTCCGCACAAATACGGCGGTTCTCCTCCTCAACTCTCAAAAGTATCTCTTTTCTCTTGTCATCCCACTCTTTTTCATACTCCGAGGCTCTTATGTCGGATATAATCTTAAAGTCACGGCTGACGCCGTATCTGCTCTTTAGAATGTTTGATAAGATTTCCTCGGTATTTGCATTCTTTACAAAATTCACCCCGTTGTCGGTGAAGCGAAGCTGTACTGTAACCGTGCTGCCGTCGTCAAAATACTTGGCATTTGAGAAAAAACCGTTGGTTACCGCCCCGCAAAGCGCCGCCTCCGTCACAATCTCATTCAGTCTCGTACTGTCATACTCGGACGGAGGAAAATGAGGAAAAATTCTAAACGACTCGGCAGAATACACCTTCCTGCACTCATCCTCAATATCATAGAGTATGTCTGCATCCTGATGCTCGTCAAAGTATATATCTACCTCGACACGCAAAGGCTGCTTTGAGTATCTGACACTCTCGTTATATCCCCTCTTCAGCACCTCCGACTGAATATAGGTAGGCTTGTACCTCCAAAACCAATCGGAGAATTTCTTTTTTACATCCCCCATTATCAAATTCCATTCATAACTTTTATTTCTCTGATAAGTTCTTCAATCAGGTACTGCTCCGGAATTTTTCTTATAATTTCTCCCTTTTTGAAGAGCAGTCCCTCTCCGACACCGCCCGCAATGCCTATATCCGCTTCTCTCGCCTCGCCGGGTCCGTTGACCGCACAGCCCATCAAGGCAACCTTTATATTGAGTTTATCAAGCCCCTCAAATTTCACTCTCTCCTCAAACTGACGATACAGTGAAATAAGGTTGATTCTTGTCCTGCCGCATGTCGGGCATGAGATTATATCCATTCCGCTGTTCTCTCCTATCTTTAAAGTTGAGAGTATTTCTTTTGCCGCATAAATCTCCTTTACCGGATCATCCGTCAAGGACACACGCAGAGTATCTCCTATTCCCAAGCTCAAAAGAGTTCCTATTCCGATACCGCTCTTAAGCAATCCGCGAGCCCCCGCTCCCGCCTCTGTAACACCGAGGTGAAGAGGACAGTCGGTGCTCTCTGCCAAAATACGGTTTGCCTCTATCATATCAGGAACATTTGAGGCTTTTACAGACAGAACAACCTTGTTAAAGTCAAATTTTTTCAGTATTTCAAGGTGTAAAAGAGCGCTCTCCGCCAAAGCTCTCGGTGTCGGAGATGAGTATTTTTTCAGTATCTCTTTTTCCACCGAACCCGAATTTACGCCTATCCTGATAGGAATGTTTTTATCTGCGCACGCCTTTACCACAGCCTCGGTTTTCTCCTCAGAGCCGATATTTCCGGGATTTATCCTGATTTTATCAACTCCCATTTTCACGGCTTCAAGCGCAATTTTATAGTCAAAGTGTATGTCAGCAACAATCGGAATTTTTATGCCCTTTTCTTTGAGCGCATATACTGTTCTGGCGGCCTGTATGTCAGGGAGCGCAATACGGACTATATCACATCCCGCCGATTCAAGAAGCTTTATTTGCTCATAAGTGGCATCTATATCGTGTGTATCGGTATTTGTCATTGACTGTATTGACACGGGGTATGTGCCGCCTATACCGACATTGCCTATTTTAAATGAATTACTCCTGCGCCGAATAAGATTATAGTCCATTGCAAAATCCTTTCTTTTTATACTAAACAAACAGCTGTATTACATCCTTTACCATTACGATAACAGATAAGAGCAGCAGTGCCGACAGTCCTACGCCGTTTATCATTCCCTCTATCTTTTTGGGAATTGGCTTTCTTGTTATCATCTCAATAATAATCGTTATCAGTCTTCCGCCGTCAAGTGCCGGTATGGGAAGCAGATTCATAACTCCGAGGTTAATGCTGATGAGCGCCACCATATAAAGAAGCGACGCAAATCCCGCCCTCGCCGCACTGCCGATAGCAGATGATATGCCGACAGGTCCGGACACGGCGGCAAAAGTATATCTTCCGGTTATAAGGTCAAAAAGCGACTCCCAGCACATACGCACGATCAACACGGATTTGTTCCATGAAAAACTGAGCACGGTGAATATGTTCTTATCCTCGACTCTCTGCACCTTAAAATCCATTACGCCGAAAACCTGCCCCTGCTGCTCGTCGGTGGGAAATACAACATCCTTTAACACAATCTCCTCACCGTCACGAATAACAGTGACATCCAAGGGCTCATATCCGCGGCGCATTATCTCATAAGAGAGCTCATCAAGTATTTTAACTCTCTTGCCGTCAATATGAGTTATAACATCCCCTTTTTGAAGTCCCGATTGAGATGAGGAGACCTCATATCCCATCTTACTGCCGTCTATAAAGTCGTCAACCTTGGTATTGCCGATATTGATTATTGATGTCAAAACAATCATCGCCAAAAATCCGAAAACAATATTGACAGCCGCGCCGGCAAGCGTTATGATAAATCTCTGCCATCTCGGTTTTTTATCAAAGGAGTTGGGGTCGTCGTTTTCGTCATCCTCGCCCGCCATGGCAACATATCCGCCTATCGGAAACATAGACAGCGAATACCTGATACCCGTTTTTTTAGAGTCATACCAAAGCAGTTTCGGTCCCATACCTATCGAAAACTCATTGATTTTAACCTTGAAAATACGGGCAAAGGTATAGTGCCCCAGCTCGTGTATCAAAATCAGAAATCCGAACACAAAAAGCGCTATGATTATAGTAACAACAGTACTCAAATTAAATCTCCTTATTTCAATTTCAAAATATAATTCTCCGCAATCTCTCTTGCAGATTTATCGAAACTCAGTATATCCTCCAAAGATGAATATTTGCACCCGTCGGAGAGTGTTTCAAAAACATTCTGCACAACATCCGCTATCTGTATAAATTTTATTTTTTCCGAAAGGAACTTTTCCGCCGCTACCTCGTCCGCCGCATTCAGTACAGCCGGCATGGCGCCGCCCATCTTCATTGCCTCCTTTGCAAGCTCAATCAACGGGAATGCCTTTGTATCCGGGCGGAAAAATGTCATCTTTGAAAGTTTTATCAGATCAAGCTCCCCGCATACGGCATCGCACCTGTGCGGATAATCAACTGCATACTGAACGCACATACGCATATCGGGGACGGAAAACTCGCCTATTACACTGTTATCAATATATTCAACCGCGGAATGCAATATGCTCTCACGGTGAACAACGACCTCTATTTTTTCCGCACCGACACCGAAAAGATATGCCGCCTCTATAATTTCAAATCCCTTGTTCATCAGGGTGGCGGAATCGACGGTTATTTTCTTGCCCATTTTCCAGGTGGGGTGTGCGAGCGTATCCGCAAGCGTCACCTTTTCAAGCTCCTCTCTCGTCTTGCCGAAAAAAGGACCGCCTGACGCCGTCAGAATAATCTTTTTTATTTCGCTCTCTTTACCGGATTTCAGCGACTGAAAAATCGCAGAATGCTCACTGTCAACCGGAATTATCTCGGCGCCGAACTCCTTAGCTTTTGCCATTACTATATGGCCCGCTACCACAAGAGACTCCTTATTAGCCAGTGCCAAACGCTTTTTCATTTCTAAGGCTTTAAGCGTCGGGATAAGTCCTGCCTCGCCGATAATAGAATTTACAACCGTATCGGCAGCCGTTCTCTCAATGCCCTCCGTTATTCCCTCGCTGCCGAGCAGCACACGGGTATCGGTATCCGAAATTCTCACCTTTAAATCTCCAAAGCTCTCTTCGTCTGCCATGGCAACATATGAGGGCTTAAAAAGTCTTACATATTTTTCTGCCAGGTGTGTATTCCTGTTTGCAGTTAAAAAATCAACCCTGTACCCTCTTTTCAATGCGACATCAAGCGCCTGTTGTCCCACAGAACCGGTTGAGCCCAAAACCGCAATAATTTTTTCTTTATCAGTCATTTGGTTAACTCCGATATTAATATTGATAAATTTGAGGGAGTGTAAATTGCTCTACATCACCCTCAAAAAGTAATATTCAGTTAAAGGGCGGAAATATCATCGAGATTGCAAAAAGCGGAGTGGCGACTCCCAGAACAGAATCAAATCTGTCCATTATTCCGCCGTGTCCCGGCAGCAGTCTGCCGTAATCCTTTATACCGTGCTCACGCTTTATCAAAGACGCAACAAGATCTCCGAGCTGGGCAACAACGGATAACACAATTCCCATTGCAACAAGCACCACATAGTTTGCCTCAAGCTCTGTAAATCTTTCAACCAAAGCGCCGAATATAACCGTTCCCGCAGTGGCAAAAAATATGCCGCCCAAAGAGCCCTCAACAGTTTTTTTGGGGCTTATCTCAACAATAAGCTTATGCTTTCCGAAAAAGTAACCGGTGAAATAAGCGAACACATCACATCCCCATGCCGTAACAAAGACAAGTGAAAGTATAAAAATTCCCTTCTCCATGTACCTTACCGCACTGAGTGTTGCAAATGACGCCGTAATGTAAACTGTGGATGCAAACACCTCGCATATCTTATTATAACAAAGCTTTCCCCGCATGAAAACAGCGAGAAAAAACAGATACAAAAGATACACAAAGAATGAACAAACCATCACCATTACAAATGTAATAAGTTTCTCAAAACCGAAAAAGTACGCACACAGCGGCAACGCCAACGCCAAAAGGTAGGCAGGTACGCTCACCCAAAAATTGCGATGTACCTCAAGAACACGCAGCATTTCAAAAATCGCAATAAGACCTATGAGCGACAGTGCTATGGGATAGGTGATGTACTCGGAAAAAATCAGAAGCGGTATACCTACTATAAAAATTCCCACAGATGTTAAAACTCTTATTTTCATATATCACTCTTCCTTATCAAGTCCGCCGAATCTGCGCTTTCTGGAATAAAAATCCTCTACCGCCTTGTATATTTCTTTCTCTCCGAAATCGGGCCAGAGCGTATCAAGAATTACATACTCGGAATAGGCACTCTGCCAAAGAAGATAATTTGAAATTCTGAAGTTTCCGCCGGTTCTGATAACAAGGTCAGGATCGGGCGTGCCGTTTGTATACATATACCTTGACATTATTTCTTCGGTAAGCTCTGTATAACCGTCCTTTATAGCTTGGTTTGCCGCATGGACAATCTCGCTCCTGCCTCCGTAGTTCAGCGCAATACTGCACACAAACTCCTTATCCTTTGCCATATTCTCAATTTCAATGCATTTGTTCCTCAGTTTCTCACTGAGAACAGAGAGGTCTCCGAGAAACTTTACGCAGAAGTTGTTGTCCTCTTTTATCTTCTTGGCAACAACCTGGTCAAGATAGGTGTACGCAAGCTCCATAATCGTGTCTATCTCTTCCTTCGGCCTTTTCCAGTTCTCGGTCGAAAAAACATACAGCGTCACATAATGAACACCGATCTCTCTGAATTTCTCAAGAACAGACTGTATAATCTTGGCTCCTGCTATATGTCCCTGGCTCCTCGGCAGTCCGCGCTTTTGCGCCCATCTTCCGTTTCCGTCCGTAATTATAGCGACAGAATCCAATCTGTCATCCGTCATGATTTTCTTATTTTTGTTAAACATTTAAATTCCTCTCGGATTATATTTCCATAATTTCCTTGGTTTTAAGGGATGTTATGGAGTCAATTTCCTTAATGTACTTATCTGTAAGATCCTGAACAAGTTTATCTGATGACTTAGCCTCGTCTTCTGTCATAAGAGAGTCTTTTTTCATTGCCTTGACCTTATCGTTTGCATCACGGCGAATATTTCTTATGGCAACCTTAGCGTCCTCACCGAGTTTGGAAATTGTCTTTGAAAGCTCCTTTCTTCTCTCCTCTGTCATCGGCGGGAACAAAAGGCGGATACATGAACCGTCATTCTGAGGGTTAATGCCGAGATCGGATGTAAGAATAGCCTTCTCGATACCCTTCATTGCAGATCTATCCCATGCAGTAATTGTAAGGGTTCTTGCATCGGTAACTTTTATTTCGGCAATTGAGGAAATGGGTGTAGGAGATCCGTAATACTCAACCTCTATCTTTTTGAGTACATCGGGCGTTGCTCTGCCAGCTCTTATGGTCGAAAGATTTTCTTTATAAGAGGCAATGCTCTTTTGCATTTTGCTCTCGTATTCTTTGGTCTCAAGTTTCATAGTTTGTTCTCCTTTATGTATGATTAATATTCTCTTTATTCGGAAATGTTTACTCTGCGCTGATAATTGTGCCGAGGCTCTCGCCCTTCAGTGCTTTTGTAATATCTGACGGATTTTTAAGCCCGAAAATGTGGATAGGCATTCCGTTTGCCATACAAAACGCTGTCGCCGTCGCGTCAATTGCCTTAAGATTCATCTTAAGCACCTCAGACGCTTTTATGCGCTCAAGCTTGACTGCGTCTTTATTTTTTCTCGGGTCATCAGTGTAAATATAATCGACATTCTTTGCCATAAACACTGCGTCTGCATCTATCTCCTTGGCTCTTACCGCTCCGGCTGTATCTGTGGAGATAAACGGAATTCCGAGTCCGCATCCCAATATAACAACCTTGCCCTCTCCAAGATATTTTTTTGCCATATCAGAAGAGTAATCAAGCGCCATCGGGTACATGGAGACCGTGGACATAACCACGCTGTCAACTCCTGCCCTTATCAATGCGTCTTTGAGATAAATAGAGTTTATTACGGTAGCAAGCATGCCCATGCGGTCAGCATCCGTCCTGTCCATTTCCTCTCCCTGTCTGCCGCGCCAAATATTTCCCGCACCGCAAACCAAAGCTATCTCAAAACCGCCCTCAACCGCCTCTTTAATGGCTCTTGCGACTCCGTCAACAAACTCACCGTCGTATATATCGTTTTTATTATTACTCAGCGCCTCTCCGGACAGCTTAAGCAAAACTCGTTTCATAAAACGCACCTCATTACATTATTATTCCACTATATTGTACATCAAAAAACATTTTTTGTAAACACCTTTTTTAAAAATTTAACTTTTATTTATATATAAATATATTTCTACATAAAAAAAGCCAAAAAACGGCTCTTGTGATTTGCAAAAACCTCATATCAGAGACTCGAATTTTTGCAATAACAGACAAAAAGGCACAGCGCCGAAAACGCTGTGCCGAATGAATATTTTTATTTCTTTTTGGAAATTGCAATTTTTGCCTTCTCGCAAATATTCTTTGCGGTAAGTCCGTAAAGCTCAAGCAGCTCGGGTACCTGACCGCTCCTGCCGAACTTGTCTTCGACACCTACACGAACCACGGGAACAGGACACTCCTCGCACACCGCTTCACATACTGCGCCGCCGAGTCCGCCTATAATGTTATGCTCCTCCGCAGTTACAATAGCACCGCTCTCCTTTGCCGCCGCAATAACAGCCTCTTTATCAATAGGCTTGATTGTATGGATATTAAGCACTCCCGCATCAATTCCCTCTTCGGCAAGCATCTTCTGTGCCTCAAGAGCAAGATGAACCATATATCCGGTGGCAATAATCGTTACATCCTTACCTGATTTCAGTTTAACCGCTTTTCCGAGTTCAAATTTATAATCCGGGTTTTCCGCATTGAAGTTCGGAACGGCATATCTGCCGAAACGAAGATAAACAGGTCCGTCAACTTCTATTGCTGCCTTTACAGCCTCATAAGCCTCTGTTGCATCAGCAGGACAGATTACCGTCATGCCGGGAATTGTACGCATAAGCGCAATATCCTCGTTGCACTGATGTGTTGCCCCGTCCTCGCCGACGGTGATACCTGCATGAGTTGCTCCTATTTTTACATTAAGGTGAGGATATCCTATAGAGTTTCTTACCTGCTCAAACGCTCTTCCTGCGGCAAACATCGCAAAGCTTGACGCAAATACGCATTTGCCTGTTGCGGCAATACCTGCGGCAACGCTCATCATATTGCCCTCTGCAATTCCGCAGTCAAAAAATCTGTGCGGAAACTTCTTTTTGAACATTCCGGTTTTTGTAGCCGCCGCAAGGTCGGCGTCAAGTACCAAAAAGTCATATTTTTCACCAAGTTCGCAAAGAGCCGCTCCGTAACTCTCTCTTGTAGCTTTCTTATCTGCCATAAATCTCTCCTCACTTTAAGCTCTCGCCGATTTTTTTAAGGTCTTCAACTGCAACCTTGTAAAGGTCTTCTTTAGGCGCCTGTCCGTGCCACTCACAAGAATTCTCCATATACGATACGCCCTTACCCTTTACACTGTGAGCTATAATACAAGTGGGTTTGCCCTTTACCTCCCTTGCCTCGGCAAACGCCTTTTCTATCTGGTCAAAGTCATGCGCATCAATCTTGATAACATTCCATCCGAATGCACGGAATTTCTCATCGTGAGGCGTAGGATTCATAACTTCGGTTACGGGTCCGTCAATCTGAAGGCCGTTGAAGTCAACTACAGCGACAAGATTGTCAAGCTTGTAGTGCGCGGCAAACATCGCAGCCTCCCAAACCTGTCCCTCCTCGCTCTCTCCGTCTCCGATAACAGTGTACACTCTGTATGAATCAGAGGACACCTTGGCCGAAAGCGCCATACCGCATGCGGCAGAAAAGCCGAGACCGAGTGAACCTGTGGTCATATCCACTCCCTCAATTCCCTTCATATCCGGATGTCCCTGAAGACGGCTGTTTGTTTTACGGAGTGTTTTCAAGTCCTCTTTGGGGAAATACCCTCTCTCCGCAAGCACAGAATACAAAGCAGGTGCGGTATGTCCCTTGGAAAGAACAAATCTGTCACGGTTGGGATCCTTATAATTTTTCGGATCAATATTCATCTCTTCAAAGTACAGATATGTCATAATATCCGCAATTGAAAGCGAACCTCCCGGATGACCGCAAGCAGCATTGTAAACTCCCTCTATAATCCCAAGACGAACATTGTTGGCTATGCGCTTGAGTTCGAGTTTCTTTGATTGTTCCATAATCATAATTCCTTTATGAGTCAATATTTTTCTATTATATGATACTACAAACACAGTCCAAAGTCAATATATATTTTCTACAAACAAAACCTCCGAAACCGTGTCTAAAGCAGTGTTTATGATAATCACACCTCAATATTAATATCACCGTCTGTAAAGACAAAAAGAGGCTGCCTCCAATGCTCTTAAAAACGCATTTAAGACAGCCTTATGAAAAAACTTAATAACGACGCCTTGTTTTAAACTGCACAATCGCACCCGCTACAGCAATCACGGCGGAGACAACCAAAATCGCAATCCACCCCTTGCCTGCAAAAGCACCCGCATTGGCATAAGCGTAAATACAATTGTTAAACAGTATTGCGGCAAGATATCCTCCCAGCGCCGCGGTAGCAAACATCTCAATATACTTTCTCAGAATCAACGCAACTGCAAGGATTATACCCGCAATAATAATGCTGATGAAAATATTGTTTTTCGATATAATGACATTTGTGTTGAGATAAAAACCGTGGAACGCCAAAATATAAGTGCCGTAACCGAAAACAATGGCATAGAGGATTATGTATATGAATTTATACAGTACTCCTGCAAGTATGCCTACAACAATTCCTACAACCCACGGCGGAATTTTAATTCCGGCCGGGATAATCGGAGCAAGATACTGCACGCCGAGCGCAAATCCGGCAACGGATAATGCGACAAATTTGATAAGACCGGAAAATTTCTTTCCGAAAAATGCCATAAACACAGCAAGAAGAATAATTACACCCATAAGCGGCTTATAGTACGGAGCAACAAATCTGCATATGGCATCCCATATCTTCACTATCGCCTCATTTGCCGCTATCTGTGTATATATATTCACTACCCAGTCGCGAATCACGCCGAATCCGAACTGAGCATCTCTTACTGCTACAAAAAAATCAGGAAAAGTCAATCTAAAATTCTCCTTCCTACTTATTTCATACAAGTACATTATATCACGCAAAACGCAAAAAATCAATATCGAAACAAATAATTTACATAAAATTTAATGTTTATTTCGACACGGGTGTCTATTTGATCATACTTTCCAGTTTTGGAAATATATTGTAAACCGTCTTGCCCATCTTTTTCGCCATGCGAAAAGTTTGTGCCGCGCCGCTGCGCTCACTCGAAACATAACCGATAAGCATATCACACACGCGCACAAGCTCATAGTTTCTCTTTTGCATACAGTCTTTGGTATATTCGTCTGAAACATACACTATCTCATCAGCCGCACTCAGTGTATGATAATACCGCATTTTCTGCTCGTCACTCCAAAGTTTATCCTGGTCTTTGCACGGCAAGAGCAAAATCAGTTTTACATCCGGATGAGTTATTTTAAAGAGTATAACCTCTCTTGCACAAATCGTATCAAAACCAACCGCTCCGCCGCAATAAAAAGCACGGCACCCCTCGCTGTACGCATAGTTAATCGCGCGAAGGACAAGATCGTATATATATTCCTCGTGTTCTCTGTTAATTTGTCTGTGTCCGGTAAATGAACAGGATTGCATACTTCACCTCGTATGTTTGATGAGTAATATTTTACCATTTTAACAAAGCATTGTCAATATAAATGTTATATGCAGCCGCAATATCTTCGCTTTTTACAGTCCCAGCCCTATTTTCAAACACTTTTTTGTATAATTTTATTAAATCTGCTATTTGTTAATAAATTGTAAATAAATCCTGAAACTGTTGATTTATCATTATTTTTATGGTAATATTGTGAAAAGAGTAATTAAAATCAGGAGTTTTTTATGGACGACGACGGGACTAATTGTCCGATATTCATCGTAAAACTGAATATATATCTGAGCTTAACTGCACCTGAGTGCGGCTAGGCTTTTTTTGCTTGATTTTTTAGCCGCAATTACACGGCTACTTAAATACTATAACTTATAAACTACAAACGAAAGGATAATTTTAGGAAAATTATTATGGGCCCTGCCTTACAACTCGCAATCATTATTTTTTGCATCATCATGTCGGCTTACTTCTCTGCTACCGAAACCGCATTCTCAACTTTTAACAGAATAAGAGTAAAAAACGCGGCTGAAAAAGGTAACAAGAGAGCAAAACTTGTTTTGGACCTTGCAGACAACTATGACACATTGATTTCAACTATACTTGTCGGTAACAATATTGTAAACATTGCCTGCGCAACCGTTGCAACAATATTTTTTGTAGACATACTCACAGGTACTGTTGTCATGGATTTCAGCGCAACCATTTCCACGGCAGTAACAACCGTTGTTGTCCTTATATTCGGTGAGGTTACTCCAAAATCATTAGCGAAGAAAATTCCCGAAAAATTTGCGTCTTTTTCAGCTCCTCTTATCAAGTTTTTATCGGTTTTATTTGTTCCGCTTACATTTGTTTTGTTACATATCCAGAAACTTCTCGGAAAACTTATTAAAAACGATGAAGAAAAAGGTATGACTGAAGAAGAACTTATCTCCATAATTGAAGAGGCCGAAGAGGGCGGAGATTTTGGAAAAGAAGAAAGCACGCTGATAAAGAGCGCTATCGAATTCAACGAACTTGATGTGTCTGATATCTTTACCCCCCGTGTAGATATAACAGCCGTTTCGGTAAATGCAACAAAAGAAGAAGTGCGTGATGTATTCCGCGATTCGGGATTCTCCCGTCTGCCGGTATATGACGGAGATGTGGACAACATAATAGGTATTGTGTACTATAAAGATTTCTATAACACAGATTTTGATTCTCTCAGCGAAATAGTAAAACCCGTGCTTTATGTTGCAAAGTCTCAGAAGATAAACGATCTTTTAAAAGAGCTTCAAAACAAGCAGTTGCACCTTGCGATTGTTATGGACGAATTCGGCTCGACTATCGGTATTGTTACTCTTGAGGATATTGTCGAGGAGATTGTCGGCGAGATCTGGGATGAGCATGACGAGATGATTGAAGAGATAAAACAGCTTGGCGACAAGGAATACTCCGTATCGGGAAAAACCAACATTTATAAGCTGTTTGATATGTTTGATATCGACGAGGAGGCAGACGCGCAGACTGTTGCGGGATGGGCTATGACTGTACTCGGAAAAATTCCTCAGGTCGGAGACGAGTTCAGAAACCTCGGTCTCTATGCTCAGATTACTGAAATGAACGGCAAGCGTGTTGAATCACTCCGTATAGTTGACGAAAGATCTGACGAGGAAGAAGACGGCGAGGAAAGCGAAAAGGAAAATTCTAAAAATCAGATTGTCAACTCATAACAGTTCCCTTTTAAACAGAACAAATTTAAAAGAGCGGTTGGTGTCCGTGTGACACAAAGCCGCTCTTATTTATATGCGCTTAAAAATTCGAGAGTGGGTTTATAGAATAGATAAGATACTTTTTACGCCGAAATTTACATGAAATATGCCGAACTGTTAATCCGTCTTCAATTGCAGCATAGCTTAAAGTATTGATCGTAAAATTTTAAAATATTAGTGTTTTGCACTTTTCTTTTTCATCAATTTTGAAATGAGGAGTTTCTGTATTTCCGTAAAGAAGATGAAGGCGCACGCCGAAAAAACTATCTTGACTAAAAGCACCGAGCCGTGTGCCGACGCACCCTGGTTCAAAAAGAGCAATGATGAGAGTTCCACCGCCGCAACACATGAAATCAGAGGCAATATAATGGAGTTTATCACATCAATTCTGAACGGAATTTTAGAATACAGTCTGCCCGCCGAGAGAATGAAATTGTATCCTTCCATCACAATTATGACTACCGCATATCCGAAAATTCCCATTTTAGGGAGCAGTACCCAAAGCAGTACGACGGATATAAGAGAGTCGGATATGTTTACCCACATGGAATATACATGTTCCCCTATTCCCTTCAGGATGGAGTCGGTAACATGGTCAAGATACATTATCGGAATTATCGGCGCCAACACCGCAATATACCGCCCCGCCTCATACGAGCTATACATCACATATCCGAGCTCCTCGGCAAAAAGTGTCATAAATGCGCTGACTGACAGCGCATACTTAAGTGTTGTATTTATTGTTTCGGATGCAATTTTTGAATTTCTCTGTTTGTTATTCTGCGCAACGCTCTCGGAAAACTCCGGAACAAGCAGTCCCGAAAATGACGAAATCGGCGACATAGGATAAAGCAACATCGGCAGAGCCATGCCGTGCAGTACACCGTATCTTGCAAGAGCGTCACTGTGACTGAGTCCGCCGTCGGTCAGTCTTTTGGGTATTATCACATGCTCAAGTGTCAAGAGCATTGACCTGATATATGTGGAGAGAGCTATCGGGAACGCCATATTACACACAGCCTTCAGATATGAGGGGACTGCGGTACCGTTTTTATACCTTCTTTTATCTATGACATATTCAAACAGCGCAATAAAAAGCACCGCAAACTCGGTTACACATATGCTGACCGTAAGTGCAATAATGCTTGCCTCAACGCCGAACGAATTGAACCGAGTAAAAAGTCCGACTGTTATAACTATTTTGAATATTTGTCCGGCAACCTGAAGAACCGCATTTTTTGCTACCCGCTTGACGCCGACAAAATAACCCGTCAATACGGCAGACAGACCTATAGGAACAAGCGAGAGTGAGAGTATTCTGAGCGGTCTTACGCACCTCAGGTCGGACAAGATTCTGCTTGAAATCTGCGGTGCAAACGTGAACAGCACAAGGCATGAGAGCACTGAGAAAAGAAGCGAATAAAATATGCTGTTTTTCATAATTCTCAAAACATCTGTGCTCTTTCCCTCGCCGATTGCGGCGGAGACAAGTTTTGTGACTGTGAGAGAAATTCCGGATGTTGCAAATGTAATCGCAAAACCGTACACCGTCATAACCAAGGTAAACAGCCCGACGCCCTCTTCTCCTATATTATCAACTATGTATACATTGAATCCGAGCGTGACGCTCCTGATACTGATAGCTACAATACTCAAAAGAAATCCGTTTATAAAAAATCTCTGTCTGTTTGTCATAATACTCCTCCATACATATAAATATATGAGACAAAATCCAAGTATAAAACAAACAGCAAGGCAATAAATATATAATATTTGATTTATTTCTCAGTTCACTCTTTTCGCTTTAAGTTCAAAATAAGAAAAAGCGCCGAGAGAATAACTTTCATAAAATATATTCGAACCGAACAAGCGTAACCCCCAGCCGAAAACAAAAACAACAAAAAAATAACGAGAAAAAATCCCCGCGAAACCGGGAAATTCTCATAATAAGCAAAATAGCGAGGATTTTCATAGATCCTCGCTATTTTAAAATAAAAAACTTAGCAGCGGTACAGTACTGTTAATGACCGCCTTTTTGAAAAAACAAACAAAATAAAACTGACAAACATTAATT
>CALWTU010000009.1 GCA_944384515.1 uncultured Clostridia bacterium
TTTGCCTAATATACGTTTCGGCTACTTTGCGTATCGGTTCTGAGCAGAACATCTTTTATATGCGATTTTGAACCGTTCAGCCCTTCCCAAATTTGCATTTGGTACTATGGCTTCTGCTGACTTCTCATAGTTCGTTGTTACTACAGATTTCTCTGCCTATGAGACCTCACGGGATAAACCAATACTCTTTCCTCGTCTACCTGCTCGGTCTACACAATAGGGTTACGGTTACCTTTGGGACTTCGTTGCTTTTGGCCAACTTATCCGCCTATTGCGCCTTTGTACCGAGTTTCTGTTCGTCAGGCTACGATTTCGCTATCCCTTCTTCTCGCCTACACCTCACGATGTAAACCTTGGGAGTCGCTATCGAGTTCGTCGGTAACTACGCCTCAGTGGACTTTCACCACAGAGCATTGATATGCCCGTCATACCAAAAACAAGGCAGAGAGCAATACCCCCTCTGCCTTGTTTTAACGCCCCCTGCTTCTTACAAATGACGGAATAAAGCGGGGATGATTTATGCGGTTGTAGTTTTTGTTGTATAATGCTAAAAGAAAATTGAGTTAAGAATGTTTACATTCATAGATTTTGTGCGGTAAAATCTTTTTTTGTTTTTTCGTTTGTCTTTGCCCCATTATAGCACCAAATTGCGGCTTTGTCTGCAATATTATTTTTTCTGTTGAAATAAAAATACTTTTCTGTTATACTGTTTGTAAACAGTTATACCTAAGCAAATTTAAATCTTCAAAAATGCGGAGGAACTTCAATGAAAAAAGAGACAGGATACAGACTTTTTTATAAAAAACCGGCACCCGCTTATGACGATTTTGCGCGTGCGCTGACGCCAAAGCGGTCTTGGGAACGCTTTTCGCTCCCAGTCGGAAACGGATTTCTCGGTGCGTGCACCTTCGGCAGACTTGAGACCGAGAGAATTCAGATAACCGAAAACTCCATGTTTAATCCGTACAAATTTCCGATAGGCAAGCGTGTTATGATGTGCGCCGGCGGACTTAACAATTTTGCGGAAATTTTCATTGATTTCAACCACTCGATGGCGACAGAGTACGAGAGGAGCCTTGAGCTTGACACGGCGGAGAGCCGAGTGAGCTATGTTTATGACGGAGTGCAGTACAGGCGCACGGTGTTCGCCTCTTACCCCGACCGTGTACTTGTCGTGCGTGTTGAGTGTGACAGGGAGGGTGCGCTTGACGCTGTCGTGCGCGCAGAGGTTCCTTTTGTCGGAGATTTTAACGAGGAGGAGGGGGACGGACTCGGCAAGATCGGAAGCGTCACCGACAACGGCAAGGATACAATAATTCTCGGCGGCAGAATGGAGTACTATGGTATCCTCTTTGAGGGACAGCTCCGAGCATTCTGCGAGGGCGGAAAAATGACATGCGAGTTTGGGCGTATCTATGTTGAAGGTGCAAACTTGGTGACGCTCATTTTCGCCTGCGGAACAAACTACAAGCTTGAGTCCCGTGTGTTTACCGAGCCTGATCACGCAAAAAAGCTTGACGGCTACCCCCACCCGCACGAATATGTGAGCGGTCTTATCGAAGCCGCCTCGGCGCTTGACTACGAAACGCTTTACCTGAGGCATGTAAAGGATTATCAGAGCCTGTATAAGCGCTTTGACATATCTCTGAAAGCCGATACCGAGGACAGACTTATTCCGACAGACGAGCTTCTGAAGCTTTATAAAGAGGGCAGGGAGAGCCGATACCTTGAGGCACTTATCTGCCAGTACGGAAGATATCTTCTCATCAGCTCGTCGAGAAAAGGCGGACTGCCCGCAAACCTTCAGGGAATCTGGAACTGCTACGCAAGCTCGCCGTGGTCGTCGGGGTATTGGCACAACATCAATGTGCAGATGAACTATTGGCCGTCCTGTATCAGCGGACTTGCCGAGACATTTATTCCTTATATAGATTACGCCCGTGCGTATATGAAAAAGGCGGAAAACTTTGCGGACGATTATGTGGCAAAGACCGCGCCCGAAAACCTCGGCGCACCCGGGGAAAACGGCTGGATAATCGGCACGGGTGCGTGGCCGTATGACATCAGCGGCTCGTCAGGGCACAGCGGACCGGGTACGGGAGCGTTTACATCGCTCTTGTTTTGGGATTATTACGAGTACACGGGGGACACGGAGTTTCTCAGGGACTTCGGATATCCGGCTCTTGCGGGGATGTCTCGCTTTTTCACAAAGACGCTGTGCGAGTATGACGGAAAGTATCTTGTTAAAAATTCCGCATCACCGGAGCAGAGGCATAACGGAGAGCATTATCAGACAGTGGGCTGTGCGTTTGACCAGCAGATGGTGTATGAAAACTATAAGCGCACGCTTGAGGCGGCGGAAATTCTCGGCATAGAGGAGCCGCTTCTTGACACAATCCGCACTCAGATTGATAAGCTTGATCCGGTGCTTGTCGGAGAGTCGGGGCAGGTTAAGGAATACCGTGAGGAGAGATTTTATTCGGATATCGGAGACCCTCACCACAGGCACGTGTCGCATCTTGTGGGACTTTACCCGGCAACCGTCATTACCGAGAAAACTCCCGAGTGGCTTGATGCCGCCCGTGTCACACTGACAAAAAGAGGGGACAAATCCACCGGCTGGGCGGCGGCACACCGTCTTTGCCTTTGGACGAGGGCAAAATGCCCCGACAAGTCGATAGCTCTTATCCGCTCTATGATAAACAACAATTTTGCAGAGAACCTGTGGGATCTGCATCCGCCGTTTCAGATTGACGGAAACTTCGGTTATACCGCAGGAGTATGCGAAATGCTCCTTCAGAGCCAGGGCGGATATCTTGATCCTCTTCCGTCACTGCCAAAGGAATGGAAAAGCGGTAAGGTGTGTGGAATTTGTGCAAGAGGCGGGCACCGTGTTGATTTAAGCTGGGAGATGGGCTCTCTTAAGGAGATGAGAGTATACTCCGGCAAAGACGGCACGGTAAGAATAAAAGTTCCCGAAAATGTGCAAAATATCACCCTTAACGGCAAAACGCTCGAAAACGCAAGAACGGATGACAGAATTATCGGCATAAACACTTCGGCGGGAGATGTGATTATTCTGTCGGGCGATAAATCGATAATAATCTACTGAAAAAATATTGTTTAAACCGATAACACGAAAAGTTAAAAAATAAACTGTATAATTATAAGAGACACCGCTTGTTAAAGAGGTGAAAAGACAGAAAATACGGAGGTGGCTTTGTGGCTGAAAACAACAATAAGGGAAATTTCGGTGAGCCGAGCGGCGGCGCGCCGAACGAGCCCCCCAAAAACGGTAACGGAGTGAGCGCCGCCTCCGATAAAGCGGGAGGGCAGATCCAAGAGGGCAATCCGGGAGCGGAAAACTCTGCACGCTCCGGGGAGAGACGCAGTTTTTCGGAGGTGCTTGAAAACTTTTGGTACTACCATAAATGGCACAGCATAATAGCGCTGTTTTTGGTCTTTGCCGTTGTTATCTCAACATTGCAGCTCTGCCGCAAGGAGAACTATGACGCATATATTCTTTATGCCGGCAACTATTATATTGACCGCAAGAGTCAGGACGGCAATATTCCGCAGTACAACACCATTCTTCAAAGCCTCTCGCGCGTTTGCCCGGATGCGGACGAAGACGGAGTGAAATCCGTCTCACTGAAGGATCTTTTCACACTGAGCAGTGAGGAGATAAAGGAGATTGAGGAGGCGGGAGAGTATGAGGTAAACTACACTCTTATCAGCGAGAACAATCAGATACTGAACGATACTTTGATGTACAGCGACTATTATCTGTGCTTTTTCTCTCCGTCGGTCTACGAAAAATACAAAATGGTTGAGGGCGTGCCGCTTTTTTCTGCTCTTTCCGAATATGTCGGAGAGGATAGCGGGTCGGTCGTATTTTACGATGAGTATGCTATAAAACTCTCCTCACTTAAGTTTTACTCACTGCCGGGAATTGCCAATATGCCGGATGATACACTGATCTGCCTCAAGAGAGTCAGCCCCGTGTCAAATCAGTTTGACAAAAAAGACGCAGAGCGCAATTTCGGCATCGCCGAGACGGTTTTCAAAAATATAATAGATTATAAATAACAGAAAAGTAATAAACAGAAATTATAAAACGGTGCGGAATTAAAATTCCACACCGTTTTGATCCATATTCTTCTGAAACTCTTCGTAAAACTGTTTGAAGAAATCTCCGTTCGTAAGTATAACCGTAATAATTGCCATAATGCTGAATATCATTCCGAAAATTCCGAGTATAAGTCCCGCAATCGCCATTCCGTCAAAATATCCGAGCGACTGACAGCTCACCGCCGACAGCACGATTGCCGCAACCGCAAAAACGACCCCTCCTATCGGAAAGAAGCAACAGCAGCAGACCACACTGAGTATTCCGAGCACCATTGAGGCTACCGACCAGCCCTGTGTTTTGGGGCGCTCGTTTTTGCTTGGCACAGAGAAGGTATTGTGGTTGCTGTCAAAATTTTCTCGGCTGTCAAAACCGCTGTTTTGTTCGCCGCCGTTTTGGTTGTTTTGTGCATCAGTGTATCTGCCGTTTTGCGACGAGTTGTTGTTTTTATTACCATCATCGTTCCAATAGTCTGCCATATTTGCCTCCCTCTATGTATTGTGATAAGTTTATTTTAGCATATTAATTAAAATTTTTCAAGTCTTTGTTAAAATTTGGGTTTGGTGCTCTTTGTCGCCTCGGTTGAGGTTGATTTTTCAAACAACACGCTCCTCTTTTTTCGGAAAAAGAGGGCTCACTTTTGCTCCCGCTGAAATCGGGTAGAGGGGATTTTCTCCCCCCTCCCACACCACCGTACGTGCCGTTCGGCATACGGCGGTTCGGTTCTCTATCCCATACCGTTTCAACGCTTCTGCTCTTAGTTCTCTAACCTAAGACTTC
>CALWTU010000010.1 GCA_944384515.1 uncultured Clostridia bacterium
TACCCTTAAGATTTTTGAGAGCTTCAAGTGAGCCTTTGCCATGATAGAGATCTCTCGGTAATGTAAATCTTGCCATTTTATTTTCCTCCGTTTTAGTTAATATAATCAGTTCCGGTAAAAATTATCAAAACTTTAAACCTGTGATAAGTATAGCATAAATAACATGTTTTGCATATTATTTTTTTGGTTAAGCTGTATTATCATTTTTGATAACAGGCAGTAAATTTATTCATAATTTATAAATTTTTCTGATTTTTTTCAATGAACGGATAATTTTAAAAATTAAGTATTTTTTGCTTTGTTCCGAATAGAGTAGCTATAAACAGTTTGTCTATTGAGGACAGTTTATACCCTTTCTTGTAGATGTGAAGGTCACAGAAGAGCTCTGTGTTTTCCTGACACCTCAGCTGCACAAGGTTATATTTCTCCAAGGTTTTCTGCGGCAGAGGAGATACCCACATATATGTATCGGTATTCTCAGACAAAAGATCAAACTGGCTCGCCCTTTCGTATACAAAAATGCGACGCAGATCATCCTTGCTCTCCGTATCCTTAAACCCCTTGGAATGAGGTATGCTCGGCGTAAGAGGATCAAGATGGGCAATCTCAATATAATCCTTGAGGTCATAAAGCTCCACCCTCTCCTTTTTAAGCAGAGGACTGTCCTTGCTTATCAAAAGGCAGTATGAAAATTCCGCCACCTTCTCAAAATTTATCTCCTTTTCGCTGAGCATCTTCTCAAAATAATCAAGATGCTTTGCATTAAATCTGATAATTCCGAGTTTATGAGTGTTGTCAAGCACACTGTTTATTGTCCTCTGCGAGCTTGTCTCCTCGTAGAAAATCTCAACCGGCTCTCTTTTAAGTTCGTTTGTAAAGCGGACAAAGGCGTGCGAAATATAAGATGCCCTCGGAACGGAAATCGAAAACTTCTTCTTCCTCGGCAAACTGCTCTTATAGTAGTTTTCCATCTGTTCAAACTGAGAAAGAAGGCTGCGGGCATACTCTATAAATTCCTCTCCCTCAGGCGTTAAGCTGACGCCTTTTGCCGAGCGGTCAAAAATGTTTATACCCAAATCTCCCTCAAGCTCTTTTATAGATCTGCTAATATTGGGAAGCGCGACATAGAGCTTTTCGGATGCCTTGTTCAGTGAGCCTGCCTCCGCCACTGCCACGGCATACTTCATATGCAAAATATTCATACACGTCTCCTGAAAATATTATTAGCCTTTGTATTGCAATATTATAACATATATTTTAAAAATTTTCAACAATAAAATTATACAAATTCAGTATAAACTTACTTTTTGCTTTGTGTAAACTTACTTTTTTCTTTAATTTGGCAGGTTTATTTTTTCTTCCCGGGGTTAAGATAACAAAAAAGGTGTTAACTTTGTTTAAGAAAATACATCGCTTTATAAAATCTACCCCTTCACTGACAAGTTCCTTTTGGTATATAAGTGCCAATGTTTTGGCACGAGGGCTGACATTTATATTCACTCCGATATATACAAGATTGCTCTCTCCGAGTCAGTTCGGTAACTACAGCATTTATATGAGCTGGCTCGGTATTTTTACAATAATTACAAGCTTCGGTATTGCGCAAAACGCAATCTACAAAGGGCTCTCACACTACAAAAATTCAAGCGGCGATTTAATAAAAAGCGCTGTGGTTCTGAATGTCGTAACAACATTGGTTGCCGCCGTTCTGTATCTGATATTTGAAGGTCCTGTAAACGCTCTGACAACACTTAACAGACCCCTTACCCTGCTGCTGCTTGCAGAAGTAATGCTGAATACGGCAGAGGGAATTTTCCTCGCATACTCAAGATATGAATACAACTACAAAACAGTCTTTTTTATTGTGCTTACAAAAGGAGTTCTGACTCAGTTGTTCTCTACCGTCCTGATAGCCGTACTATCACTTAACGAGTACGGCAGAGTTTACGGAGTGTTTTTCAGCAGTCTTATAATAGGCTTGCCGTTAATAATAAGAGAAACAATGCATAAAAATTCAAAAGTTAATATCGATATTATAAAATATCTTGTTAGTTATCTTATCCCCGTAATGCCTCATTATCTGGCGCTCTCCCTCATGGCTCAAAGCGACAAGATTATTCTGTCAAACATTGTAGGCAGAGAGGCTGTGGGCCTTTATTCAGTAATTTCCTCCTTTGCTTTGTCGCTCAACATCGTCACGGGAGGAATTACGGCATCTCTGTCAACATGGATAACAAGAAAACTTGAGGAGCATAAGGAAGAAAAAATAAAAAATGCCATAAAAAATCTCATGACTCCGTCATTTATTCTCACGCTTCTTTTTATAGCGGTCTCACCCGAAATTGTCGGCTTTGTATACGGAAGAGAATATCTTGAAGCAATATCATCAATCTATCCTCTGGCTCTTTCGGTTCCCGTTTCCTTTATGTCAGGTCTGATATCAATGACCGTTCTGCACAAAAGAAGCCCTGTTATACTGACAAGAAACACTCTTGTGTCGGCAGCGGCCGGAGTTGTAACTCAGATTATACTGACTGAGAGAGTAGGAATTATCGGAGCCGGCGCGGGAATGCTTGTCTCTCAAATAATTTTGCTTGCCGTAAACATTTTAAGCTCTGAAAAACAGATAATAGACAAAATGGAGTTCAGTCTCAAAATCACATCGCTCCTGCTACTGGGCATCTTGCTCTTCACACTCAGAAACTTTTTCGTATCAAGGCTGATACTGATTATTACAATGATAATAATCCTCTTTAAAAATCTCAGCGGATTTTTGAGCATATTGAGGCACAGCGGAAAATTCAAAACTCAAGCAGGATAATAAGCATATTTATGCATTTTTCTTGCATAATTATCATAATTTAAGTTTATTTTCAGGTTTTCAGTAGATAAGCGTTCAGAAAAAAAGTTCAGCAGATATTAAACAATATAAATACAATCAAAAGAGGCGAAAATCCGCTTATATTGCGGATTTTCGCCTTTAATTCATTAAAACTTGTGAAAAACTTCATTAAATAGGGTTCAGAGTTCTTGTGAAAGAATTATTTGCTGTATTGTGTTTTATAATTTTTTAAAAAATCGCATTTCTTCAGACAAAAATGTATATTGCATCATTATTTTTAATCGGCAGTAAATATCGGCAATTTTTATATATACTTACTTCTTATGTGTAAGTTCCATGTACAAGTAATTATTGATACCGCTTCTCTTCGGATTCTTTTCTCTAACGCTGTAAATAATCTCAAATCCTAATTTTTTATACAACAACACCGCAGCTGTATTAGTGTCCGCAACTTCCAAAATATATTTCTCTTGATCAGTAATACCGATAATATGCTTCAAAAGATTAGACGCAACCCCTTGACGCCTGAATTTTTCAGAAACCGCAACAAATTCAATCGACCCTGTTCCTTCAGACACCGGAAAAGGGTATTTATGATTTTCAAACATTGATTTCAAAATGAAATATGCCAAGCAACCTTTAAAAAAGCCTAAATTTTTTATCATTTTTCTTTGTGACAACCTGACCGACGGCGATTTTCCGTCATTGATTGCTGCCATACCGCACACCCGGCTCTCTATGACTGCAAAATAAAATTTTTCCCAAATAAAACAGTCTTCAAACGCTCTTGACAAACGCTCTATATCTTTAGAAAAATATTTGAACCACTGATAAAAACCTTCAGAAAAAATCTTACTGACTTCGTATTTTTGCTCATCGGAAAGATCACATCCTTTTACAAAAACCATATAGAATCCTCAAAAAAATCAAAAAATGTTTTAATACTGATTTGCTTTTTGTTTATAGCGGAATTATTGTATATTTTTCATCAAAAATATTCTTTGGAAATAAACAAGATTAACTGAAAAAACAAAATATTTTATAAAATTCAAGTGAAAGACTTCATATGCTCTTTAATTTTTTCAATTGTAATTTTACTTATAATATGCTCCATTTTACAGCCGTCCTTTATTGCCGTATCACGGTCAACGCCGATCTTCATAAAAAATTCAGACAAAACAGTATGTCTCTCATAAATGGTTTTTGCAACATTAAGCCCGCTGTCGGTAAGCTTTACCGAACCGTCAGCGTCGACGGTAATATACCCGTCATTTTTTAAAATTCCCAAAGCACGGCTCACACTGGGTTTGGAATATCCCATATATTCACTTATATCAATTGCTCTTACCCTTGTTTTTTGCTCGGATAAGAGAAGAATAGTCTCAAGATACATCTCACCTGACTCCAAAAGCGGCATATCCTTCCCCTCCTTTTCAGATTATAAAGTATTTAGTAGATTATAACACATTTAAAGATTTTATTCAAGTGAAAATACAAAATTCGACTTTATCTGAATAAAAACAGAAAAATACAGAGTATTTATAAACAATACCGTTTAAAATACTATTGAAAAAGCTTATAATTTATCTGTCCATTAAGGAACAAAATGTTTATTTTCTTATATTTTCCGACACTTTTAAATACATTAATCACAATTAAACCGAAAACAAAGCTGTGCTCAATAAAATCATCACGGCGCATTTTCTGACGCTGATAAACCCCTAACAATTCAAAAAAAATAATACTATACTTATAACTATAAAAATTACATTTAACTGTTCCTTTAAGGAATAAAATCTTTATTTTATTATATTTTTCGACAAAATCTGCATTGAATATATTGAAAATTCAGTGGCGTATCAAAAGCATATTCAAGGCATTTGTTACAATCAAAAATCAATTATACTTATGAAGTTTTGCTGATATCTTTTTAAAACAAACAACCGCATGCATCATTCTGATGCGTGCGGTTGTTTGTTCCTTTAAGGAGCAAAATGTTTATTTTGTTATATTTTTCGACAAAATATTATTTACCCTCTTTGAGTGCTGCTCTCTTCTGCGCCTGAACTCTCTTTCTCTGTGCGGTATTCAGAATAACCTTACGGAGTCTGATGTTCTTCGGCGTTACTTCGATAAGCTCGTCCTCATTTATAAACTCTATCGCCTCCTCGAGCGAGAGTTTGATAGGTGTTATAAGCGTAAGTTTTTCATCCGCTCCGGAAGAACGAATTGCGGTAAGATGCTTTTCCTTGCAGACATTAACCTCTATATCGTCGGGCTTGGGGTTTTCGCCGACAATCATACCCTCATATACCTCTGTGGCAGGTCCGATAAACAGCGGTCCTCTGTCCTGTGACTGATAAAGTCCGTAAGTTGTCGCCTTTCCTGCTTCTGACGCTACAAGAGAAGATGTAAATCTCGTCTTTATCTCCCCTCTAAACGGCTCATATCCCGCAAAAATCGTAGATATAATTCCCTCGCCTCTGGTATCTGTAAGCAATTCGCTGCGGTATCCGAAAAGACATCTTGTCGGTATATTGTAAAACAGCTTTTGCCTGTTGCCGTGAAGCTGCATATCGACAAGCGTTCCTTTTCTTGCGCCGAGTTTTTCCATTACTGAGCCGAGATATTCCTCGGGTACATCTATTATTACATCCTCAATGGGCTCGCACTTCACTCCGTCTATCTCTTTATAAAGCACACGGGGGTTTGAACAGCAGAGCTCGTATCCCTCACGGCGCATATTTTCAATAAGAATTGAAAGGTGCATTTCACCTCTTCCCGCTACGCGGAAGCTGTCTGTCGTCTCTCCGTCGGACACCTTGAGAGACACATCTCTGAGAAGCTCCTTGTAAAGCCTTGCACGCAGGTGCCTTGATGTTACAAACTTGCCCTCTTTACCCGCAAACGGTGAGTCGTTGACAGAGAAGGTCATCTCCATTGTCGGCTCGCCGACCTTGATAAATTCAAGCGGTTCTATTTTGTTAGGCGCGCAAACGGTATCTCCGATAGAGATATCCTCACAGCCGGAGAAGCACACGATATCTCCGACATTTGCCTCGTTTACCTGCACTCTCTTAAGTCCGTCAAACTGGTATATCGACACTATCTTCGCCATACGGGATTTTGCATCCTTGTCGTGATAGTTGCAGATAGCGACTCCCTGTCCCGTCTTTATAACTCCTCTCTCAACTCTTCCGATACCTATTCTGCCGACAAACTCGTTGTAGTCGATAGAGGATACAAGAAGCTGAAGCGGCTCATCCTCCTCTCCGACGGGAGCGGGCATATATTCAAGTATTGTGTCAAGCAAAGGAGTGAGATCCTTGCCTGGTGTGTGGGGGTCAAATGAAGCGGTGCCCGCTCTGCCCGAGCAGAAAAGCATCGGAGAATCAAGCTGCTCATTTGTCGCATTAAGCTCAAGGAGCAGCTCCAGAACCTCGTCGCCTATCTCATCAAGGCGGGCGTCCGGACGGTCAATCTTATTAACTACGACAATAACTCTGTGATTTAACTGAAGAGCCTTCTCAAGCACAAATCTTGTCTGAGGCATGGGTCCTTCCGCCGCGTCGACAAGCAGGATAACTCCGTTTACCATCTTGAGAATTCTCTCCACCTCTCCGCCGAAATCGGCGTGACCGGGAGTATCAACGACATTTATCTTTACACCTTTATAGTAGATGGCGGTGTTTTTGGCAAGAATGGTTATTCCTCTCTCCCTCTCAAGGTCGCCGGAATCCATTACGCGCTCTGCCATCTCCTGGTTTTCACGATATATTCCGCCCTGACGCAGCATCTCGTCGACAAGAGTTGTCTTACCGTGGTCAACATGGGCGATAATCGCTATATTCCTCAAATCAGTGCGTTCCATCTCTTACATTCCTCAATTCTTTCTCTGAACTTTATAATCTAACCTTAATATTATATCATACATTAAGTGAAAAATCAAATAATTTTTTCAACATTTTTGAACAGTTATGTCAACAGCTTTTTGTAAATTGCGTACAAAAAATCAGTCTATCTTTAGTGTATAATGCATAGTACTAAAGATAGACTGAAATTATTACATTTCAAGTTTTGGGTTTTCCTGGGCAAACTTTTTCATAAATCCGACGAGTGCCTCAACTCCCTCATACGGCATGGAATTGGGCAGTGAAGCGCGCATACCGCCTATCGTCGTATATCCCGCAAGATTGATAAGCCCCTCCTCTGCGGCTCTGCGTATAAACAGGCTGTCAAGATTGGCATCCCCCGTGAAAAAGACGATATTTGTATAAGAGCGGCATTTTTTGTCAACGGGCGATGTGTAATACGACTGTCTGTCAAGATAGTCATATATCAAAGACGCTTTGCGCTCATTTCTGCGCTTCATCTCCTCAAGTCCGCCGACCTCGGTTATCCAATCAAAAGTCAGCTTTGCAAGATATATCGTGAAAAGCGATGTTGCACTGTAAATCTCGTCACTTTCCGCCACAAGATTATAATTCATAACCCCGGGTATATCTTTTCTGCCGCCCCCCAGAAGATCGTCTCTGATAATTACCACCGTCATATCGCCGGGGCAGATATTGTTCTCAACACCTGCATATATCAGCGCAAATTTGGTAACATCAATCGGGCATGACAAAATGTAAGAACTCATATCCGCAACAAGCGGAATATTGCCCGTATCGGGTATATAGTAATATTTTGTACCGTAGAGAGTGTTGTTATAACAGATATGCACATAGTCGCTGTCAGGTCTGAAATCACTCTTTTGGGTATACGGAATCGTGGAGAAAATCGGATTTGCGCCGCCGCTTGACGCCGCCTCCGCCACATCGGCGTATTTTTTTGCTTCCTGCCTTGCTCTGTTTGAATATATTCCCGTAACGATATAATCGGCATATTTTCTCTCAGAAAGTATATTCAGAGGGATAGCGGAAAACTGCGCCGAGGCGTCTCCCTGCATAAAGAGTATTTTATAGTTTTGGGGTATATTAAGCAGTTCTCTCAAACTTTTCTTTGCCGAATTGACAATCTCTGCGCCGAGCTCGCTTGTACTTGAGATCTCAAGCACAGACAGCCCCGTGCCGTTGTAATTGAAAAGTTGAGAATTAAGTTTTTCCACAACCTGCTGCGGCAGCGTTGTCGGAGATGATGAGAAGTTATATATTTTTTTCATCGGAATTTCCCTGTTTTCTGAGTTAAAAAACTTGATTTGAGCCAACTATTACATGCTTGATGTTTACATCTTCATCAAACAGTACAACATCGGCGTCATATCCCTGGCAAAGTCTGCCCTTGTTGGCAAGTCCCAAAGAGACTGCCGGATTATTTGTTACCATCCACACCGCCTCGGCAAGCGAGGTAACACCGTTCTTATAGAATGTGCGCACAAGTCTGTCGGTCGTCGCAACCGAGCCTGCAAAACATGTTCTGTCAGGCATTTTCGCAATACCGTCCTCGATAATGCATTTTACCCCCTCTCCGATCCTTCCGAGCAGGCTCTCACCGTCCGGCATCGTTGCACCCCTCATAGCATCGGTCACAAGCACAATCCTGTCAACACCCTTGAGTTTAACTATCATCTTAAGCAAAATCGGAGGGATATGAGCTCCGTCACCGATAACCTCAACCCACATATCGTCAATGAGATAGCCCGCCTCGACAACTCCGGGGATACGGTATCCTCCGACTCTTGTTATCGTAGACATGCCTGAGTAAAAATGAGTAAGGCATCTTGCTCCTTCGTTATAAACTTTTATAACATCGTCATACGTGCCGTCAGTATGACCTAAAGACGGGAGAATATTGTTCTGCACAAGTGCTCTTGTGAATTCCCGAGCCCCCTCAAGTTCGGGAGCAAAACTCCACTTGACAATTGCTCCGTCGGCTATACCGATAAGCTCGTCATATTCCTCCTTTTTCGGAGGATATATATACTGCGGCGGCTGTGCGCCCGCCTGGTTTTTAGAAAAATACGGCCCCTCGAAATGCATGCCGACAATATTCGGCACACCGCCCTTGCCCGACTCTTTTTGGAACACCTTAAAATCAAGCAGAGCTTGTTTAAGCGTGGCATATGAGGATGCAAGCGTTGTTGGGCATATGGATGTTGTACCGTGCATAAGGTGTGTCTTCGCCGCGATGCGCATTGGTTCAACGCCGCCGTCCATAAAATCGGCGCCCCCGCCACCGTGTACATGCGTATCAATAAAACCCGCACTGACATAATTACCTTCTGCGTCTATCAGACGGTCATACGGAAGATTTTCATCCGTTATGGCATATATTTTCCCGTTGTCGATATAAACGCAAGTATCCAAAATCTGTTTGTCGCAAATTACTCTTCCACCGGATATCTTAAGCATAGTAAAACTCTTACCTCTCTTAAAAATATATTTTATTTGTCCGCCATAATTATACCTCTTTATTTAAAAAAAGTCAACACAAAAATATTCGCCGCATTTATCCTCCACTGCCGCGCAGGTGAAACTGCGAGGCACAAAATCCGAAAGAGGATAAAATGCGGCGAAGCAGAGACTATTTATACTGTGAGTTGTAAAGAGCAGAATAAAATCCACCCTTTTGCATAAGCTGTGCGTGAGTTCCGCTCTCGGTGATTGTGCCTCCCTCTATTACGAGAATCAAGTCGGCCTTTTCTATCGTGGAGAGCCTGTGTGCTATGACAAAAGAAGTGCGTCCCTGCATGAGTTTTGCCATCGCCTCCTGTATTTTGATCTCGGTGCGGGAGTCAACATTTGATGTCGCCTCGTCAAGGATAAGCATCGGCGCATCGCTGAGCATCGCACGGGCAATGGTTATAAGCTGTTTTTGTCCTTTGGAAATATTTACACCGTCGTCGGTAATCATTGTATTGTACCCTGACGGCAGACTCTCGATAAAGTTATGTATCTTTGCTGCCTTTGCGGCGGCGCACACCTCTTCAAATGTGGCATTTTCCTTGCCGTATCTGATATTCTCAAGTATCGTGCCGGAGAAAAGCCATGTATCCTGAAGCACCATAGTATACGCTTTTCTCAACTTCTTGCGCGGCAAATGCAGAATATTCTTGCCGTCAAGCTCAATGCTTCCCGAATTTGCATCATAGAAACGCATCAGAAGATTTATTATCGTTGTCTTTCCCGCTCCGGTTGGACCTACTATCGCAACGGTTTTTCCGGGATCGGCAGTAAAGGAAATATTTTTAAGTATCAGCTTATCTGCTGTATAGCCGAAATTAAGATTTTTAACCTCGACCTTTCCGACAACATTATCAAGCGGAAGCGGATTTTCAACATCTTTGGGTTCCGGCTCCTCGTCAATCAGTCTGAATATTCTCTCAGCCGCGGAAAAACAGGACTGAAGCTCATGGAGAATATTTGCAAACTCATTTATCGGACCTGCAAATTTTCTCGAATAGAGGACAAATTTGCTGACACCGCCGAGCGTTATGAAGAAAATACTCGCTTGGGCGACGGTTCCGTTTGAGGAGAACATATAGAGAATACCGCCGAGTATCATTATCATGGAAACAGAGAGATTGTTTATAAAGTTTACGCCGGGGCCGAGCGCAGCTCCGTAATAGTCCGCCTTATAGTAGTCATCCATTGCGCTGTTGTTATGCTCATTAAATCTCTTTGAGATAACATCTTCCGTTCCGTAGGCTCTGATAGTTGAGACACCCGAGAGCATCTCCTCCGCAAAGCCGTTAAGCTCACCGAGTGCCCGAGTACGCTTTCTGAAAAGCGGACGCACCTTTTTTGAGCGGTATTTTGTAAAAATAATCGACACGGGTACAGTGATACAGAATATTATAAGCATCGGTATCGAAATACGGATCATGAATATAAGCGCACCTACAACCGTATAAACACTCGTCATAACCTGTACAAGGTCATGTGAAAGAGTGCTGTTAATCGTATCGACATCATATGATATACGGCTTATTATATCTCCCGTTGTATTCTTGTCAAAATACGTTACGGGAAGAGTGTTAAGCTTTTCAAAAACCTCTTTACGCATCGTATAGACGATCTTTTGGCTGAGTTTTATCATCGTCACGGCGAGAATATATGCGAGCACGCCGGATATTATGTAGCAGATGAGCATCATAACCACATTGTAGTACACGCTGTCAAAATCAACTCCGCCCTTGTTATTTATTGCGTCAATAGCGTTGCCTGAATATTCAGGTCCCATCAGAGCAAGCTGGTTTGAAGCGAGCGTAAAAATGATTGCCAGAATAAAAAGTTTCCAATGCTTGAAAACATATTTTGTAAGTCTGAGCAAAACTTTTTTTGTAGTTTTTCTGTCAAGCTTTTCCTGTGAATGATTTGAATACTTTTTCACATTAACATCAAGCTTACTATTCAATGAAGGCACCTCCCATCTGTGAGTCTGAAATTTCCTTGTATTCGGGGCAATTCGTCATAAGATACTCATGGTCTCCCATGCTGACAATCTCTCCCTCCTCAAGCACCATAATAACATCGCAGTGCTTGATTGAGCTGACTCTCTGCGCAACCGTTATCACCGTGGAGTCGGATATTTCCCTGCCGAGCGCCTCTCTGAGTTTTGCGTCCGTTTTATAGTCGAGGGCGGATGATGAGTCGTCAAGTATCAGAATTTCAGGCTTTTTAAGCACGGCACGCGATATGAGCAACCTCTGCTTTTGTCCGCCGGATATATTCGTCGCCTTCTGAGTCAAAACATGCTCATACCCCTCGGCAAAATTACATATAAAGTCGTCTGCCTGAGCAATCTGCGTCGCCTTCATAATTTCGTCTATGTTTGCCTCACGCGTAAAGGATATATTCTCGCTGACGGTGTCCGAATACAAAAAGTCATTTTGCAGGCAAACTCCGAAAAGAGATGTAAGCTCCTCCCTCGTATACGACCTGATGTCTCTGCCCGAAATTCTGATAGTTCCCTCG
This sequence comes from uncultured Clostridia bacterium, assembly GCA_944384515.1. Classification (GTDB taxonomy): domain Bacteria; phylum Bacillota; class Clostridia; order Oscillospirales; family CAG-272; genus UBA1740. The sequence goes on from CALWTU010000010.1 coordinate 11,761, forward strand.
TCCGCATCGTAAAAGCGCATAAGAAGCTTTATAAATGTAGATTTTCCGCTTCCGGTTGCGCCTATAATACCGAGTTTTTGTCCTTTTTTGAGTTTGAGATTAATATTTTTGAGCTGTTCTTTAACTCCGTTATACGAAAAAGATACATTATCAAAAACAATCTCATACGGCTCTTCTGTTGAAGGAAGAGTTTGGTCAACGACAAGGTCGTTTTGGGCATCAAGCACCTCGGCAATTCTCCTTGCGGAGGCGGAACATTTTGTGTACATTACAAAAATTCTCGACACGCCCATCATTGCATTTGATATAAGCGTAAAGTACTGCATGAAAGCAATTACGGTCTCAGGATCTGATTTTCCCCCGTTTACTCTGAACGCCGCAAGAGCGACAACCGCTATAATACCGCAGTTCATAAAAAGGTTCATTGCCGGGTTAACTACACTCGTTACGGTTCCCGCATGCTTCTCATCCTGCGAGAGTCCTGCGTTTACCGCATCAAACCTGTTGTTCTCATACTCGTTTTTGGAGAGCGCTTTTATCACTCTGATTCCCTGTGCGTCCTCTCGTACAACACCGACCATTTTGTCAACAGATCCCTGTACCTTTACATAAAGCGGCACGCCGCGGCGGGAAATGAAATATACGGTCACAAAAATAGGAGGCAAAAGCACTATCATGGTAAGAGAGAGAAACGGATCCATAATAAGCGTAACAACCACGCCTCCGAGAAGAAGTATAGGTGCCCTGATGCCGATACGCTGCATCATATTGACAAAACTGTGTACATTATATGTATCTGTTGTAACTCGTGACTGAAGCGACGGAATTGTAAACTTATCTATACTTTTTGCGTTAAGTTCCATGCTTTTCTTGAATAGATCCTCCCGCACCCGCCTTGCAAACAGCATTGAGACCTTTGCCGCCATTCTGTTGGCGGTAATGTTCATTATACATGCAAGGAAAGAGAGCAGAACCATAAGCAAGCCCCAAAGTACAATGTCCGTGACACTCTCGCTTCCCACAACATTTTTAAGAATATGGCTCAGCACGATAGGCAGCAAAAGCTCCGCCACTGAGGCAAGGACTTTAATCAGTGTGCCGAGAGCAATGCTGAACTTATATACGCCAAGATAACTCATTACCCGTCTCATCTGTCACTATCCTCCGCAAGTTCTCTCGCTTTTTTCGCCATCCTCTCAAGCACGCTGTGGAATATCTCCATATCTTCCCTGTCAATCCCCTCGCACAGTTTTTCATTCCAAGAACGGGTGATTTCTTTAACACGGGGTATGACATTCTCAAGTTTTTCGGTTGGGTAAACCAGCGTCTGCCGTTTGTCAGCATCGCTCGTCTGCCGTCTTACATATCCGAGTTCCTCAAGAGCTGACAGCACCCTTGCAACCGTACTTTTGTTCAGTCCGAGGTTCGACGCAAGAGCATCCTGCGTCAGAGCGGGATTGTTATAAATCGTCAGAAAATAACTGTGATGATTTGCGTTTATCCCATCAAGCTTAAGATTAGTAACCCGATACCTTGCCATACATCTTGTTATTACATTCATGTTCTTCATAAATTTCGGCATAGCGGCCTCCAAAAAAAAGTTGTATCTGCAACTAATTTTACCATATTTATTAACAGTTTGTCAATATATATCACAAAATTTAGTTGTATATACAACAATTCTGTCAAACATACAAAAATATCACTTCTTGCCGAGATTATTAAAGCAGTATGCACAAATATTTCGGTATTCTTTTTTCAATATGACCGATATTTGTTGTTTTTTTGCGATTTAGCGGTTTTTTGTTTGTGTAAAATATATATTTAAGTCTTGATTATTTTGTTTTAATGTGCTATACTTTAGCCAAATAAATTTAGGAAACGGAAAAGGAAGATTAAAAGTGAAGGTTGTATTAAAGCATGTGGATAAGGAATTTCCATCCAAAACAAAAGGTGCGGACAGCGTCTTCGCAGTAAAGGATTTTGATTTTGAATTTCCCGAGGGAAAGCTGGTCGGTCTGCTCGGCCCGTCGGGATGCGGCAAGAGCACAACGCTTAATCTTATATCTGGACTGCTCAGGCCGACAAAGGGCGAGATATTCTTTGACAGTATAGACATGACAAACACGCCTGCCGAAAAAAGAGGAGTAGGTCTTGTCTTTCAGAACTATGCGCTCTATCCCCATCTTTCAGTCCTCAACAATATACTGTTCCCTCTCCAGAACTTAAAAGGAAAAGACAAGCTGACAAAGGAGGAAATGCTCAAAAGAGCTCATGACGCCGCCGAGCTTGTCGAGATCTCTCACCTGCTTGACAGAAAGCCCGCTTCCCTCTCAGGAGGTCAGCAGCAGAGAGTTGCAATCGCAAGGGCGCTTGTAAAAAAGCCGAATGTGCTGCTGCTTGACGAGCCGCTCTCAAACCTTGACGCAAGGCTGAGGCTCCAGACAAGAGAGGAGATACGCCGTATTCAGAAAGAGACAAAGGTCACAACCATTTTTGTAACCCACGACCAGGATGAGGCGATGAGTATTTCGGATCTTATTGTCGTTATGAACGAGGGAAGCATTCAGCAGATAGGCGCACCGCAGGAGGTATACGACAACCCCAAAAACCTCTTTGTGGCAAAGTTTCTAGGAATACCGCCGATAAATGTTTTTGACGGCGAGATAAGAGAAAACAGTCTTTATATCGGAGATGAAAAAATAACTTCCTTTGCTTACGGAAAGAATACAGCTGTTAAAATCGCAATCAGACCGGAGGGACTGATTCCCTCGGAAGACGGCGTTCTGAGCGCAAAATTCAGCTCTGTCGAGGTCATGGGAAGAGACATTTCCGTCATTGCACAGCACCCTGCCTCAAGCGGAAAAATCAGAGCAATAGTCAGCAGCGTAAACTCTCAAAATATATGTTATGACAGTGTGAAGTTCTCCGTTGCCGAAAACAAACTTTTTGTTTTTGACTCTGAGAGCGGAGAGAGACTTTTAGCGGATAAATCACAGGTGCAAGAAGGCAAGTCAAAATCCGCCGGCAAACCGAAAACAACAAAGAAAAAAGCACAGACAAAATAATTCGCAAGGGGAAAAATAATGGAAAAAAATAATCTCAAAGCATGGCTGTATCTGTTGCCCGCTCTGCTTTTTATCGCCGTATTTTTAGTCTATCCTCTCGTTGACGTATTTATCTACTCATTCGAAGAAGGATACAATTTCGCATCGCAGTCCTTTTTCGGAATAGGTTTTTATAACTACAAGTTTGTGCTGAACGACCCCTATTTCATAAAGGCTCTCGTCAATACATTCATTCTCGTTATCATAACCGTTCCCGTATCGACAATCCTCGCCCTGCTTATTTCAATGGGGCTCAGCTCTATCAAGGCGCTGAGAAATTTGTTTCAGACAATATATTTTCTTCCGTATGTAACCAACACGCTCGCCGTGGGAATGGTCTTTATGATACTTTTTAAGAAGACCGCTTATTCCGACGGACTTGTAAACGCTGTTCTGTCTCTGTTCAATATTGCGCCTGTGGATTTCATAGACGGTCCGTACTGGGCAAAGATGTTTGTGCTCTGTTTTTACACCGTATGGGTAGTTCTTCCCTTTAAAATCATCATTCTCACAAGCGCTCTGGCGTCCGTAAAAAAAGAGTATTACGACGCTGCCAAAATTGACGGAACTTCCTCTTTCAGAGTATTCAGAAAAATTACCCTCCCTATGATTTCTCCAATGATATTCTACCTCGTAATAACCGGATTTATCGGCGCATTCAAGGCGTACTCGGACGTTGTCGCAATTTTCGGAACAGATCTTAACAACGCCGGAATGAATACCCTTGTCGGATATATTTACGATATGCTTTACGGGGACAGCGGAGGTTATCCGTCATATGCCTCAAGCGCCGCAATTATTCTCTTCCTCATTGTTCTGACCGTTACAACCATCAACCTTTTGGTCAGCAAAAAAAGAGTTCATTATTAAGGAGGTTATATGACAGATCCTAAAGAGATGATACTTGATAGCGGTGACGCAGTAAAAAGCCGTATCAAAAAAACGGCAATATATTTTTTCCTTGCCGTCTGGGGACTGATGGTACTCTTCCCCTTCTACTGGATGATACTCACATCCTTTAAGAGTCTTGGCGAATACAATGCCGAAAACATTCCGAAGTTCTTTACTCTCTCCCCGACTCTTGAAAACTACATTGAAGCTTTCACCTCGGTGAACCTCCTTGATTATATTTTCAATACCGTTATTTTCACGGTTCTCACAACTCTCATTATGATTATAGTGATAACCTTTGCGGCATTTGCTTTCGCACGGCTCGAATTCCGCGGAAAAGATTTGCTCTTTACGCTCATTCTCTCGCTGATGATGATACCGAACGAGCTTGTCGTAATTACAAACTACGCGACAATAACAAATCTTGATCTGAGAAACACATTTACAGGTCTGATTTTGCCGTCGGTAACATCTGTTTTCTATGTGTATCTGCTCAAAGAAAACTTTCAGAGTGTGCCCGATCAGCTCTATTACGCCGCAAAAGTCGACGGCACAAGCGACCTCAAATATCTTTTCAAAGTGATGATTCCCATCTGCAAGCCGACTCTTATAACAGTGACTATACTTAAGGTTATCGAGTGCTGGAATTCTTATGTATGGCCGCGCCTTGTTACCGACGATGAAAACTATTTTCTCGTTTCAAACGGAATACAGGCAATAAGAGAGAGCGGTCTCGGAAGAGACAATATACCCACAATGATGGCGGCGGTTGTCGTTGTCTCGGTGCCCTTGATTGTAATCTTCCTTATATTTAAGAAGAAAATCATTGAGGGCGTTTCAAGAGGAGGTACGAAAGGATGAGAAAAGCAAAAGCCGTATTTTTACTGCTTATTTTCACGATGTCTCTCCTCCTTTCCTCCTGCCACGGAAAAAAAGGACTTGATGAATTTAAAATCCCCGAGGTGTTTGACGAAAACAAGGAGTACAACATCTCATTCTGGGCAAAGAACGACACAAATAAAGTTCAAAGAGAAGTATACGAGAAAGCTATCGAGGAGTTTGAGAAGATTTACCGCAATATCAACGTAACAATGAAGCCGTACACCGACTATAACAGAATTTACAATGATATTATAACTAACATTTCCACACAGACGACCCCGAACATTGCAATTTCCTACCCCGACCATATTGCAACATATTTGCAGGGCGAAAATGTCGTGGTGCCGTTTGACGAGTTGCTCACAGACGAAAAATGGGGGCTCGGAGGCTCCGAGGTCAAGTTTGACGGTCCCGGACCTGATGATATGGTTGAAAAATTTCTGAATGAGGGCTATTTCAACGGTCACTACTACTCAATGCCGTTTATGCGCTCCTCGGAGGTATGCTACATCAACAAAGACATGGTAAACGCTCTCGGCTACGAAATACCCGAAGAGTTGACATGGGATTTTATATTTGAAGTTTCGGAAAAGGCGATGGCAAAAGGTGATGACGGTAAATATCTCATCAACGGACAGGAAGTTTTAATTCCGTTTATCTACAAGTCCACCGATAATATGATGATACAAATGCTCATGCAAAAAGGTGCCGGATACTCGGGAGAAAACGGAAAGATTGAAATATTCAACGACACGACAAAAGATATTCTCTACACCGTTGCAAAGCATACCGAGAGCGGAGCATTCTCAACATTCAAGATTTCAAGCTATCCCGGCAACTATTTTAATGCGGGACAGTGCATATTTGCCATTGACTCGACAGCCGGCGCAACATGGATAGGCACAGACGCTCCGCAGTTTGATATTGATGAGAGCGCCATCGTCGAGTTTGAGACCGTGGTAAAAAAACTGCCGCAGTACGACATGGACAATCAGAAAATGATCTCCCAGGGACCGTCACTTTGTCTGTTTAACAAAAAAGACCCGGGCGAGGTTATTGCAAGCTGGCTGTTTGTGCAATATTTGCTGACCGACAGCGTGCAGACCGCATACGCAATGACCGAGGGATATATCCCCGTGACAAAATCCGCGCACAACAGCGAGGAATATCTCGACTATCTGAGCCGCCGCGGCGAGGATAACGACACATACTACTATGTAAAGCTTGATGCGTCGAAAATTTTGCTTGAGAATATCGAAAACACCTTTGTCACGAATGTCTACCCCGGTTCCGCCTCTCTCAGAGACGCCGCAGGCAACCTTATTGAGAGCGTCGCAAAGGGTGTGCGCAGAGGTGAGACAATTGACGAGGAATTCTTAAAGAAACTCTACTCGGACACAGTTGCCCTCTACCGGCTGAATTTGGACGGAGTCGGAGATATGCAGGACGGCTCGATGAACTCCCAGCAGGACTTTGATGGAATTCCCTACCAATCGGTAATACTCATTTCTACTCTTGTTACCATATGGATTTTAATACTTTTGTATATTATCATTAGTAAAAAGCAACACAAAAAAGGATAGTTTTCACAAAAATAAATTTGTATATTGACATATTTGCACAACTTATGTATAATTGTAGTAATCTCTAAAAAAATTAACAAGGAGAACCAAAATGAAAAAAATTGTTTCATTACTTTTGGCACTTACAATGGTAATTGCCATGGCAGTCACTCTTGCAGGCTGCGGCGAGGATCCTAACGCTAAATCAGAGGGCGTTATGACTTACGATCAGTACATGGCTGCTAAGGTTGATGACAAGGTCGTTATCGAGGCTTACGTTATGGCAACTCAGTCCTGGTGGGATAACAAGATCACCGTTTACGCTCAGGACGGCGAAGGCGCATACTTCATCTACGACATGAAATGCTCTCAGGATGACTCAAAGAAGCTCACACCCGGCACAAAGATCAAGGTTACAGGTACCAAGGCAGAGTGGGCAGGCGAGATTGAGATCATGGACGCTACATTCGAGATTGTAGAAGGCAATTACGAATTCAAGCCCTATGATATCACAGATAAGCTTGCAGACAAGAATCTTGTTGATTATCAGAACCGTTTTGTATCCTTCAAGGGTATGAAGATCGAGGCTTACGATGAGACAGGTGCCGCATTCAAGTATAAGTCCGGTTCAAACACCGACGACATCTACTTCAAGGCTTCTGTTAACGGAACAACTGTTGAGTTCTGTATCGAGTACTACCTCACAAATGAAACAACAGATGTTTACAAGGCTGTTGAGGCTCTTAAGGTTGGAGATACCGTAAACATGGAGGGCTTCCTCTACTGGTACAACGGTCCTAACCCGCACATCACTTCAGTTGAAGTTGTAAAGTAATTTAGGTTTAGCATAATATAAACGGAGGCATAAGATCTCAGTCTTACGCCTCCGTTTTTTATCGGTTTTTTGTTCGGTGCCTGTAAAATCAGAATATTCCCACAGCCTTCAGAATATAACTCATCAGAAACAGACTTAAAGCGGAAAAGAGTGTCGTGAACACAACAAGCTGCCCCGCAAGAGCAGAGTCCGCTCCCATCTCCTGCGCCATAGGAACGCTGGACACCGCAACAGGGGTTCCGAGCATTGCTACAAACGCCGCAAAATGCGCACCTGAAAATCTGCCCATAATATATGCCGCACCGAGTCCCACCGCAGGGATTACAAATGTCCTGAGCACCGTGCCGAATATAATCTGCTTTTTCAGCCGTCCGACAAGTGAGAGCTCAAACTGTGCGCCGAGCACTATAAGCGCAAGCGGTGTCGCAAGCTGCGAGAGATAATTTAAGACCGTGTAAACCGGCGTTATGTCGCTAAGACGAAAATCTATATTCCAAAGTCCGAAAAGATATCTGATAAACAGCATCACTCCGCCGAGAGCTATTCCCTCTATAAGCGGATTTTTTACTATCTCGACAAGCGTGCTCTTAATACTGACACTTCCCTTTTCGGATGAAAAAACACTGAGAGAAATTACCGCAAGAATATTGAAAAGCGGAATGATGAACGCCGAGAGAACCGTCGCCACCGCACTTCCCTCATCACCGAAAAGAGAAAGGGCAAGCGGAATACCTATAAGAGCATAGTTGGAGCGGAACGCACCTTGCACAAGCACACCCATCTGCGCTCTGTCCCGTGTTACAAGTCTGACGAGCGGCAGCGCGGCAAAAAACACACAGAGGGTAAATATTATTCCAAACCACACAAAAGAAAAACCCATACTGCCTATGTTTTCGATTTTATATACATTCAAAAACAGCATTGTCGGCAAAAACAGCTTGAAAACAAGTCGGTTCATTACCTTAGCGCTGTTCATATCAATCATATGTATTCTTTTGAGAATATACCCGACGGCTACCATAAGTATTATCGGAAATACCGCATTAACCGCAAAAATCAGATCATTCATCTTTTGCTTTCTCTTTCTTAATTTGAAATTATGTAAATATCACAATAAAAATTATATCACAATATTTCCTATTGTCAATAAAAAAACATTTGAAGTATGAAAAAAATTGCACATTAAAAAGTACAACGAATTTTTAAAAACCTATTGACAGTGCGAAGAAAATATGATATATTTGAATAAAGTTAAACCGTTGAAGCGGAGATAACGGCAATAATGACTACACAGAGAGCCCGCGGCGCTGAGAGTCGGGTTAGAAACAGGTTGTCAAATGGACCGCTGAGGGTGTATGGAAATGCCTTTTCGGCAGAGTATTATACAACGCACGCATGCGTTAGTTGCACGGGATATTGTTGTATCCTTAAAGGAGTACGGTTTTTGCCGTAAAGCAAGGTGGCACCGCGGAATTATTTTTCGTCCTTGATAGATTTTTTCTATCGGGATTTTTTGTTTTTAAAGGAGATTTTTTATGAGACTTGATTTTCGATGGCGAGGCTTTATTTGATTTGTTTCAGATTTTGGCACAGCGAACTTGTTTCAAACAAAAAATATTTATTAACTGAGGAGAATAACCATGATTTACAATAACGTTGATTTTGATACATATTTCAGAAACTATCCCGACACTGACGGCTACTTCGGAAAATACGGCGGACAGTATGTCTCAGATGAACTCAAAGCGGCAATGAAAGAAATTGATACCGCATACAACACAATCTGCAAGTCAAGCAAATTTATTTCGGAGCTGCGCAGAATCAGAAAAGAGTTTCAGGGCAGACCCACCCCCATATCACACCTTGAGAGACTGTCAAACAAACTCGGGAATGTACAGCTTTATGTAAAAAGAGAAGACCTCAACCACACAGGTGCGCATAAGCTCAATCACTGCATGGGCGAGGCGCTGCTTGCAAAATACATGGGAAAAAAGAAGGTTATAGCCGAGACGGGTGCCGGTCAGCACGGTGTTGCCCTTGCAACAGCAGCTGCATATTTCGGACTTGAGTGCGATATTTACATGGGCTCTGTTGATATCAAAAAACAGGCGCCTAATGTTGCACGCATGAAAATACTCGGCGCAAATGTAGTTGAGGTAACGGACGGTCTTGCAACACTCAAAGAAGCTGTTGACGCCGCATTCAATGCGTATGCAAGAGATTACAAAAACTGCATATACTGTATCGGCTCTGTTGTCGGCCCGCACCCCTTCCCGATGATGGTGCGTGATTTCCAGAGCGTTGTGGGTATTGAGGCAAGAGAGCAGTTCCTTGAGATGACAGGTCTGCTTCCCGATGCGGTGGTTGCCTGCGTCGGAGGAGGCTCAAACTCCATGGGTATGTTCGCAGGATTTTTAAATGACCCCGTAGACATTTACGGCGTTGAGCCACTCGGAAGAGGCGAGAAGCTCGGAGACCATGCCGCAAGCCTCAAATACGGCGAGGAGGGCGTAATGCACGGCTTTAACAGCCTTATGCTCAAGGACGAAAACGGCGATCCCGCACCCGTGTATTCGGTTGCAAGCGGACTTGACTACCCGTCATCAGGCCCTGAGCATGCATTCCTTCACGATATCGGAAGAGTTAAATACGATGTTGTAGACGACGACGAAACCATTAACGCATTCTTTGAGCTGTCAAGACTTGAGGGAATCATCCCTGCTATCGAAAGTTCACACGCTGTGGCATACGCGATGAAACTCGCAAAGAAAATGAAGAGGGGCTCTATTCTTATCAACCTCTCCGGCAGAGGCGACAAGGATATGGATTATATAATCGAAAAATACGGTATCAGATAAGCTGATACTTTAAAGGGTAATTTATATAAAAAACGGCTCAGATCCGAATTGGATAATTGAGCCGTTTTTCACTTTTTGATTTTTATCGGTTGTGCTGTTTTATTTTATTTTTTATATTATTTCCCGTTATTTCCCTGATTTCCGTTTTAATTGCTGTTTAATGAGGTGCTGAAAATTCATATGTAAACGGCACATTCAAAGAGATAATTGATATATCAGAGTTTTATTTTCCCTTTCGGTTTTCTCAGGCTTTTGCCCGGTGTGGTGCCGTAAGTTTGCTTATACTCGGCTATGAAATACGCGAGACTTGAGTATCCTGCGGCAAGTGCGGTTTCGGTAACGCTCATTTTTGTTGCGGTGAGCAAGTATTCTGCATGCTCCATTCTTACAGAACGCAGATATTCCTTGAAGGTCTTGCCCGTTATCGCTTTGAACAGGCGTGCAAAATAGCTGTAACTCATATGCACATAATCCGCAACCTGTAAAACTGGTATATCCTGAGAAAAGTTTTCATCAATATAGCATAGCGCGTGATATATTCTGTTTACCGTCTCGACGCTGAATAATCCCCCATCTTCTTCTGTTTTACTCTTCAGAAGTGTGCGCGAAAGTTCAAGGCATAGCGACGCTCCGTTTATCCTGACTGATATCGGGAAATACTCTTTTTTGTTTTCGGCATCATATATAAGTCTTTGTATTGCGGACAATATCTCCCCCGTCAGCTCCTGCGCTTTAAACACAATCCTGCCGCCGCTTATATCCCTCAAAAATGACAAAGTAAGATTTCGGTACTCGCCGTTGAAAATCTCGAACAGAAAAGATGGGTGAAGTTTCAGCACCCAGTATTCCCCGCCCCTCTCACTCAGTGATGTGACGCTGTGCACACTGTTTGACGGAAAAAAGCACAAATCTCCCGCTTCGGACAGCGCAGTTTTGTCGTCCGAGGTGACCTCGTAGCTGCCTGAAATAATATACAAAAACTCAATTGCAGGGTGCATGTGCGATTTTGCGGCAGTTCTTTTGCTGTTTTTTTGCATAAAAAACTCCGTCCTGTATCTGAGCATGGATGAATTGTCGCTCTCAACATAGTAATTCATAAAACACCTCAGTAGAGATTTCTTATAGTTTTGTGCAAATTTATTATAGCATAAACAAAACTAAAATGCTACAATAAATTTGAAAACAGAGTGATTTCATATGTTTTCATACTATTTTAAATTATGCACAAGGAGATGCGTTATGGAGAGAATAGTTAATGTCGGAATAATCGGATGCGGAGGTATTGCAAACGGAAAGCACATGCCATCGCTTAAAACCGTTCCCAATGTGAGAATGGTAGCGTTTTGTGATATTATTAAAGAGAGAGCCGAAAAGGCCGCTAAGGAATACGGAACTGCTGACGCAAAGGTTTACACAGACTACAAAGAACTGCTTAAAGACAAAACAATCGAAGTTGTGCATGTACTGACCCCAAACCGTGAACATGCCGATATAACAATTGATGCACTGTATGCCGGAAAGCATGTAATGTGCGAAAAACCGATGGCAAAGACCGCACAAGATGCGCACCGTATGGTTGCGGCGGCAAAGGCGACAGGTAAAAAACTCAGTATCGGTTATCAGCACCGTCAGAAAGCACAGAGTATATATGCAAAAGAGCTTATCGACACCGGAGCGCTCGGTGAGATATACTACGCAAACTGCTATGCAATAAGGAGAAGAGGCACTCCGAACTGGGGAGTATTCCTTAACGAAGAGGAACAGGGCGGCGGACCTATCATTGATATAGCAACACACTCGCTCGACCTTACCCTTTATCTTATGAACAACTACGAGCCCGCAATGGTTGTAGGCAAAACCCATAAGAAACTTGAACATCCCGAGGCAGGAAACATCTGGGGAGATAACGGCGTGAGCACCACTCCTCTTGAAGAGGCAGCATGTGCTATGATAGTTATGAAAAACGGCGCCACAATTATGCTTGAGACGAGCTGGGCACTGAATACCGAAAGCCCTATTGCCGAGGGTTCATGCCGTCTTTGCGGCTCAAAGGCAGGCTTGAGTATCATAAATGACAGTCTCACAGTAAACAAAGTAGAACTTAACCGCCAGGTTAAGACGGCGGTTGATGTAAGTGCCGGCGGCGTGGCATTCTACTCCGGTGCGAAAGTTACTCCCGCTACAACAGAGGCGCATAACTGGATCAAGGCAATAGTTGAAGACAAAGACCCCGTTGTCCTCCCCGAACAGGCTGCGGTAGTATCTGACATTCTTGAGGCAATCTACACATCTTCAAAAACAGGAAAGCCGGTATTTTTCTGATGAAAGTTGCAATTATAGGAGTTTGGCATGTGCATGCGGGTGACTACACTAAAACCGCAAAAGAGTTCGGTCAGGTTGTAGGCGTTTACGACAGCAATGCAGAGTGGAAAAATAATTTTGCAAAATCGCATGAGATAAAAGCTTTTGACACTTTGGATGACCTGCTTAATTCCGAGGCAGAGGGTGTCATCATATGCAATGCGACAAATGAACACAAAGATGTGATGATAAAAGCCGCGCGCAAAGGCAAGCATATCTTTACGGAAAAAGTCCTTACGCTTACCGAAAAAGACGCGCTTGAAGTCAAGGCGGAGGTTGAAAAAGCAAAGGTCAACTTTGTTATTTCCTTCCCGCATAAGGTAAGTGCGTATGTAAAGACCGTAAAGGCTCTCTGTGAGAGCGGTGTTATAGGAGAGATAAACTACTTCCGCTTCCGCAACTGCCATAACGGAAGCACGGCGCACTGGTTGCCCTCTCACTTTTATGACAAAGATGCTGCAGGTGGGGGCGCAATGGTTGATCTCGGCGCTCACGGAATGTATCTTACCGAATATTTTCTCGGTGAGCCTGTTACATACAAGTCATCATTTACGCATTTTTGCCGAGACGAAAAAGACCGTACTCTGAATCCGTCGGCTCTCGAGGATAACGCCGTAACCGTTATGACTTTTGAAAACGGTGCAATAGCGGTTAACGAAACAGGTTTTGTGTCTGTCGGCAGTCCGCTCACGCTGGAAGTAGGCGGCAGTCTCGGATACATCCGTTATACTGACTCAAAAGTAACCTTAAAAACCTCGAAAAAGAGCGAAGAGGTACCCCTAGAAGAAGGAGATCTCACACCAATCAGAACTTTTCTCAGCGGAAAACTTCAAAAAGGCGCGGGAATAGACGACGCCGTCACCCTCACCCGCATGATGGAAAAGGCTTACCGTTTCTGAAATCTGAAAGTGTAATTTTTCGGCATAACCGCCGCAAATTGCAGGATATTCATAGCATCTGACAAAAAAGTTTTATTTATAAATCGCAATAAGGAACCCCGTCAAACGGGGTTTCTTTTTGTTTTTTAAACAAAGGACAAATTTTATCCCTTTATATTGAAAAATATTCCAAAATATGATATAATCATATTGTTTCATAGCACTCCGGAGCATTGCGAAAGCTGAGCAAAGGAGGTATTTGCTCATGAAACAAACTAAACTCTACCTCAACAAAATAGTTGGGGCAAACTTAAAACGCACTATCAAGGAATCCAAGTGGAGAACTCAGGAGAAATTTTCCGAGGCTTTCGGCGCCGAGATCAGAACCGTCGGAAGATGGTGCAATCAAGGCATAGATAAGTTATCTCTCATTCAGCAAATAGCTGAATTCCTTGAAGTAGACGTTTTTACGCTCCTCTCCGTATGAGAGGAGCGTTTTTACAGTTTGAAGGGGACATTTTTTGTCATGTTATGAGTACCGGAAAAACGCAATGACAAAAAACTGCGAGGCGGAATTTTTGCCTCGCAGTTTTTTTGATATTTTTACCGTAAAATCGGGGGGGTGGTCAAACGCTTTTTGTAAAGCAGGTGACACGGTCAATATCAGACTCAGACATCCTCAAGATATGCTCCCGCTTTTACAAGACTCTCTCTTAATGCTTTGATGTCGATATCACGGACATTGGTTTTGCTTTCTACCGCCAATGCGGCGGCAATGCCCGCCGCCTGTCCCATGGCGCCGACCGTCGGCGTTGTACGGATAGCCGCCTGCGCCTCGAATGTGGCGCTGACACATCTGCCGGTGACAATCAGGTTGTCAATCGACGGGCAGACCATAATTGAATATGGTATTGAGTATCCTCTGCCCTTTTCTTTCAGAAAATAACTTGTTGTGCCCTCGCCTTTGGGGTTATGTATATCTATCGGGTATGCAGAATGCGCTATGCAGTCGTCAAACTTTTTGTATGAGAGAATATCATCGGCCGAAAGTGTATAAACTCCGACAATCTGGCGTGTGCCGCGCACTCCGATATTCGGGCCTGTAAACTCAAGCAGTGCATGCTCAAAACCGGGAACATTTTTGCGAAGAAACCTATCCATCTCATAAGACTGTCTGCGCCCCTCAATCTCTGCCATGCTTAAGTCAAATGCATCTGTGCCGTCACGGTTTATAATTCTAGTACTGTTTATTATATACTCACCGTCTCTGCCTGTCGCAAAAATGAGAACGTTTTCTCTGCCTATACTGATCTCTCCTCTCGCCTTTGCGCACTTCATCTCCTCTTCAAATCCCTCAATATCCATAGGTATATTTTCCCGATACAGGTTAATTGTTTCGGTCAATGCGGGAAAACGCTCAGGATCAGAGAGAATATAATTCCTGAGTTTTACGGTATCGACTCCGCAGTACTTCATTGTCATGGTCATCGGCTGCAAGGCAGAATCAGACTCTCGCCCCTTGGTTGTGGCAACACCGGCAAACGCCGCTATATCCGCATCTGCGGTTGCGTCAATAAAAACCTTGGCGTAAATATTATTAATTCCGTCTTTGTTCGATAC
>CALWTU010000011.1 GCA_944384515.1 uncultured Clostridia bacterium
CGAAATCATCAATATTCTGATTTGTCAGCGCCTTTTCGAGTGATGATACTATCTTCGCTTTAATCATAGCAGATCTCCATTCATATATTTTATAAAGGTAAAAACGAACTATATTTAAAAAAGGCGATTATGAAAAGTCACCTCTGAGAATATATAGCATTTTTTCAAAATTTTCGGGTAGCGGTGACTCAAACTCCATTTTTTCACCTGTTACAGGGTGGGTAAGCGTCAGTTTTTTCGCATGCAGTGCCTGTCCGTCAAAGAGGGCGGGGTGCTGTTTTTCAAACTGAGTTTTTCCTCCGCCGTAAACGGTGTCTCCGAGCAGCGGATGTCCGAGATGCGCCATATGTACTCGTATCTGGTGCGTCCTTCCCGTTTCAAGAACAAGTTTAAGGTATGTTATCTGCCCGTAACTTTCGATAACCTCGTAATGTGTCACGGCACTTTTTGCGTGCGCTGTCGGCGATGTCAGCACAGCCATCCTTTTTCTGTCAACGGGGTGTCTGCCGATCGGCAGGTCGACAACTCCCGTCTCCTCTTTAAAACCGCCTCGTACCAATGCGTGGTACTCTCTCACTATCTCATGCTTTTCGAGCGCCGAGGAGAGAATTCTGTGCGCATTGTCGTTTTTTGCAACAACAAGAAGACCGCTCGTATCCTTGTCAATTCGGTGCACAATGCCCGGCCGCAGAACTCCGCCGATTCCGGAGAGTGAATCCTTGCAGTGATACATGATAGCATTTACAAGAGTGCCGGTATAGTTTCCGGGAGCCGGGTGCACCACCATTCCCGATTTTTTGTTTATGACCAGAATATCATTGTCCTCGTAAACTATGTCAAGCGCAATATCCTCAGCGGCAACAGACAAGTCCTCAGGCTCCGGTTCGTTTACGGTTATGATGTCTCCGTCCTTTATGCAGTACTTTTTCACACACGCCTTGCCGTTGACCAGACAGTCGCCGCTCTCTATGAGCTTTGCCGCGGCGCTCCTTGACATGTCGCTTACCTCTGACAGATACGCGTCGAGCCTTTTGCCCTCGTGTGTTTTTTCAGCGGTGTATACCATCCTATGACCTTTCCTTTTTCGCCTCTTTTACTATGTCAACTATCAGCGAGAAAATAAGAATACCCGCTCCTATGCAGACGATAGAATCCGCAAGATTGAAAACCGCAAAATTTATAAGGCGAAAATCTATAAAATCCACAACATATCCAAGCAGCAGCCTGTCTATCATGTTTCCTATTCCGCCCGACACTATGAGCGCAAGCGAGAAGCACTGAAGTCTGTTTTCCACCGCCCCTTTAAAGAGAATTACGGTGATAACAATTATGGCGAGTGCCGAAACCGTAATAAAGATCCATCTGTGATTTTTTAAAATTCCGAAAGCCGCACCTCTGTTTTCAACATAAGTCAGGTGCAAAACATCCTTTATAATCGGCACTGTATCCACTTTGGTAAGGTATGTCGCCGCAATAAACTTTGATATCTGATCAACAACAATTCCTGTTATTATAGTCAAAGTAAAAAGAATAAAGTCTTTTATTTTAAGTATCTTCAATTATAAAACTACCTCTCTTAAATTATCGGTAACAAGCCGCTGACAATGCTCAGCAGAATGTAGGAAATGGTAAAAGACCAGTCAATCGGCGTTCCCTGCAGAATATTATACTTTTGCATAAAGTAACGCACGGGGATGATAAACGGCTCTGTAATTACCGAGAGAAATGTATAGAAATTGCTCTCCTCCGGATTTTTGAACAGGGGAAAGAACATACGCACAATCATGCATATCATGACAAAGTTTAAGCTCAGGCGTATAACCTTAGCTATTATAAAAAATATTATTTCCACAAAAATTTTCCTTATAACTATCTGTTGATATTTATACCGGTGGGAGTTATTATAAATGTGTTTGGCGAGACATTTTTAACCTCTCCTCCGGTAGTGTATGTAACACCGTTTAAAAAGTCGAGCAGGCGCGTTACGCTCTCCTTGTCAAGTTCCTCAAGATTGAGAACCACGGTACATCCGTTTATGAGATAGTCGGCGATAGTGAAGATTTCCTCCATAGACTCGGGGCGCACCACCTTGAGTTCTATGTTGTTTCCCTCGATAGAAGAGTTTGACTTAGGCTCTTCTCTCTGCGGTTCGTTATGGGACTCGGAATATGAGGGATTGAATTTTTCCTCGTAGTCTTTGAATTTCACATTATCATCCTCATTTGCAACCTGAGACAGTTTCGATCTGAATTTATCAAACATTTTTTTGCTCTCCTTTTCGGTTATTTTACATTAAAAATATTAATTCTCATCTTGGGAAATTATTATCCGACTGTTAAATTTAGTTTTCTTTTAACATTTTTACAGATTGGAAAAAATTACTTAATAAAAAGTTTTCTGCCGACTCTTATCAATGTGGAGCCTTCTTCTATTGCAACTCTGTAACTGCCGCTCATACCCATTGACAGGGTGTCCCACTCGCCGAGGCCGTATTTTTCGCCCAGGGTGTCAAAAAGATACTTTGTCTTTTTAAAGTAAGGGCGCAAGAGCTCTTCGTCGTCAAGAGCGGGACCCATCGTCATCAAGCCTTTGAGTTTGATGCTCGGCAGTTTTATGACCTCTTTGACAAGTGCTTCGCACATATCGGGCATAACCCCGCTCTTTTGCTCTTCGCATGCGGAATTTACCTCGATGAGGACGGGGACAACTCTGCCGCACTGTGAGGCAAGTCTCGATATGTCCTGTGCGAGTTTTTGCGAGTCCACAGAGTGTATCATGCTTACGCAACCGATAATATATTTGATTTTGTTTCTTTGAAGAGTGCCTATCTGGTGCATATTCGGAACAAATCCCGCATTTGTCAAGAGTTCGTATCTGCGTTTGAGTTCTCCGGGGCGGTTTTCTCCGATATCCAAGGCGCCGATAGACGCCAGTGCGGCAAGCTCATCATCTGTGGCGCTTTTTGTCACCGCAACGATTTTGGGCATTGTTACTCCTGCGTTTGCGGCGATGTGTGCGACCTCTTCTCTTAATTCATTGTAATTTCTTTTAATGTAATCGTAATTTTCCATACAAACCACCTATTATAAAACATTATAACATTTAATGCAAAATAATTCAAGTATTTTAAAAAATATTTTAAATTATAAAACAGTTGATTTTTAATGCGGGATATGTTATACTAAAATGGTAATGCGATAGGGGAACGGTATGGAAAAGGAAAAAAATATCACAAATCTTCCTCCAAGCGGCTCTTTGGCATATCTTGGAGATGCAAGACACAGCCTTTATGTCAGGAAAATGCTTATCGAGAGCGGTATAGTCAAATCGGGCGAGCTCAATAAAAAGGCGCTTGACTATGTCACCTGCGAGGCGCAGGCGAGGATGTATGAGAAGATTAGGGAGCTTCTGACTGACGAGGAGGCGGATGTCTTCAGACGCGCCGCAAACTCCACTCACCTGAATAAGCCCAAGCGAGCCAGCGGCAGGGACTACCGTTATGCTACGGGATATGAGGCTGTTGTCGGAATGCTTGAATGGCTGGGCAGAGAGGACAGGCTTGAATTTTTGCTGAAAAAATCTCACGAAAAGGAATTTGAAGATGATACAGAAAATTAAAGGAACAATGGATATACTCCCGGACGAGACACCGCTTTTCAGATATATTGAGAGCGTGATGAGACAAGAGGCGGAGAAATACGGATTCGGAGAGATACGCACGCCTACTTTTGAGAATACGGAGCTTTTTGTCAGAGGCGTCGGTGACACAACCGATGTTGTGCAAAAGGAGATGTATACATTTAACGACAGGGACGAGAACAGGTCAATATCACTGCGCCCCGAGGGAACCGCGTCGGTTGCCAGAGCGATTATTGAAAACGGTAAGTGCTCGGATCCGATGCCGCTTAAGTACTACTATATAATTTCGTGCTTCAGGCATGAGAAGCCGCAGGCGGGCAGGAGCAGGGAATTTTTCCAGTTCGGTACAGAGATGTTCGGCTCGGACAGCCCGATGGCGGACGCAACGAGTATAGCTCTTGCAAACTCGGTTATCAAAAGGCTCGGTCTTAACAATGTTAAGCTTTGCATTAACTCTATCGGATGCCGTGAGTGCAGACCGAAATACCGTAATGCGCTCAAGGAATATCTCAGCTCTAATGCGGATAAGCTCTGCGATACCTGCAAGGAGAGACTTGAGAAAAATCCGCTGCGTGTTCTTGACTGTAAAAATCCGGACTGCAAGCTGATAGCGCAGAATGCGCCGAAAACCGTGGAGCATCTTTGCGAGAGCTGCAAGAGCAAACATGAGTTTCTCAAGAGCGCTCTTTCGAGTATGAATATCCCCTATGTGGAAGATCCGTCTATTGTGCGCGGACTTGACTACTATACAGGTACCGTATTTGAGTTTATAGCAGAGGGTATCGGCGCACAGTCAACCGTGTGCGGCGGAGGAAGATATGACGGACTTGTGGAGTCGCTCGGCGGACCTAAGCTTTCGGGTATCGGATTCGGTATGGGAATTACGAGAATAATTCTTGCAATGCGTGAGGCGGGAGTTGCCGACATAGAGGCGAGAGTGCCTGATCTTTATATTGCGGCTCTCGGTGAGCGTGCGGCGGTACAGTCCCTCGTTATAACCGAGAGACTGCGTCAGAAGGGAAGATTTGTCGAGTGCGATGTAGTCGGCAGAAGCCTTAAAGCGCAGATGAAATACGCAAACAAGATATCCGCAAAATATACTTTGATTTTGGGAGATGAAGAAATAGATAAGGGAATTGCCCAGCTTCGGGATATGAACAGCGGCGAGCAAAGAGAGGTAGAGCTCTCATCCTTCGATATATAACCGTATAATTTTCGGATTTTGTCTCTTTGGTTTTCGGGGCGCAGTCTGTATGCCGATTGCGCATTCCGCATGACCGATCTTTTAAGTAAATTGTCTTTCGGTGCGACAAATTCCTCGCACCGTTTTTTAAACATTGTCGCACGGTGAAATATCAGCCGTTAACTTGTTTTAAGGGATGTAAGCGGCGCTCTGTGATGTGATAAGGGCGGGGCGCAGTTTTATAATTCGGTGTCAAAAACTCTGTCACCGATTAGTTTTGACAGTGTATACCGCTCTCAGTTAAAGTGTGAGGCTGAAATTAAAACAGAAATCTTGCTTTAAAAATACAGCGGCAAACATATAATTTATAAGAAAGGTGAACCGATGAAAAACAGAGATGATTTTCTCCCCGTCAGCATGGAGGATGTAAAAAAGCGGGGATGGTCTGATATTGATTTTGTATATGTGTCGGGGGATGCATATGTTGACCACCCGAGCTTCGGTGCGGCAATAATTACCCGTGTCCTTGAGAGCCGCGGCTTCAGAGTTGCGGTTTTGGCACAGCCCGACTATAAGTCAACCAAGGATTTCATGCGCTTTGGCAGACCGAGACTCGGATTTCTTGTCAGCAGCGGAAATATTGATTCAATGGTTGCACATTATACCGTGTCGAAGAAAAGGCGTTCATATGACTATTACAGCCCCGGCGGAAAGATGGGTTACCGCCCTGACCGTGCGGTTATAGTATATAGCAACAGAATAAGAGAGGCGTACGGAGACGTTCCTGTTATAATCGGAGGACTTGAGGCATCTTTGCGCCGTTTTGCCCATTACGACTATTGGGATGACAGGGTGCGCCGCAGTATTCTTGTTGATTCAAGGGCGGATATTCTTACATACGGCATGGGGGAGAACATTATTCTCAGAATAGCCACGCTTCTTGACCGCGGTATTCCGATTAAGAAAATCCGAGATGTCAGGGGAACGGTCTATCTTGCCAAAAAAGGAGAAAAAGTCAATTATGACTATATTGAAACGGCGGATTATGATGTTCTGAAAACGGATAAGGAGGCGTATGCAAAGGCATTTGCCGTTCAGTACAAAAACACCGATTCCGTAAGGGGTAAGGCTATACTTGAGTATTACGGCGATAAAGTGCTTGTGCAAAATCCGCCTATGCCGCCGCTTGAGAGGGAAGAGCTTGATTTTGTTTACTCTCTGCCATATGTCAGGGACTATCACCCCGATTATGATGAGCTCGGCGGCGTCAGCGCAATTAACGAGGTTAAGTTCTCTTTGACGCATAACAGAGGCTGTTTCGGAGCATGCAACTTTTGTGCAATAGCGTTTCATCAGGGCAGAGAGGTGCGTTCAAGGAGCGAAGAGAGCGTTATAAAAGAGGCAAAGCTCTTGACCGAACTTCCCGATTTCAAGGGATATATCCATGATGTGGGCGGTCCCACCGCAAACTTCAGATACCCCTCATGCGACAAACAGCGTGAGCAGGGCGTCTGCCCCGGCAGAAAATGCCTTTCACCCACCCCGTGTAAACACCTTAAGGTTGACCACAGCGAGTATGCGCATCTTTTAAGGGAAATCGAGAAGATAGATAAGGTGAAGAAGGTGTTTGTCAGAAGCGGTATCAGATTTGATTACCTCATCTACGATAAAGACCCGTCATTCTTTAAACAGCTCGTTGAGCACCATGTTTCGGGGCAGCTTAAGGTTGCGCCTGAGCACATATCGCAGAATGCACTGATGATGATGGGCAAGCCGCCGGTTGAGGTTTATGAAAAATTCAGAGACAAATATTTTCATCTCTGCGAGAGGGCGGGCAAAGAGCAGTACCTTGTACCGTATCTTATGTCAAGCCACCCCGGCACGACGCTTGATGATGCGATAGAGATGGCGCTGTGGCTCAAAAAGTTCGGTTACTCGCCTGAGCAGGTGCAGGACTTTTACCCGACACCGGGAACAATTTCGACGGTAATGTTTTATACCGGAATTCATCCGATGACGGGCAAAAAGATTTATGTTACAACCGACTATCACGAAAAGCAGCTGCAAAGAGCGCTTTTGCAATACTCAAAGCCCGAAAACCGAAATCTTGTCAGAGAGGCGCTGCACAAAGCCGGCAGAGACGACCTTATCGGCAATACAGAGGGCTGCCTTGTCAGACCTGCTTTCGGTCAGGACAGGGACTCTTATCACAAAGTCAAGAGTTTTGAGCGAGAGGGTAAAAGAGGGGCAAAAAAGGCTCCGCACGGTCGCACCAATCAGTTTCAGCGGACAAACGGTAAAGGGAAAAGTGCAAAGAGCACAAATTCTTACAATTCAGTAACGAAAAAAGAAAAAAGCAACAAAAAAGCATAAATAAAACAAACAGAGTAATTTTTACGAACCAAAAACAACGAAAAAACAAAGCAGAAAAATACAGCTCCAAAATGTGTAAAAAAGTGGTAAAACCGCTGAAAAATCTCGGTATAACGGAAAAATACATTTTTTAAATTCAGAGGTTTTCCACACCGTAAAATGTTGATAATGTGGAAAAGCTGTGGAGTTTTTTTGGTGGTAACCTGAATTCAACAGAAAATAACCCTTTTCAACAGTGGAGTTTTCCACAATATCAACATTACTGGATGTGGAAAACTTTTTGTGTTTTTTTAAAAACACCTATTGACAAATAGGAAATTGTGAAATTACAGTATTAAAAATTCAGTTTGCAAAAAAACATTTTTCCGTATTATTCTATCTACCGCAGAATATATGCAGTGTAAAAAATACGAACACAATACAAACAGATCGAAACAGAGGTAAAACAAGAATGCAACAGCTTGAAAAACGCTATATTAAGGCAAAACAAAGGCTCTTTGATAAAATATATGAAGCAAAACTTAACAGGCAGCAGTGTGAGGCGGTTTTCACTGTGAAAGGACCTCTTTTGGTTTTGGCGGGAGCCGGCAGCGGAAAGACGACTGTTCTTGTAAACAGGATTGCTTACCTTATAAAATACGGCAACGCATATTATTCCGATGTAATCTCGGAGGAACTCAGCGAGGAGACTGTGTCGGCGCTCGAGGAGGCGGTAAATTTATCTGAGGAAGAGATAAATCAGATTTTACCGAGCTTTATCTGTGATACCTGCATGCCGTACAATATTCTTGCGATAACATTTACAAACAAAGCGGCAAATGAGATAAAAGAGAGAATTGAAAAGACATTTTCTGATGATAATCTTTCAGTCTCCTCCGTAAATGCAGGCACATTTCACTCGATCTGCATGAGGATATTGCGCAAGTTTTATGACAGGCTGGGCTATGCGCCGTCGATGTCGATATACGATACTGATGACAAAAAGCGGCTTATCTCTGTTTGTATGAAGGAGCTCGGAATTGATGAGAAGAATCTGCCCGCGCGCAGCGTGTGCAACGAAATAAGCATTGCAAAGGACAAACTTATAGGTTGCGACGAGTATTCAAAACCGACCGACCCGAGAGAAGAGCGTATCCGGAGTATATATAAGCTGTATGAGAAAAAGCTCAGGGAGTACAACGCCGTTGACTTTGACGATATAATTATGAAAACGGTAAAGCTGCTTTCGGAAAATGAGGATGTTTTAAAGTATTATCAAAACAAATTCAAATATATTCTTGTAGATGAGTATCAGGATACGAACTATGCTCAGTTTGAACTTGTAAATATGCTTGCCGGGGGCACAAAAAACATAATGGTTGTGGGAGACGATGACCAGAGTATTTATGCCTTCAGAGGTGCGACGGTAGAAAATATTTTGGGCTTTGACAAGACATACCCAGACGCAAAGGTGATAAAGCTTGAGCAGAACTACCGCTCGACCGAAAACATACTGAATGCCGCAAATGCTCTGATACATAATAACACCGACAGACATGAAAAAACACTCTGGTCCGACAAGGGTGAGGGAGAGAAGATAAACCTCAAGGAAGTTGATGATCAGTTCTGCGAAGGAAAGTATATAATTGAGAAAATTTCACACGGTGTCAGGGTAGACGGCAGAAAGTATTCGGATTTTGCCGTGCTTTACAGAGTGAACGAGATGTCGAGATCGCTTGAGACAGCCTTTGCAAAGAGCGGAATACCGTATAAAATTTTAGGCTCGATGAGGTTCTATGACCGCAAGGAAATAAAGGATATCGTCTCATATCTCACTTTGCTTGTCTCTCCGACAGACAATTTAAGGCTTAAAAGGATAATCAATGAGCCCAAGCGCAAAATAGGCGCGAGTACGGTTGAGGCAATAGAGCAGCTCGCAGAGGAAAACGGCACTTCAATGTACGAGATAATCTCGAGGGCGGATAAATATACCATTTTGGCAAAGAGCAAGGATAAGCTGTGCGATTTCTGCAATATGATGGAAAGTATTAAGGCGTCCGCCACTCTGCCGTCAGAACTGCTCAATGCGATTTTCATAAAGACAGGTTATTACGATATGCTCAAGGCAGAGGGCTTTGAGGGTGAGGGCAAGATCTCGAACATAAAAGAGTTTATTTCAGCCGCCATTGAATATGAAAAAAGATGCGAGATCAGCGGCAGTGAGATAACACTTGTCGGATTTCTTGAGGAGATTAGCCTTGTCAGCGATGTCGACAAATATGACGGCGAGGCTGATTCGGTTGTCCTTATGACTATACATTCCGCCAAGGGACTTGAGTTTCCCGTTGTATTTTTGGCGGGTATGGAAGACGGAATATTCCCGTCTGTTCAAAATCTCTTTGATCCCGCGGCGATGAGCGAAGAGCGCAGGCTTGCGTATGTTGCAATAACAAGAGCAAAGGAAAAACTTTATATTACCCACTCAAAGCAGAGAACAATGTACGGAAAAACAGAGCGCAATCCGCTCTCTGTATTTATAAAAGAGATACCGGATAATCTCTTCAGTCATGAGTCTGAGCGGAAAATTCCGCCACGGCAAAAGAGCGACTATCAGACAAGACCTGTAAGGCAGGTTCGTGAAAAGGTGTCGGATGAGTTTACCCGCTCCCCCGAAATATCTACGGCAAACCGCGGCAGGCGCGGCGCCGCAGATTATGGTATAACCAAGTTTTCCGTTGGACAGAGGGTGCTGCATTCCTCTTTCGGCGAGGGCGTTGTCCTCTCCGCCAAGGATTTGGGCGGAGATGTACTTTATGAGGTTAAATTTAACACGGGTGTTACCAAAAAACTTATGGCGACCTTTGCAAAACTAAAGCCGGTAAGGGGATAGGCATCTTTAAATATATTTGCCGTCTTGAGTTTTATAGTTTTATGGTAGTATAACCGATAGAGAGGTGTAAAAATGATAAAGTGCTGTATATTTGATCTTGACGGTACGGTTCTTGATACCGTCGGCACGATAGCACATTTTGTGAATTTGGTTTTTTCAAAACACAATATACCGAGTATTACCGCAAAAGAGGCGGGATATTTTGCCGGGGACGGTGCAAGGGTGCTGATTAAGCGCTCTTTGGCGTCACGGGGTATAGAGGACGAGGAAATTTATAATGCGGTATATTCTGAATATATGTACGCATATGACAATGATCCGATAGGCATTACCAAACCTTTTGACGGTATAGAAGAAATGCTGAGTGCGCTGAAGGGAATGGGAATAAAACTCGTCCTGCTCTCTAACAAGCCTGACTTTGTCACGCAAAACGTCGTGGAGCATTTTTTTCCGGGCATCTTTGACGGTGTCTTTGGGGCAAAAGATTCGGTCAAACTGAAACCCTGCGCCGACTATGCGCTCTCAATTCTCGATAAAATGGGGATAAAACCGTGCGAGAGCGTATTTATCGGCGATACTTCGGTTGATATAAAAACAGGTATTAATATGGGGGCGTGCCGCACCGTCGGCGTGCTTTGGGGCTTTCGTGACAGGGCGGAACTTGCCGAGGCGGGTGCCGATGTAATAGTGGGAGCGCCATGTGAAATTGCGGAGGAAATTAAAAAATGGGTAGACTGATCAAATTGAGTATACTCGTGCTGACTGTTATATCCCTGCTTGTCTCATGCGGCAAAAAGCCTTACGGGCATCTTGAGATTGTTGTCCCTCTTGGCGATGATTTTGAGAAGAGTGAGACGGAGGATTTTGATGTCTCTTACTCAAACGGTGAGTGCGTTGTCGGAATTATCAGGATGTCTTTTGCGGCGTGTATTGAGGCGGGTATCAGCGAGGCGATGACGCCCAAGGATTTCGGCGCGTATTGGCTTACCCGTGTCGGCAGGGATGAGGCGCCTGTGCTGGTGGACGAGAGCACGCCGTATGCGACATATTACGACTCGGAGGGAATGAGCGAGGTATTTTATATGGCGACCTTCTATCGCTCGCCGTATGCGTATTTTGTGGTGCTCTATTCCTGTATGGCACAGGATCGCGAGAGACTCAGAAGTGTGTTCCTTGACTATGCGGAGAATACATACTTTGATATTGACTGAGTGTGATTTTTTTAATATCTGAATAACCCCCGGTATACACTTATCTGTCATGCAGAAAACCGACTCTGTGTCTTAAAAAAGTTTGGTGTATAAAATAAACAAAGTTAAATTCGCAGTTTTGTATAACTCTTATACGGAGAATGCAAAATTGCGAATTTTATTTTAAAACCCCCTTTATTTTATTTTAAAACCATGCTATCATTTCATTATAATTCTTAAGTGGAGAGATAACAATGCGTAAAACCTTATATCTGTTTTTTTTAATTTTTACACTCTTTGCTCTTTCTTCATGTAAAGATGTTGTCCCAACGCCGAAGGACGACCAATCCTATACGGTCATGCTCGGATGTGACAGCGGAGTGAAGGTTGACGGTACTAACCCCGTCAAAGTAAAGAGCGGCGAGACTGCAAGTTTTAAACTTGTTCTTGAATCAGGATATGTTTTCAAATCGTCCGACGGCGGAGTTTATGACTACAAGACGGGCGTGCTCACTGTTGAGAATGTCACTGAAAAAATGTACATAAAGGTAAAGAGCGAGTTTTTGGGATATGACACAACCGAGGAGGTTGCGTTTATTTTCAGAGGCGAGGCTAACGACACCACAAGTATAGCACCGGGACCCAATATCAAGCAGGGCACCGAGGTGACGGTAAAGTCGAATACATATAACAGAATTTTCTCAGGCTGGTCTGTCGGCGGCAGTTTGTCAAACGGCGGAATACTGCTTTCAAAAGACAGAGAGTTCACATTCAGAATTTCCCCTGATATTGTTAAAAACGGCACGCTGTACATTTATGCCAACTATAAAGATTCCAATGTATTCTACTATGACGCAAACGGCGGAACAATAAACGGCGGATCAATCAATCTTAAGGAAAATCAGTATTATACATCCGAGATAAACGGAAACAAAATTAAGATAACAATGGGCGAGAAGCTGTTCAGCTTTGCAGAGTGTCCGTATTCTTTCTGGGATGACGGAACATTTACAAGAGAGGGATATGTGCTCATTGAGTATAACACCAAACCTGACGGTTCGGGAGAGTCGTACGGACTCGGTTCACAGTTTTTTACAGTCGGGGATGACGACTATGTAACTCTTTACTGTATCTGGGCTGAGAACACCAATAAGGACAGCTTTACCGTTGAGAATTTTGAGTATAAAAGACCATCTGCCGTTTTTGAGCAGAATGCACTCAACTGGCATGAGAGTGGCGTTATCATTACAAAGTATAACGGAAATGAAGATGTGGTTGTTATACCTGAGACGATACAGGGCAAGCCCGTAATTGCCATAGGAGCGGGGGCGTTCTCGGACCTTACGACAAAGAAGGTTATCTTCTCGAAAAATCTTCTTCTTGTAGAGGACGGCGCATTTACAAACTGTCAGTATCTTGAGACGATTTACTTCTCCGACGGTATCTATCAGATGAACAACGAGGCTCTGGATGAGCTCTCATATAAAAACTTCAAACATCTCTATGTAAATGCAACCATTGCTCCGAGATTTATCAACAAAGGTGACGGAGCGTTCGGCGTAAAACTCTCAAGGCTTCTTGCATCATATAACGAGAACAGAGTGATAGTAGTTTCGGGCTCATCCTCGTATGAGGGACTGAGTACGACATATCTTGAAGCACTGCTTGAAGGTTATACTGTCATTAACTTCGGCACCACGAGAACTACACATGCGCTGATATATCTTGAGGCAATGCGTGAGCTTGCCCACGAGGGAGATATTATAGTTTACGCACCCGAGAACTCTTCATACCTCTTTGGCGAGCCGGAGCTTTACTGGAAGACACTGCGTGACCTTGAGGGAATGTACAATATGTACAGACTCATAGATATTTCGGGATACACCAATGTATTCGGCGCGTTTACTGAGCTTAATCAGCAGTATAAGTATCTTAGAGCGCCTACCCGCTACGAAAATATCTGCGAGAAGTCAAATACCGACAAATACGGCGACCAACAGAACTCCAAAAGGCAGGATTATAACGATATCACAAAATATACAGACGCATACTATATAACACTCAACGAAAGAGTGAAGTCTAAGTTTGAGGGTGAGTGGAACGACGAGGAAGATCAGGAGGCAAACAAGGACTACAAGGATCCGAATAATACTACATGGTGCAGTATAACAGACACAAAGTATACAACACTGATGAACCACGCAATAGATGCGGCAAAGACATCGGGAGCCAAAGTTTATTTCGGCTTCAGCCCTGTAGACGCACAGTCGATAGTTGACGAGGCGAAGAACGCCGAGTGGCTTATGGCATATGACAAGCTGATTGCGGATACATATAATTTTGACGGAGTTTTGGGTTCGTGCGCGGGACACATATTTGACAGAAAATATTTCTATGACTGTGCATTCCATCCCAACGATTACGGCAGAACATATCATACATACCGACTCTATCTCGACTTGACAGAGGTGATTGAAACGGAGAGAGTCAAGGGCATATATGATGAGGGCGTCGACTTTAACGGATGCCTGTTTGAACAGGGCAGTGACGGAACACCTAATACCAATGTAGACTTTTTGAAAGGCAGATAAAGATTTGGAAACTTACGAAATAATAATACTGTGCGCTTTACTCTTTTGTATAGCGGTTTTGCACGTAGCCGTACCGAGAACTAAATCCGCTCTTTACAAAGTACTTGTCACTTTGAATGTGGTTTTACATATTGCAGCCCTCGTGTGGCTTTATGTAATGGGCAGTAAGATAGATCTTGCGGTTACCGTGATAATGGGAAGCGTGTTTGTTTACTCTCTTTCCGTGTACTTAAAAAAAGATAAAAACGAAAAAAATGCAGGTTGTGACACCGAGATAGGGGGTAAAGATAAATGACATTTAACTCATGGGAATTTATACTGTTTTACCCCGTAGTTCTCCTGCTTTATTTCGTCCTTCCGAAAAAGGCAAGATGGCCTATGCTCCTTGTGACGAGCTACTTCTTCTACATGTGCTACCAGACGGAGCTTATCGTACTGATTTTCGGCACAACCCTTGTATCATGGGTTATGTCAAATCTGATAGAAAAAACGGAGAATACCAAACTCAAAAAATTAGCGCTTGCAATTACGCTTATAACATCGCTCGGAGTACTCTTCTTCTTTAAATACTTTAACTTCCTTGCGGACAGCGTATTTGATATAGCTAAGTATTTCGGTGCATCAATCTCTCCTGTGACGCTGAACCTGATGCTCCCGGTCGGAATATCCTTCTATACATTCCAGACGCTCTCTTATGTAATAGACGTATACAGAGGAGATATCAAAACCGAGCGCAACTTCTTCTTTTATGCACTCTTTGTTTCGTTCTTCCCGCAGCTTGTTGCAGGACCTATCGAGAGACCTGACAATCTTGTTCCTCAGTTAAAAGAGGTACATGTTTGGGACAAGGACAATGCCATTCGAGGCGCAAAATATATGCTTCTCGGCTTCTTTAAGAAAATCTGCGTTGCGGATTTGCTTGCCGGGTTTGTTAATACTGTTTACAATAACCCCACCGAGGCATCCGGACTCGGAGTTATTATAGCAACGGTTATGTTTGCCGTGCAGATATACTGCGACTTTTCGGGATATACCGATATAGCTACCGGTTGTGCGAGAATTATGGGAATCAAGCTTATGAAGAACTTTGACAGTCCCTATTCCGCAATGACAATCAAGGAGTTCTGGTCGAGGTGGCACATATCCCTTTCAACATGGTTCAGAGATTATCTCTATATACCGCTGGGCGGTAATCGTGTTAAAAAATACCGCTACTATATAAACGTGCTTATAGTATTCCTTGTGTCGGGACTTTGGCACGGCGCCGCGTTTACATTTGTTATTTGGGGATTAATACACGGCGTTTATCAGATAATAGGCTCAATGACGATAAAAGGGCGTAACAGACTTATCGAGAAGGTGGGGCTGAGTGTAAAATCACCTCTTGTTGTTTGGGTGCGCAGATTTAACACTTTTTTCCTTGTATTGATAGCATGGCTGTTTTTCAGAGCGAACAGCATGGCGGATGTAGGTGTGCTGTTCAATAAGCTTTTCACCGGTTGGAATGTGAGCGTTGCGGATACCTTTGAGCAGATGGGACTTGACATTACGCTTTGCGTGCTTGCGGTTTTCTCGGTGCTCTCGCTGTTCATTCTCGACAGAATGCTTGTCTGGGGCGACGCTCCCGACAGATCGGATGTTCTGGTTAAGAACGGAGCGTTTGTATACATAAGCTGGGCGATAATTCTTTGTTGGTGTCTGCTCCTCTCCAAGGACATGATATCCACCTTTATCTATTTCCAGTTCTGATAGGAGGATGTTATGAGAATACTGAGAAATACTCTGATATGCGTACTTTGTACGGTTTTGCTGACTCTGCCTTTCTTCGCCCCGATAGTAATGGCGTTTTCACTGCCTGAGCAGTATGACAACAGTTTTATGGGTGCGCTTGATGAAAAATATGAGGCATTGACCAAAACCGAGGGTAAAAAAATGGTTGTGATAGGCGGCTCATCTGTTGCATTCGGAGTCGATACAAGGCTTATTCAGAAATATGTCAATATGCCTGTTATAAACTTCGGACTCTATGCAGCTCTCGGAACAAAACTTATGCTTGACCTCTCTTATAAGCATATAAACGAGGGGGATATAGTGGTTATTGCGCCGGAGCTTGACGCACAGACACTGTCACTTTACTTTAATTCGGAGTCTACTCTGCAGGCAATGGAATCCGACCCTAAAATGTTAACCGAGATAAGAGAGGAGAATCTCTTTAACCTGCTCGGTGCGACGTGGAACCTGGGCACGAGTAAACTGCAATACATTATAAACAATAATAAGCCCAACCCCGACGGCGTATATAATTCCAAAAACTTCAATGAGTACGGCGACCTTATTTTTGAGAGAAGTGAGAATATAATGCCGCTCTACTATGAGCCGACTCAGCTTGTAAATCCGACGGCGTCTATCGTCTCAGATGATTTTATTGAATATCTTAACGAATATATAAACCACTGTAAGAGGGAAGGCGCTGAGGTTTATTTCAGTTTCTGCCCAATGAACGAGAAGGGACTTGATCCTTCGGTTACCGAGGAGAGCCTTGACGAGTTTTCAAACTACCTGCAGAAGGAGCTTGACTGCGAGATTATCAGTGATATAAACGATTATGTCTATGAGGCGGGATATTTTTACGACACTAATTTCCACCTTAACAGTGCAGGTGCCACAACTCATACACTTAATTTGATATATGATTTGATTTTGGAGACAGAGAATGTTGTTTTTGTAGAGGAGGACGCACCGGCGGCACCCGAACTTCCGGCTGTGGATTTCAGATGGTTTGAGGATGACGAAAACGCTAAGTATTTCACATTTAACAGAGCAGAGAACGGGGCATACTATGTTTCAGGACTAAGTGAGCTCGGCAAGACTATGCAAACTCTGACTCTTCCGCTCGGATATGATACCTATAAAGTGCTCGGTACCGAGGAGGGATTCCTTGAGGGAGGCGTTTGCACAAAACTCATTCTGCCCGAGAACACAAACATAAGATATTTTGCCGACGGCAGTTTCAAGGGCGCAGGCACGCTCAGAGAGATGTGGATATACTATCCCAATGAGTCGGATATATTGCCTCCCGCAAACTTTGCCGGTGTGGCGAGTGATTTTGTAGTTCATATACCTTACGACTCCAACTACGATGTAGGTTATTATTGGGGCGAGAGAGGTTTAATGTTTAAGAAGGATATAGGAAAATGAAATTCAAAAAGTTAATTATTTTGCCCCTTATAACAGTTATGATCTTACTTGCTGTTACATCCTGCGGGGATGACAGTTTGCCTAAGGGTTATAAGAAATACTCGGACTTAGGGCTTACATTTGCATTGCCTAAAGATATGGACAGCAAAAAGGTCAATTATGCACCGATATGTTTTTCTAAGGATGATGTGTACTTCTTTGCAAATGTTTTTGATAAAATTCAGCTTGAGGAGATGGATGTTGACCCTGAAATAACGGTGGAGCGGTATACCGAAAAGTTTATACTTCTCAACGGATACGATGCAGAGTATGTGTACGATGCCGCAACAAATGTTGCGACTTTCGGAGTTGAGTACAATAACGAGCTTGTAGAGGGCGATTACCAGTACTATTACCACTATATAACAAGAGGCAAGGAATGTCTATATGTCGTGATTATGTCCTGCGATGTTGAGAATGCCGCGACATACAAGAGTGTTTTTGAGGAGTGGGCATCTTTCATCTCGGTTAAGTGACAGATTGCGACAAAATATAATAAAATAAACATTTTGTTCCATGAAGGAACAGTATAATTGGATATTAATTCTCAAAAGAGGAAATTAAATCGCTAAAACCGAACCGAGAAAAGAGACACTCGGGACTAAGTGCATTTATCTTTTCAAATGGGGCTGTATCAAATGCAAATTTTAATCATTTGATACAGCCTGTTTATGTTATTTGTCTGTTGCGAAAAGAAAAAGTCTCAAATGATGAAAAAAAGACGGCCGCTTACCTCTCGGTAATAAGCCGTCGTTTTTCAAACTGTCATAAAAGACGCCTGAAGTATTCAGTTGTTTTCAATAACCGCTTTCTTTGAAAAAACGGCATAGAACTTCTCTTTGCTGAATTTAAACTCACGATCGTAAGTCAAAAGTCCGTTTTGCTCTTGCTCAACATCGTAAAGCTGTGTGTAGCAGAAACCGAAGATGTACGGATTTGAGAGCATTACATCGGTAAGACCGCGCAGTCTCTCAAAGAACTCGTATTCGGACTTAACATCCTTTCCGTATCCCCAGGCTGACGCATCTTTATTGAGCGCCCATTTTATTCCGCCGTATTCGCTGACGAAAACGGGGAGATTTTTGTCATACTTCTGTCTGTTTTTATATGTTCGGTAGAGCGGGTCCTGTATAATTCCGTCCTTTATCTGTGAGTAGTATTCGCTGAATTTGTCTGCATCCTGCTCATAGTCGTGTACGTCATGAGCGTCGGTTCTTATAACAGGGAAGGAACCGCTGTTGGTTATAATAGGTCTTGTGTTGTCTACTGATTTTGTCGCCATATATACAAGATCAATCATTTTATTAGACTGCCTTCTTCCGTCAATATCCCATGTCTCATTGAACGGGCACCAGCCGATTACACTCGGATGAGAGAAATCCCTTTCCACCTCTTCAAGCCATTCAGGCAGGAAATTATATATGTTATCGGGGTCTGTGTGGTCGAGTCCCCAGTTGCCGCACTCAGCCCATACCATGTAGCCGAGCCTGTCTGCGTGATAGAGAAATCTCGGTTCAAATACTTTTTGGTGCAGCCTTGCGCCGTTGAAACCGCACTGCATAGACGCTTCAATATCAAATATCAACGCCTCGTCTGTCGGAGCGGTGTAAATTCCGTCGGGATAAAATCCCTGATCCAAAACAAATCTGCCGAAAACAGTCTCTCCGTTTATTTTAAGTCCCTCTTTTGTAAGTGCAACTTCTCTCAAACCGAAGTAACCTGACATTTCGTCGGTCTGACTGTCTTTTGCAAGTGTAAATTTCAGGGTGTATAAATTTCCTTCTCCTACTTTCCAAAGATGCTTTTCGCTCAAATTTACGGTTACCGCTGTCTCGCATGAGTTTATTACAGCGGATGCCTCGCCGACTGCTTTTCCATCGAAAAAGGCAGCAACTTTAAGCTCTGCGCCGACACTCTCTCTGCTTGTGCGTACCGAGAGGGTGACGGAGGGGTCGGATATGTTGGGATAAACTCTGTAATCTTTTATGTAGGCATCAGGCACGGCCTCAAGCCAAACACTCTGCCATATACCGGTTGTGCGTGTATAAAAACAGCCGTAGGAGTCAAGACTGTGTGACTGCTTTCCGCTTATCTGGCGGGTGCTTCTGATATCATCCTGAACATAAAGTGTAATATAGTTGCACTCAGCGACAATTAAATCCGTAATATCAAATTCAAACGGTGTGTATCCGCCAAGATGATTGCCTGCATATTTTCCGTTTATATAAACATTTGTCTCATAGTCACATGCGTCAATGTGCAAAATAATTCTCTTGCCGGTCATACTTTCCGGAATGTCAAAATTGCGTCTGTACCAAACGGCATTCATAAAATCCGTCTCGCCTACTCCCGAAAGTTTGCTCTCGGGACAGAAGGGAACAAGTATTTTTTTCTCAAGCGACGGACGAAGATAATATTGTCTGTAAATTCCGTTTTTTGCGTTGTCGATTTCAAAGTCCCACAGACCGTTCAGGCACAGCCAGTTTTCTCTTTGTCTGTCAGGGCGCGGGTGTTCGCTGCGTGGAATTGTGTTTTTCATAAAGATCCTCCATAATATGTAATAAGTAAAATTTTGTTTTATCGGTGAATACAGTCATAAAAACCGGTAAAACCGCTTTTGTCAGTATCAAAAATAAGTGCTCTAAAGAGAGAACAGATCATTCTTTTTTACCGTCGGATGTGCGTTTTGCCGATCTGAGGTTGAAGATGAAGATAATTACCGCAATCAGTGAAAAAATAAAGCCTAAGAATATGCCGAGTTTCATTCCCATGATGTCAGCGCTTACTCCGAAGAGTTCTGCGAGTTTTTTCGTAAAGTTTAATTTTGGTGCATAATCTATTATAACTCCGGTAAGCTGAGGACCGAATGAAGCTCCGAGGTCTCCGCCGGATGCCATAATTCCGTACATCAGTACGCCACCGGTCGGGAGATATTTTTCAGCGAGCAGCAGGCTTCCGGGCCACATCATTGACGCTGCAAGACCGGTCATGGCACATGCCACAACAGCAACCTGCGGTATGTTTGTCGTCGCCGCAAAAAAGTAGCAGACAACAGCTAAAATACTGCATCCGAGCAGAACTTTGCTGATATTTCCGCCTCGTTTGCCGTAAAGAGCCCTGCCGATACCAAGCATCAGTCCGAACAGCGCAACTCCGAAAATATCTCCCCATATTTTCGGCACAGACATTGCCACCTCAAGATAACTTGACGCCCACTGCGCCATAGTGCACTCAATTGCTCCTGCAAGGAATATTGATATAACGCACAGCCATATCTTTGTGTTTTTCAGGAAGGAGAAGGTATCTTTTGCGCTCTTTTGACTGCTCTGAAGAGGAATATGGGTACCGAGAAAGAGTATAATCGAGCTTATGGGTATAAGACAGAAAATTAAGGGCAAAAACTGCCAGTTTTTCTCACCGAATACATATAAGAACAGTGTGCTTACAATAATCATTCCGACAACTCCGAACGCGTATACGGAATGGAGTTTGCTAAGTTCTTTTTCTGTGTTATCGCCGGAAATAGAGGCTATTGTCGGGCTGGTGAGCACCTCGCACAGTCCGCTTGATGCGGCTAAAAGAACAGTGGAAATTACAAGACCCAAATAACAGAACTTGGGGCTTATTGTGGGTATTGCGGCATAAAGCACAAGCCCGAGCAATGTCAAAATCGGAGTAAATTTTATTGTCTTTTCAATACTAAATTTATAAGACATAAATGAAAAAACCAAGTCCATAAGCAGCTGTGTACAGAAATTAATCAGCACCAGTAAACCTAACAGAGAAAATGAAATATTGTATACATTGTGAAATGTAACAAAAAGCACCGGTGAGAGATTTCCAACAACCGACATTGATAAACTTGTAGTATAGCAACCGTATTTTATGCGTTTTATGTTCATTGACCGTCTACCTCACTTGTTTTCAAACAGAATTATAAAGCATAATCAATATAAAGTCAACTGAATTTTTGCTTTTTGTTTCTTTTTGTTAAAAGTAATAAAATTAAGGAGTATTAAATGATAAAAAATATATAATATATATAAGTAAAAGACAATTGTTCAAAATTAAAAGACAATTGTTCAAAAGTTTGTATTGACTTGTTTTTGGATTATGTGTATAATTGATGTGATATTAATTAATTAAATTTATAATTTATCGGGGAAAAAAGGTTGATAAACGGAATGAATGATACCAATAAAGAGAGCAAGGAAAACGAAAATTTCGGTAAGATCAGTCACAATAAATGGTGGGGCTTGCTCTTTATAGTGCTTGTGGTGCTGACCGTATGGACAATTACTACTCAGGCTAAGAGTTTTTCTTTCAAATCTTTCTTTGGTTTTATAAAAAATCTTAATCCGGTATATGTTGTCTTAGCGTTTTCAGCTATGATTTTATTTGTGCTGTTTGAGGGAATGGCGCTCAGATGCTTGCTGAGAGCTTTCGGATGTAATAAGAGTGTATGGAGCGGCTTTGTTTATTCGTCGGCAGATATATATTTTTCTGCCATAACCCCGTCTGCCAGCGGAGGACAGCCGGCAAGCGGACTTGTTATGGTAAAGGACGGTATTTCCGTATCTTTGACAACGGTGGTGCTCATTGTAAATCTCGTGATGTATACATTCGCAATAATCATAATAGGAATTATCACTTTTGTTGTGAGACCGAGTATATTTCTGAA
Organism: uncultured Clostridia bacterium; assembly: GCA_944384515.1. GTDB lineage: Bacteria > Bacillota > Clostridia > Oscillospirales > CAG-272 > UBA1740. The sequence goes on from CALWTU010000011.1 coordinate 21,764, forward strand.
TTTTTCAAGCCTTGCCAAAGGGCTGATAATATTCGGGGTTGTATGTCAGTTTTTGCTTGGTCTTTTCTTCATTATGATACTGAAGCATCACAAAATCGTACATAAAGTTTTGGATAAGATTTTATGTTTTCTTGCGAAAATACACATTGTAAGAAAGCTTGAGAAGAAAAGAGAAAAACTTGATCAAGGAATCAAGGCGTACAGAGCATGCGTCTTTGAGATAAAAAATAAAGGCTCACATCTTTTTTTGATGCTGATATACAACATTTTGCAGCGCGTATCTGTGTTGCTTGTGCCGTTTTTTGTTTTTTTGGGTGCAGGAGGAAATGTAAAGGACGGGATAGATGTTATTGCCGTGCAGAGCTTTGCGGTATTGGGGTCAAATACTCTGCCGATACCCGGCGCAATGGGAATTATAGACTATCTGCTTCTTGACGGATTCGGAGAAATAATGGACGGCGCCTTTGCGGTAAATCTCGAGCTTTTCAGCAGGGCTGTATCCTTTTACTCATGTGTTATAATGTGCGGAATTGTGTTTTTGAGCTTCTTTATAAGAAAGCGGACAAAATCACGGTCTCTTTGACGGCACAGTATCTCTTTAAAAAAGAAAGGAAAAAATATGATAGGATTTTACAATTACACGATGTGGCTTACATATGCATCTTTGACGAGTGCGGTAATCGGAATTTTTGTCTCATTGAGTGGGGCAGGACACCCTTATATCGGAATGTATTTTCTGATGCTTTCCGGTTTATGCGATGCGTTTGACGGCAGAGTTGCAAGAAAGAAAAAGAACAGATCAAGTCTTGAAAGCAAGTTTGGCGTACAGGCGGATTCGCTCTCGGATATTGTTGCATTCGGAATATTGCCGTGCGCTATTGGCGTTGCGCTTTACAGGAGGTCCCACTTTATCAGCGACCATTTAAGTGCGGGCTTGAAGACGGTTTTGGTGATTATAGCATTTGTTATTATGGCAGTGTTTGCAATATGCGCATTGATAAGGCTCGGATATTACAATGCGACGGAGGATGAGAGACGGGATGAAAATACAGGTGCCGTAAAATTCTACACGGGGCTTCCGGTGACATCATCAGCTGTTATTTTTCCTACAGTGCTGCTTCTGAATTTCTTGTTTACAAAGGCATGGGACATTGACCTTGTATTTTTGTACTTTATTGTCATGGCAATTATGGCGGTATGCTTTGTATTGGGCTTCCGTCTGAAAAAGCCGGGTACCGTTGCAATTTATGTTATGCTTGCGGTAGGAATAATTGAGGCAATACTTCTTATTGTTATCAGAAAATATTTCGGATAGAGGGTATGGCGTGTTAAAATTTCTGTATAAAACTTTTGTCGGAAGAGTAATACTTCAGCTTCTTTGTATGAGATGGGTATCGGTTGCGGTCGGAAAATTTCTTGACAGTCGGCTCTCAAAAATATTTATAAAAGGGTTTGTCAGGAGAAACAATATAGATCTCTCAGAGTATTACAGCGACTCGTTCAGATCATTTAATGACTGCTTCACAAGACAGATTAGGGAGGGCAAGCGCCCGATAAGCTATGACCCGTGTCAGTTTATTTCTCCTTGCGACGGACTGCTGAGTATTTACAATATAGATGAGGGCACAAAATTTTGTGTGAAAGGCTCATCCTATACCGTTTCTTCTCTCTTAAATAATTCCGATATTGCCAAAGAGTTTTGCGGCGGGACGGCATTGGTATTCCGTCTGTGCGTCAGCCATTATCACAGATACATATATATTGACAATGCCGAAAAGTCTGATAATGAGTTTATTAAAGGAAAACTGCATACCGTGCGCCCCATAGCGCTTGAGAATGTGCCTGTTTTTAAGGAAAACTGCCGTGAGTATACGGTGCTTGATACAGAGAACTTCGGTAAGGTTGTACAGATTGAGGTTGGCGCAATGTTGGTAGGTAAGATAAAAAACCATCACGGAAAAGCAAAGGTCTTGCGCGGGGAGGAAAAAGGAATGTTCCTCTATGGCGGCTCAACCGTAATATTGCTTGTTAAAAAGGATGCGCTGAACCTTAGCGAGTCGCTATTGCCCATTGCCGATACAGGCAGGGAATTTGATGTGCTTATGGGAGAGTGCTTAGGCAGAAAAAACGTCTGCCAAAATAATCTGCAAACCGAATAAAGCAAAATACTCACCGTAAAAACAAAACTGTATTGGGTACTCAATTTTCATAAGAGAATACTCAACTTAATTAGTCCTGTAAATTTGTTAAATTTAATAAAAACCAAGTATGTGAAAGGTGCATAAACTGTTTTGTGTACCTTTTATATTTTTGAGGACAGGTAATATTTTCAATTGCCTGCTCCTTTTGCATTTTAAGCAAAAATGTCAATATTGTTCAATTATAAACAAAAATTTGCATTGCAAAAATCACTATGCTGCTGTATAATGAAATCACAAAATACATTTTTCGGAGGAAATAAAAATGGCTGATGTACTTGACGCTTTCAAGGAAAATCAAACAACAAATACAGTTGACGCCACCAAAAAAATGAGGATAGGCATTATAGGAACAGGATGGATTGCAAACGCGCATATTGCTTCATATCTTAAGCAGCCCGATGTAGAGATTGTTGCAGGTGCTGATTTAATCCCCGGCAAGGCTGAGGCTTTCTTTAAAAAGCATAAGGTTGAGGGTGTTAAATGCTACACTTCCGGCGAGGAGATGGTGAACGACAAGTCTTTGAAGCTTGACGCTGTTTCGATTTGTACATATAACCGTCAGCACGCACCCTGCGCAATTCAGGCACTTAATGCGGGCGTTCACGTTCTGCTTGAAAAGCCTTTTACGGTTACAACGGAGGAAGCTATCGAGGTTATGAAGGCAGAGAAGAAGAGCGGAAAGGTTCTTTCTATCGGCTTCCAGCCCAGACTTGATGACAACATGATTATGGTTAAGGATATTGTTCAGTCCGGCGTACTCGGTAAGATATACTACGTTCAGACAGGCGGCGGCAGACGCCGTGGAATTCCCACTCCTTTCGGCACAACATTTATTGAGGATGAGACAGCGGGTCTCGGCGCTCTTGCAGATATCGGATGCTATTCTCTCGATATGGTTCTCAATGCGCTCGGATATCCCAAGCCCCTTACCGTGTCCGGTGTTAAGACCGATTATTTCGGCAAGGATCCCAACTATATCGGTTATAAAAACTGCGGTCATCCCGAGTATTACAAGAAGTTCGGCGTAGATGATTTTGCGGCTGCATTTATTCGTCTTGAGGGCGGAATTATAATCGACTTCCGTATCGCATGGGCTATGAACCTTGATACATCAGGAGACACGATTATATACGGTACAAAGGGTTCACTCAGAATTCCTTCAACCGAGTGCTGGAACGGAACTATCGGCGGCGACCTTACGATTTATCACGAGGTTGCGGGCAAGCAGGTTGAGACAAAGATACCTCAGATTTTCCCCAAGCCCGGCGATCCCTCGAACTTTGACAAGAAGATTCGTACATTCCTTGACGCTTGCAAGTACGGTAAGCCCGCTCCCGTTCCGACAAGCGAGATTATCTACAACCAGGCGATCCTTGACTCTATTGCAAAATCAAGCGATCTTTGCAGAGAGGTTGAGGTAGTAATTCCCGAAATTTAACCGTAATTTTATTACGATTTCAAATCATAAAACACGCAAAAAGGTGCCTTGTCGGCACCTTTAAAGATAGGAGATAAATATGAAAAAATTTAAAGTAGGCATACAGTTATACGGCGTTCGTGATGCGATGGCTGCGGACTTTGAGGGCACTCTTAAAAAGCTTTCCGAGATGGGATATGAATATGTGGAGTTTGCGGGTTATTACGGAAAGAGCAGTAAAGAGATAAAGGACTGCCTTGACAAATATAACCTCAAGTGCGTGTCTGTTCACCAGAGTATTGATTTTTATGATGAAAATCCGCTTGACAAGATAGAATACCTTAAGGGCTTCGGAGTAAAATATTCGGTTATTCCGTGGTACGAAAAGAGTTTGCTCAGCGACAAAGAGACTCTCGCAGATACTCTTGAGAAATTTAATAAGATAGGCAAGCTGCTCTCTCAGAACGGTATGAAGCTCGGATACCATAACCACGACTTTGAGTTTGACAAGATAGACGGAAAATATATACACGACTATATATTTGACGGAGTGAAAGAAGAGTATATCGAGCCTGAGCTTGATACATGCTGGGTGCGCTATGCGGGAATAATGCCTCAGGATAAAATCGGTGAGTTCAGCGGTAGAGTTACACTCCTTCATCTTAAGGATTTTGTATGCGACAATATGAGCGGCGGACCTGTTTATGACCTTATCGACTCTACAGGCAAGGGCCTTGGTGCAAAGGGATCGGGTAACGCATTTGAGTTCCGTCCTCTCGGCAAGGGTGTGCAGGACTTTGCGGCAATTCTCGATGCGGCAGAGCGTGCAGGTACGGAGATCGTTATAGTAGAACAGGACAAAACAAGCCTTGGACTTACAGAACTTGAGGCGGCAAAAGTTTCAAGAGATTATCTGCGCGACACATTCGGAATTTGAGCAGTAGGGATCGGTTTTGTTTTTATATACCGGCTTTACGATTTCGGTCTGAGAGCTTATCGTTTTTCACTGCTCGGTGAGAAAAAGTAAATTTTAAAGTAATGGGCCGCGATAGCGGCCCTCTTTTAATGTGAGAGTTCGTTGAGCCTTAGCCCAACCTGAAATTAATTTCAAAATCTAAGATGAGTTTTAAAGCTCATAATATATTTCAAAACGGAAAATGTCTTTGACAACTGGAAACAAATTTTAAAACTCAAAATCAATTTTCAAAAACGCCTTTGAAAATCAGAAGTTAAAGCCGTTATATCCCCAGTTTTCAACCTCGTCGTATTTTACATAAATACGGTCTTTTTTTATTTTGCATACACTGTTCATAATATCACAAAGTTTTTCCGTGAGTTTTTCGTACTCGCCTTTTTTTGCACATCCGAAAAGCTTTACTTCGAGAATGGCACAGTCATCAAAGCTTCCTCTGAAAGCCATATCCTTTCCGCCCTCAAAACTGAGCATAAGCCATTCTTCGCTTTTTCCGGGAATGATTTCTATTGCCTTTCCAAAATACTCCGTCAGGGCTTTTTTGTCACCCTCGGTCAGTTTTACGGTTGTTTTTGTCTCGATAAACGGCATATCAGATCTCCTTTGTAATTTTTTCAAAATATCTTATTACATCGACATAGGTGTAAAGAGAACCGAGGCAGATAAGCGGAGTATTATCTTCCTTTGCAATCCTTACAGCGTATTCGAGCGCATTCTCGATACCGTCACGGCTTGTTGCGTCAACTCCGCATGATTTAAGTACATCCGCATATTCTTCAGCCTTCAGAGCTCTTGGATTACCGGGAGTTATTGTCACGGCCCTCGATATAACCTCGCTGAGCTTTGATGCGATATAGTTGTAGTCCTTATCTCTTAAAACACCGGTGAGCGCATAGATTTTTTTATCTTTAAAATAAAATTTTATGCTCTCGACAGCCGCATCTATTCCTTGGGGATTATGTGCACCGTCAAAGATTACAAGGGGGTCGTGTGAAATTATTTCAAATCTAGCAGGCCATTTTGCTTTAGATAAACCTTCGCGCAGAGCCTTTTGCGTGATACGGTAGCCGAGTGTTTTCAGTATATCCGCCGCCTCAAGTACAATAGCGGTGTTTTTGGGCTGATATAAGCCGTTAAGATGTATTCTGATGTGCAGGTGCGACTTATATGACAAGACAGCGCCGTCTAAGTCCGCAGTGGAAATTCTGAGCTTTGAGTAGTCCGTGGTGTAGTATTCCGCCCCCATCTCTTCCGCTCTCGACTTTATGACGCTCTCTGCGTCTTTGTCCTCGCCTCCGAAAATTACGGGGGTGTTCTTTTTGATAATTCCCGCTTTTTCCCACGCTATCTTGGGTACCGTGTCGCCTAAATATGCTGTATGATCAAGTGCAATGCCTGTAATTATGCTCAGCACGGCGGTGTTTATTATATTGGTAGAGTCAAGTCTTCCGCCCATGCCGACTTCAAGCACAACAATATCGCATTTTTCCTCATAGAAATACTCAAATGCAATTGCAGTGATAATTTCAAACTCCGTCGGCTTATCCTGCATCTTATCGACTATTGATTTTATCTTTTCGGTGAGAGCGGCAAGTTTCTCGTTTGAGATGTTTACTCCGTCAACCCTCATTCTCTCGTTGAATTCAACGATATAAGGGGAAGTGTATAAACCTACTTTAAGACCGCATTCTCTCAGCACGGAGTGTAACATACAGGAAACCGAGCCTTTTCCGTTTGTACCTGCAATATGGATAAATTTGAGTTTATCCTGCGGGTTTGAGAGCTCACTGCAAATATATTTGATCCTGTCAAGACCGGGATTACAGAATGTCGGGTTCACCCCGTGTATATATTCCAAAGCTTCCTCGTATGTCATAAATCCCTCCGTAAATTATTCTCCTTTGATAGAACCGACCTGCCTTAAAAATGCTTTGTTCTTGAGAAGATAACCTAATATCAAACACTCTATTGCACCAACAATAACATAGTTCAGCAGTCTCCACAGCATGAGTATATATATCTTCATATCATAGAAGACAGCAAGACCTATTGTCTTTATCACAACTGAGCCGACAATGTGTGCGATAATAACCGAAAAAATGATTTTTACATAGTAGTTTACATTAAAATGATTAAAAATCATATAGGCAAGACCTGAAACAAATCCGATAGAGGCGGCGCCCAAGGTAACTACAATATTGATATCGTATCCTACCAAAAGACATCCTACAAGATCCGCTACGGCACCGATAAACATTCCGACAAACGGACCGAAGAGCATTCCTCCGAGTATTATAGGTGTGTTTTCAAGGCTGAAGCGCATAACATTTCCGACAGGGATCTGCAAATATTTTCCCATAGCGATGCTGAGTGCGCTGAGCAGTGCGGCACAAGCTAAAATTTTGATTGATTTGAACACTGCAAGCTTTGTTTTGTTTACATACATAAAAAATACCTCCTTTGCACAGATTTACATCTTCCGTACCGTGGAGGCTAAAAATATAGTATGCGACCTTGGTAACAGTGGGATGCGAAGGATATACCGCAAGGCAAAGCCTATTCGTCCGTGCGACAACTCCCCGTTCACACAGCACTAAAGCGCATATCCTTCTACTCTGTTAGTATGTATGTAATAAGTTTAGCACAAAAACTGCACGTTTACAATAGCAATTTATTACAAATTTTATTACCTGAAAAAACCTTTATTTGAAATAGATTACAAAATGTTTTTTGTACTATGCTTTTTCAGATTTCAAAATATTAATTCACCGACACTTCACGCAAGATAAAAGAGAGTATTAAAAAATGTAATATGGCTACATAAATTATTAATGTTCATGTAAAACTTTATTAAAAACTATTGACATTTTTTATTGTACAATGTTAAAATATAGTTGGTGTTGGTATATTATAACAAAATAGTACATTATAAATTATAATTTGATAAAGGAGGCAGCTATGAAATTTACGAGAAAAGCGGCAATAACTTTATTATCGGTCATCTTTGTTATCGTAGGAATGTTTGCGTTTAACTCCTGCGGTAACGACGAGTGTTCTCATGAGTTCGGGGAATGGACTGTCACTAAGCAGGCTACCTGTCTTGAGGAGGGCACAAAGGAGAGAGTTTGCTCAAAGTGTAACGAAAAAGAGACTTTGAGCATTGAGAAAGGTGCGCATGCATTTGCGGATGCGACCTGTACCGCGCCGAGGACATGTACTGTTTGCTCGGCAACCGAGGGCGAGGCGCTCGGGCATATCGAGAAGACACCTGCTACCTGCACGGAGCATGCGGTCTGCTCAAGATGCAATCAGGAATACGGAGAACTTCTCGCACATGTATTTGACAAAGAAATTGCAGATGACAAATATCTTGTAAGCGAGGCAAATTGTCAGTCTGCGAGCGTGTACTCAAAGTCATGCGTATGCGGCGCTAAGGGAAGTGAAACCTTCACTCACGGCGAAAAACTTGCGCATACTTTTGATAAAGAGGTTGCGGACGAGAAATATCTTGTAAGTGCGGCTACATGTCAGTCTCCGAGCGTGTACTCAAAGTCATGTGCGTGCGGCGAGGCGGGAAGCGAAACATTTACGCACGGCGAGAAGCTTGCACATACTTTTGATAAAGAGATAGCTGACGATGAATATCTTGCAAGTGCGGCTACCTGTCAGTCCGCGAGCAGGTATTATAAGTCATGTCAGTGCGGCGAGGCAGGAAAGGAAACTTTTGAGAGCGGAGTGCCGCTGGCGCATAATTATGTTGAAATTTCGCGTACTCCACAGACTTGTACAGATGCACAAACCATTACATACAAATGTACAAATTCCGGATGCAACTCGCAGTATACCGAGACTGTAGGGGATAAAAAAGGACATAATATTCAGGATGTAACGCCTACAGAGATACTTGTTGACGGAACGACTTGTGAATATGTTCTGGTTTACATATGCCATGACTGTAAAAAAGAGGTTGAGGGCGAACATGTATTCCACCACGAGTACATAGCCGAGATAACTCTGCCGGCGACTTGTAAGACAGGAGGACAAAAGACATTAACATGCGATCATTGCACTGATAAGCAGACTGTCGATATTCCGATAGATACAGAGACCGGACATAAGTGGCAGAAAGGCGAGGTTGTAAGCGGTGAGAGAGTTGACACATGCCTTCATTGCGGAGCTCAAAAAACCGTAAAGGTTTATGATGGAAACAATACATCAGAGACTCCTGTCAGAGAGTTTGAAAATCAGGAAATAGAGCTTAATGACGCAAATATCAGCTTGGACAGCGGAGTTATCGAGAGTATAGGAGATAAATCGGTTACCGTGTCGGCAGATAAATTTGTCGGAGACGACAGGCTTGATTTACCTGTAACCGAAGAGCAGCTCAAGCAGGTTGGCGACAGCCCGATATACAACTTTACTATCAATGACGGAAGCGTAAATATATCTGATTTCGGAGACGGACTTGTAACAGTGACACTTCCGTATACGCTCTCTGTGGGCGAGGATGTAGACAGTATAGCGGTATGGTTTATCAACGAAAACGGCGAGCTTGAAGCGATAAAGGCTGTCTATAACGACGGTTATGTAACATTCAAAACAAATCACTTCTCGTATTATACCGTAACAAGACTTACTCCGGCGGAGAGATGCAGTCTTTACGGACACAATTATGTCAGCGCTGTTTTGGACGGCGGATGTACTGCGGATACATACGAGATAAGTGTATGCGTGCGTTGCCATGATACTAAGACTGTACTTGTAAATAAAGCTACCGGTCACTCATATACCGAATTTGTTGAAGAGGCGACCTGTACAGAGGACGGTTATACAGAGTTTACCTGTGAAAAGTGCGGATATTCGTACAGAACGAAGATAAACAGTACGGGGCACAACTGGCAGATCAAAGAGCAGAGTGAGTCTACATGTACCGAAAACGGAAGCGTGACATACTGCTGCGAGAGATGTGACGAGGAGTATACCGAGTTTCTGCCGAAGGCGGCGCATGATTTTACCGATACAGTGATACCGCCCGCATGCGAGAGTGAGGGATATACTCTCCATCAGTGCAAAAACTGCAGCTACGCCTATAAGGACGGCATAACGCCGATGCTCACGCACAGTTATGAGCATTCCTTTGTTTGGGCAGATGATTTCAGCAGTGCAAAGCTTGTGTTCGTGTGCAGTAACAATTCCGAACACAAGATAGAAATTGACTTGGTAGTCAAGGTTGAGACATTTAAGGGCGAGTGCTCTGACTTTACAAGAACAGTATATACAGTATCAGTTACATACAACAAGATAAATTATACAGATGTTAAAACCGTCGAGACGGGAAATCCGTCGCACACATTCTCAACCGAGTGGAAATATGACGGCGAAAATCACTGGCATGAATGCGTTTGCGGCGCTAAAACCGACATCGAGGCACACAGCTTCGGCGAACAGACGGTTACAATGGAACCTACCTGCGGCAAGGACGGTGAAGCGGTGCAGACATGTGCTTGCGGAGCAAAAAAGGTAACAATTCTTCCCGCAACGGGTGAGCATGTATTTGTTGACGGCGTTTGCACAAATTGCGGTGCATTGGATGAGGGAGGATTTTATACATCTCTTCTGAAATCCGCTCTGAGCATGGACAGCTTAAAAATAGAACTTGAAGATTTGATGTTTAAAGCTCATATTCCGAGTAAGGATATGCCGGGAGAATGGGATGTTATCGGAAGCATTGAAGCTGTAAATATGGCAGAATTGACAGTGGGCTTTGAAGACGGAATAATATACGGCGGAGCAAAGGGAAGCTTTATTGTCTTTAATTACGACAACAACGGTAATACCTTAGTTTTCAACTTTGAGGCTGTAATTGAGGGTGAATACCTTTACATTATATATGAACCCCAAGAGGCTGATCAACAGGCAGACAAAACTCAGATTAAAGTATCTGTTGAGGAGTTTGTAAACGGTTTTGTAAACAAGTATATCAGTCTTGGGGACAATTCGTACAGTTTGGTTGTAAACTTTATCCGTGAGACGGTAGTCGGCGCGCTCCTTCAAATGGCAGATGCAAATGCAGGTACAGTCGAGCCGATTATTGAAAAACTCTTCAATATTATTTTCACAACAGAGTCAAATGCTGACGGCGGATATACCGTTAAGCTCGATGCCGACAAGCTTAAGATTTTGAATGAGAAACTTTATTCAGGCTCTCTTAAGGACACGGTGGAGTATTATTTCGGTGCCGGAAGCTTTGAGATGCTGGCTGAGCTTGCAAAACAAATACTCGGTATAAAGCTCTCGGATATCCCGCAGTACCTTGCACAGCTTGGTGTTGATACAGACAAACTTGTACTTGATATCAATACATTCTGTAAGGCCTTGGGTGCGGGGGATGATTTTGATATCCTCGAGATATTGAACAGTCAGGAATACAGGGATATGACGGTCGGAATGTTTATATTCGGAACCGGTGACAGTTCTTATCTTACTCAGATAGATGAGTATATTCAGGCGATGAGGGAGTACTCTCTGTATTCTATGATTTCAGGCTCAGGCGCAGATCAGCTTAAGGAGAATATCGGGAAATTAATTGAAGGAGCAGAAAACACAGATATTTCCCTGATTGCGGATAAGAGCGGCGCTCTGAAAGAAATTGTCGTTAATTCGGATAAGTTTGTGTTTGAAGATTTTAACGGTAACTACTCATATGATATATCAGTGAGTCTCAGCGCAAAGGTAAATGAGGTATCGGTTATAACATGGACTGATATTATAGACGAAATAAACGGCAATACGCTGATTCCGTCGGATGAGATTCTCGGTGACGGCGGTAATGACACCGTATACGGCGATCAAGGTTATATAACATATAAAGGCGTTGAGTATAAAGCGAGAATAACGGTTATTGAAAAGCTCATAATCGATAAATCCCGCATCATAAGTGTTATTATAGAAAATGACTGCGCCGGATGGAAAAAGTATAACATCAGTTTCGGATTCAAGCGCTGTATAATAACAATAGAGGAGTTGTTTGATAAAGAAACGGGAGATCTTAAATATACTCTCATACGCAATAATAATACCGGAGAGGTAGCCGAGGCTGTAATTGAGCAGGATGCTATAAAGGTGACTTACGCTGACGGCAGTGTGCGTGAGTTCAGCGCAGAAGAGGTTGCGTCTGTTTCGGATTTTGCGGCGGCTGTTTTCGGCGGCGAGGGATTTGTCAGTGTAAACGGAGCGAGCAGAGGCTACTATTTCTACTATAACAGTGAGAATGATGAATATTCGGATTCGAGCATGCACGATATGGAATATGAGTATATTATGAATTCGGATAACTGCGAGGACGGATATAAAAAGATAGGTCACTGTGAGTTGTGCGGCAAAACAGAGAGTTACAGCGGTTTTGCGCATATAGTCAGACAGGAAAAAGTTGAGCTTGAACAATTCGGCTTGTGCGGCGGAAGCTTTGTTATCGTGGAAAGCTGCGAGATATGTAATAAGGTCATGAATTATTCCATAGATGATAAAGAGGGATGCGTATGGATCCTTGAGGAGGCTACGGAGAACGGAGAAGTATTCAGATGCGAAAAATGCGGTGCCTATAAATCAGTAATAACCGTTGAATCACCCAAAGACGAAAACTGCATGTATGAGCTGACTGAAACAGTAATATACACGAAGGATTCTCAGGAGGTATACAGGGTTGAGACAACTCGCAAAATAGAGGATCATTCAATAATATACGATTTCGAGCTTAAAGGAGAGTCATGTACCGACGGCTACACGGTGCATAAGAGATGCAGTGACTGCGGAGCCGTAATGAATGATTATGAATCTTACGGTCATGAAGAATTCCTGCTGTTCTCATCCGAGAAATCCGGATTTGATACCTGTACTGACCATCTTGTTGAAATATACGGTTGCCCATGCGGCATGAAGTCGTACATAAACTTTAATAAAGACAGCTTCTTCTACAATGAAGAGACGGAACGCTTTGAGTGTAAGAATTGCCCGCTTGTATTGGTTGACAGACAGAGTACCTCTGAGAGCGGTTGCAGCTTGGATATAACAAGAACAGTTGAGGTATACTTTGAAAATCAACAGCTTTATTCGATGAATATCGAGAAGACAGTGGAAAATCATGATTTTTCAAATATACAGACTTTCAGCGAGGGAAATAAGACTGTTCTTGAAATAAGCTGTGCAGTTTGCGGAGTGAAGTATACAGAGGAAATAGTCGAGGCGGAATTTTTGCCGTATGAAAACAATGATTATTTCTTTGAGATAAGGTATGTTCCCGAAATTGACGGAAGCTATAATTTGTGGCTGTTAGCCGAAAAGATGAATGTAGATGTTTATCTTTACATCTTTAATGAGGGTGCGTACGAAGAAATTGCAAATTATAATAGTTTTGAAGGATCTTGGCTTTCCTTCTATCTTAACGGAGGCGTTGAGTATCTTTTCAGAATAGTAACAAGACCTGAGACAAAATGCAGTATCAGCTATATGCTGAGCATTGATAAAAACGGAGAGGGAATGTGTGAGCACGGTAAGTTCTATGATAGAAGCGTTCTGCTTGGCGGAAATACGAGCTGTGAGGAAGGTGTGCTTTCATTAAATATTTGCAGTCAGTGCTCATATATAAATTATATTTCATATCAAACGTCGCATGTGACAGACTCGGAGCAGAGAATTGATCTTGCCGGAGAGGGAGCATGCTACGGAGAAGTGATAGTAAGCGAATGCGCCTGCGGCGAAAAGAACAATTTCAGTTTTTACGGTTGTGAAAATCAGTACACCGAGAACAGTTACTATGACGAAGAGGGCAGACTTGTAAGAGTTGAGGTCAGAAGCTGCAATGAATGCGGATTAAGGTATGAGAGATCCTATTACATTGTAAGTGATGAAAACAGCTGTATCGAATTCTATTATTACACTTATAATATCAGCATAAACGATAAGCTTATTCTGACATCAAATACGGTAGAGAGTGTGGAAAGCCATGACTTTGATATCAGTTACAGCCTGCATAATCCGGACGGAACATGCGAGGACGGCGTGACGCTTATCTATACATGCAAGAACTGTAATTACAGTTATGAGAAAGAGCATTATTCACATGAGATGCTTGAAAAAGAGAGAATAGACCTTAAAAATTACGGTTGTGTATGCGGAGGATATGTCAGTGTTTATTCCTGCCCATGCGGACAAAAGCAGGATGCAAATATTGATAATGTTTTGTGCGATTTCGGCTTCCACAGTACACCTATATGGATAGCGGGAGTTATTGAAGGGGAGCATCGTCATATAGGCGGAGTAGATTATTATTACTATTCTGCTGATAAATATATCTGCGCAGTTACAGATCCCGAAACGCGGGCGTGCGGATATGTCATAAGATATGCGACATACTGGCTTAAGGCAGACGGTGAGTGCTTGGCGGAGGAGTATGTAACATGGCAGTTCGGCGTGGATGAGGAAAACGGCACTGTTGCGTATGAATACACATACAAAACCGGAAATACGAGACTTTACCATCTCTATGAGGAAAATTCCACACAAGAGGGCAATGTCACCACCGTTGAACAAATCTGCAAGGACTGTCAGAGCACATATAAGACGGTCTTGAAAGTACTCCTCATAATCCTTGCTTTTTGTTTGGTGTTAAATTAGATTATGGGAGTTGTAAAGGCAGAATGTAAACCTACGCAGAACGCAGAAATAGAGACTGTTAGTGTTAAATGTGCATCAGGTGTCGGGTAATGATTTGGAAGTGCATCTATTTCTGTAATCTGCCTAAATCCGTTTTCCCATCATTATGCCATTTTGTGCCACTCGAAGCCAAACTATCTGACCGTCAGCGAGAATACTCAAATTCGCTTTATTCTGCGGTTTATCCTATTATTTTTTCGGCTAACGCGCCCCGCTTCAGGCCTGCCGTACGGCTGCATAGCCCATCT
>CALWTU010000012.1 GCA_944384515.1 uncultured Clostridia bacterium
CCTTTAATAATGTTCGTCATTGATACACCACCTCCCGAAGCACAACTTCCTCGGCGGATGCCTTACAGTTGTTCATTTCTTGTACCCACAGGAGCGGATTACTCGCTTTGAGGTTTTCGTCGATACCACGATTTTTAGCAAGCTCTTTGGTCATAATTTCAACTTGTGAGCGTGCTTCTCGGTCAATGTCGGACAAGTGTGCTGACAATCTTCCTTCGGTCAGTAGGGTGGTGTATGTTCCCCTACGGTGATCCTTCAAATAGTCGAGCCGCATATGTCCGTATTTGCCGATGAAGTAGTCAGTCTGCTCTGGAATGGCGAGATCGGGATAAAGTATTCCGTCTCTCTCGGTGTAGGTAATTTCGTTTTGGTGTTTCATGATTTTTTCCTCCAAGTATGTATTTTTCAATAGCCGTGAGGCTTATTGTTCATCGTCGGAGTTCGAACAATTTCGCATACCGGAAGGATACCGTGTATAAAGAAATAATCCGAACCCTTCTCCTATCAGAAAAAAGTTCGGATTATTTGAATTTGGTCTGAGTGACAAGACTTGAACTTGCGGCCTCTACCACCCCAAGGTAGCGCGCTACCAACTGCGCCACACCCAGATTTTAGTTATGTATGACGGATTTCAAGAGTCGGACAAATGATAGGATAAGCGGCCTCTCTCAAAAACCTAACATATTATATCACTTTGTTTTTGAAAAGTCAAGAGTTTTTTTGATTAATTTTGCTTTTTGGCAAAATTAAATGTAAAAATAAAGCGCCGAGCGTATTTTAAAAAAGTTATTGACATTTTTTCTGTTTTGTGGTAAAATACTAACTATATTAATATGGATTAGTGTGTGGATTAGCAATTTGTTCGGGGAAAAATATACATTATTCCGGTTTTTTAAAATCAGATAAGTCGTAAAAAAAGCGTAAAATTCAGTTTCTCAGTAAATGATATTTTGGTTTTGCGTTTGCACTTTCAATCGGTTGTTTTGATTATAAGTGCAGAAATTCGGCGTGCAGGTGTGCACATTAATAAAAGAAGATTCGGATGAAATTATGAGTAGTAATGATATAAAAGTTTCGGTAGTGATGCCGATTTTCAATGCGTATAATTACTTGCGTCCGGCGATGGACAGCGTAGTCGGCCAGACGCTTAAAGAGATAGAAATAATATGTATTGACGACGGGTCAACCGATCATTCTCTTGAAATTTTAAAGCAGTATCAGGAGCAGGATGACAGGATAAGAATTGTCACAGAGACAAATGCGGGGCCGGCTCTTGCGCGAAACAACGGTATTAAAAGAGCGAGAGGAGAGTATATTGCTTTCCTTGACGCAGATGATTTTTATGAACTCACTCTGCTTGAGAAGTTATATGAGACTGCCAAGCGGGACGACCTTGATATTGCTATTGCAAAATACGATATTTACCATAATCACAAATCAAAGTTTGAGGAGTTTTCCGAAAACGAGCACAGCAATATTTATAAACCCGGAGAGGTGACCTCAAAAAATGAGCACCCGGATTATATTCTGACATCGACTATAGGCGCTGCGTGGAACAAGCTCTTCAAGAGGAGTTTCATTGAGGAAAAAGAACTGCTTTTCCCGTCGGATATAAGAATGTATGAGGATGTATACTTTGTTGTGACGGCGATGTCGCTTGCCGAGCGGGTGGGGAAGGTGTTTGAAACCTTGGTTCATCACAGAGTTTATTCTGAACAGACAAGGGCAAAACTTTTCCGCAAATGCTATACGCAAGTGCCGGCGGTTTACCTTAAGATCAAGGAATTTCTTGTTAGCCACGGAATGTATTCACCGCTGTTTATTTCATATCTGAATTTGTCGGCATCAAGGTGCTACAAAGCGTTCAATATGCTCTCAAACGACAATAAGAAAAATTATTGGGATGTCATTCACAATGAATACTGTGAAAAACTCGGTTGGTCTAACCGTGAGGCTAAGGATTTTGAGTCAGAGGATGTGTGCCATTTTGTAGCGAATGTGCAGATTTACACATATGACCAGTATAAAAAGAGATGCAGCAAGGGCTATATGCTCAAGCTTGAAAAGCTTAAAAATCACTTTAAAAATTATCATTTTAAGAGCAAACTTAAAAGCTTTTTCGGAAAGTTTTCTTCAAAGAAGAAAAAGAAGGATAAAAAAGACGAAAAATAATACTTTTTCGGACATATAGAGTTAATTTGCTCCCGCGGCGGCAGGCAGCAGAGTTTTGAATGCTGATGTGTACTTGCGGGTGCAAAGTTTATATTTACACATTTTTTGTGTATCGGGTGTGTTTTGTGTATATTCGGCCGGCTCTTTTTAAAAAATGAGACCTGTGGGATTTTGACACTCGAGATTCTTATATCATGATGTATTATTGAAACAGGAGGACTGTTTATGCAACCGCTTCATACAGAAAACCGTTTTATACTGAACCGTGATGGCACATGTTTTTTCTATCTTGCAGACACCGCATGGGAGCTTGTGCATAAGCTGACCCGTGAAGAGATAGATCTTTACTGCTCAGAGAGGCAAGGGCAGGGGTTCACTGCGTTTCAGACAGTGGCGCTTGCTGAACTTGACGGGCTGTATACGCCTAATGCATACGGGCGCCTTCCGCTTAAAATGACAGACTCTGTGCCGGATCCTACCCGTCCGGATACAGATGGCGAGTATTCATATTGGGATCATCTCGATTACACAGTGCGTACAGCCATGGCACACGAGCTGTATGTGGTATTGCTGCCGACATGGGGAGACAAATTCAATCTTAAATGGGGCAAGGGACCTGAAATATTCACACCCCAAAACGCTCGTATTTACGGACGGTTTATGGGTTCACGCTACGGCGGATATACAAACATTATATGGATGCTTGGCGGAGACAGAATTCTGGAAGATGACGACCGTGCGATAATTGACGCTATGGCAGAGGGAATAAGAGAGGCGGACAAAGAGCATCTAATAACTTTTCACCCGGCCGGAAGCAGTGAATCTGTCATGTGGGTAAACGACGCTGATTATATCGACTTTCATACATCTCAGACGGGACATGCGACGGATAAGCCATATATATCCTACCGTGTTATTGAAAAAATGCGTGCCGCAACCGATAAACCTGTACTTGACTCCGAATCCCGTTATGAAGACCATCCTGCGTGTTTCAGTACCGCGTCGGGATATTACTGGAATGCGGACGATGTCCGTCAGAATATCTACTGGAATCTCTTTTCTGGAGCGTGCGGTTTTACATACGGAAACCACGCGGTATGGTCTATGAATACTGCCGTGACGGATTATACACCGCTGACATGGCGGGATGCAATACACCGACCGGGAGCGCAGCAGGTGAGATATGCAAAAGAACTGTTTCTTTCAAAAAAACCGCTATCTATACACCCGTGTCAAAAACTTTTGACCGAAAACCTTAGTGGAATGGGGTATATGAGCGCGGCGCTCGGCGACGGTTTTGCGTATATTTATTCGCCGCTGGGAATACCTTTTTCGATAAATGCCGCACCTATCGGAGCGGCAAAAGGCGTGCGTGCGAGTTGGTTTGATCCTCGCACGGGTAAAAGGGAAGTTTTTGCGGTTTTGCCGACAAATCATGATACAGCAGTTGCGCCTCCGACTCAGGGAAAGGGATGTGACTGGGTTCTTGTTCTTGAGGATATAGGATAGTTACGAGGCCTGTTTAAATCTTGCGGTATACTCTGTTAATTTTACACGGGGGCAGTGTAATACGGACTTTTTCACTTTTTTGCACTAAAAACGGCGGCAGCTTAAACCTTTCTGTAATAAGCTGCCGCCGTTTTGTTTTTTTATGATTTTTGTCGTGTCGTTAAAATTTTGGTTTTACCGTAACCGCTTTTAATAAATCCTCAGCGTCCTCGACGCTTTTGCAGTATGTGTGATAAACCACGCCCTTTAAGTATTTCATTATCTCGGGCAGGTCTTCGGGAGGGCCTGATATGTCGATACATTTTCCGGCGTCCTGAATTTTTTTCAGAACCCAAGTCCAGTGTTTTGCAGAGGGCTGACCTGCGCCGTATACCCATTGAACTGAGCCGAGTTTTGAAATTACACCGTAAAGTCTGATGCACACCGGCTGTACTGCGAGAGCCTTTTCTTCATTATACATAAAGAAAAATACATAAAGAAAACGCCGAAAGCAATAGAAATTTGATATTTTCCCAACTTTTTAACATGTGTCTGATTTATGTTCTGTTTTTCGGAGAAAATTTAAAATGAATATAAAATTCGGGCTTCTTTTTGCCTGATTTTGCATGTTTTTTGAATTATACGGTAATATATTTTGCGAACGCGAAAAATGTCACAAAAAAACAGCAATTTTTTTGGTAAAAGTATTGACAAAATAATTGAAAAGTGTTAAAATGTGTTGTAGCGTCTGTAAATGGGTAAATTATGCCATTTTTGAGACGACGCCCGCCGCGGCACTGCCCTCGGCACGGCGAAAAATATTTTTTGAAGAAGGAGGAAAATCATGCCAACCTTTAACCAGCTCGTTAAAAACGGTCGTCAGAACAAGGCGTACAAGTCAAAGAGCCCTGTTCTTCAGAGAGGATTCAACACTCTTAAGAACAAAGCTACAGATCTCAGCGCACCGCAAAAGAGAGGCGTTTGCACAAAGGTTACAACCGTTACACCTAAGAAGCCTAACTCAGCTCTTCGTAAGATTGCCAGAGTAAGACTTACAAACGGAATGGAAGCTACGTCTTACATTCCGGGTATCGGACACAACCTTCAGGAGCACTCGGTTGTTCTTATCCGCGGTGGCCGTGTACGTGACCTTCCCGGTGTGCGTTACCACATAATCCGTGGTACACTCGATACACAGGGTGTTGCTAACCGTAATCAGAGCCGCTCCAAGTACGGAGCAAAGCGTCCAAAGAAATAATTAAGGTACATTTGGACGACAGTTGTGCTCACCGTGCTGTAATGGTATAGATTTTCTGTTACATTAGTGGCTTTGTCACTATATAGATTGCATAATGAGCGCTAACGGATTTTTATATCCGAGTACCTATGATATCATATTTTAATGAAGGAGGGAAGTACAGTGCCTAGAAGAGGTCAAATTTCCAAGAGAGACGTATTGCCTGATCCGCTCTACAACTCAAAGCTTGTTACAAAGCTTGTTAACAATATAATGTATGACGGCAAGAAGGGTGTTGCTCAGAAAATAGTTTACGATGCATTCGCAAAGATCGAAGCAAAGAGCGGTGAAAACGCACTTGATGTTTTCGTTGCTGCGCTTGAGAATGTTATGCCTGTACTTGAGGTTAAGGCTCGCCGTATCGGCGGTTCAAACTATCAGGTACCTATGGAGGTTCGTGCTGAGCGTAGACAGACACTCGGTCTTCGTTGGATAATCAACTATTCAAGAAGCCGTGGTGAAAAGACTATGGCTGAGAGACTTGCCGGCGAGATTATGGACGCCAAGGCAGGTATGGGTGGAGCTTTCAAGAAGAAAGAAGATACCCACAAGATGGCAGAGGCAAACAAGGCTTTTGCTCATTACAGATTCTGATAGTTATAAAAAAGGAGATTTTATTGCATGCCAAGAGAATATTCGCTTGAACATACAAGAAATATCGGTATCATGGCTCACATTGATGCCGGCAAGACAACTACAACCGAGAGAATCCTTTTTTATACCGGTAAAACACACCGTATAGGTGAAACTCATGACGGTGCGGCTACAATGGACTGGATGGTTCAGGAGCAGGAGAGAGGTATTACAATTACTTCTGCCGCTACAACCTGTTATTGGGTTCCCACACAGTATCAGAACGATGTTGAGGCGGCTAAAGCCAATAAATACCGTATCAACATTATTGATACTCCAGGTCACGTTGACTTTACAGTTGAGGTTCAGAGATCACTCAGAGTTCTTGACGGTTCCGTTACGGTTCTTTGCGCCAAGGGCGGAGTTGAGCCCCAGACTGAGACGGTTTGGCACCAGGCCAACGAGTATCATGTTCCCAGAATGTGCTATGTAAACAAGATGGACATTATGGGTGCGGATTTCTATCGTGTTGTTAAGATGATTAAGGAAAGACTCCGTGCAAACGCAGTTCCCGTTCAGCTTCCTATCGGAGCTGAGGCAACATTCAAAGGTATTATCGACCTTATGGAGATGAAAGCGGACGTATATTATGACGATCTCGGCAAGGATATGCGTGTTGAGGAGATTCCGGATGATATGAAAGAGCTTGCTCAGGAGTATCATGATAAGATGGTTGAGTCTATTTGCGAGACAGATGACGCGCTTATGGACAAGTTCTTTAATGAAGAGGAGATTACGGTAGCAGAGCTTAAGGCTGCACTCCGTAAAGCTACAATAGATAACAAGATTATCCCTGTATGCTGCGGTACTTCATATAAGAACAAGGGAGTTCAGAAACTTCTTGATAATATTATCGAGTACATGCCCGCTCCCACAGATATCGAGGCTATCAAGGGTGTTAACCCTGATACAGGTGCAGAGGATTGCCGTCACGCAAGCGACGATGAACCTTTCTCAGCACTTGCGTTTAAGATTATGACAGACCCGTTTGTAGGTAAGCTTTGTTTCTTCAGAGTTTATTCAGGTTCCGTATCCAAGGGAAGTGCGGTATACAACTCCGTTAAGGATTCTGACGAGAGATTCGGCCGTATTCTTCAGATGCACGCAAACGAGCGTTCTGATATTGATGTTTGCTATGCCGGAGATATTGCCGCTGTTGTAGGTGTTAAGAATACAACAACAGGTGATACTTTCTGTGATGAAAAGCATCCTATTATTCTTGAGTCAATGGTATTCCCTGAGCCGGTTATCCGTCAGGCTATCGAGCCTAAGACCAAGGCAGGACAGGAGAAGATGGGTATCGCTCTTGCAAAGCTTGCAGAGGAAGACCCGACATTCAGAACATATACGGATGATGAGACAGGTCAGACTATCATCGCCGGAATGGGTGAGCTTCACCTTGAGATTATTGTTGACCGTTTGCTTCGTGAGTTCAAGGTAGAGGCTAATATCGGTGCTCCTCAGGTTGCTTACAAGGAGACTATCCGTAAGAAGGTTGACCAGGATACAAAATATGCACGTCAGTCCGGAGGTAAAGGACAGTACGGTCATGTTAAGATTACAATTGAGCCCAATGAGACAGGCAAGGGATATGAGTTTATCAACAACATCACCGGAGGAGCAATTCCGAAGGAATATATTCCCGCTGTTGACGCAGGTATCCAGGGTGCAATGCAGGCAGGTGTACTTGCAGGCTACAACGTAGTTGATGTTAAGGTAACGCTTTACGACGGTTCATATCACGAGGTTGACTCTTCGGAAATGGCGTTCAAGATTGCAGGTTCCATGGCATTCAAAGAGGCTATGAGACGCGCAGATCCTGTTCTTACAGAGCCTATCATGAAGGTATCTGTAACAACACCTGACGACTACATGGGTGATATTATCGGTGATATTAACTCCCGCCGTGGTCAGATGGATTCAATGGAGCAGATAGCTCCCGGAACTCAGAGACTTTACGCTCATGTTCCGCTTGCACAGATGTTCGGTTATGCGACATCCTTGAGATCCAGATCTCAGGGTCGTGCAGTTTATGTAATGGAGCCGGACGGATTCCAGGATGTTCCGAAGAATATTCAGGAAGAGATTATCAAGTCCCGCGCATCCAAGTAATTTAATTCTAATTCAGTTACGCACTGTTTAGATATAATCATTAAAAATTAAAAATAAAAATTATATTTTAGGAGGATATTTAAAATGGCAAAGGCTAAATTCGAAAGAACAAAACCCCATGTTAATATCGGTACAATCGGTCACGTTGACCACGGTAAGACTACTCTTACTGCTGCTATTACAAAGACTCTTTCTCTTCTTAACGGATCTGAGTTTATGGATTACAGCCAGATCGACAACTGCCCCGAGGAGAGAGCTCGTGGTATCACAATCAACTCAAGACACGTTGAGTACGAAACAAACAACCGTCACTATGCACACGTTGACTGCCCCGGCCACGCTGACTATGTAAAGAACATGATCACAGGTGCAGCTCAGATGGATGGTGCTATCCTTGTTGTTGCAGGTACAGACGGACCTCTTGCACAGACAAGAGAGCACGTTCTTCTTGCTCGTCAGGTTGGCGTTCCCGCAATCGTTGTATTCATGAACAAGTGCGATATCGTTGACGACCCTGAGCTTCTTGACCTTGTTGAGATGGAGATCAGAGATCTTCTTTCCGAGTATGATTTCCCAGGTGACGACATTCCGATTATCCGCGGTTCTGCTCGTGTAGCTCTTGAGTCTACTTCTAACGACCTTTCTTCTGATGACTACAAGTGCATTCTTGAGCTCATGGATGCTGTTGACTCATACATTCCTACTCCCGACAGAAAGGCAGATCTTCCTTTCCTTATGCCTGTTGAGGATGTATTCTCTATTTCCGGCCGTGGTACAGTTGCTACAGGTAGAGTAGAGCGTGGTACAGTTAAGATTTCTGATACTGTTGAAATCGTTGGTCTCGCTGATGAGAGCAAAACAACAGTTATCACAGGTATCGAGATGTTCCACAAGCTCATGGATAACGCTGAGGCAGGAGACAACGTTGGTCTTCTTCTTCGTGGTATTCAGAAGAACGAGATTGAGAGAGGACAGGTTCTTGCTAAGCCCGGTTCAATCACACCTCACACAAAGTTTATAGGACAGGTTTACGTTCTTACTGAAAAGGAAGGCGGCCGTTCTAAGCCCTTCTTCTCAGGTTACAGACCTCAGTTCTATTTCAGAACAACAGACGTTACAGGTATCATCACTCTTCCCGAGTCAGTTGAGATGTGCCGTCCCGGCGATAACGTTGATATGACAGTTGAGCTTATCACTCCTATCGCTTGTGAGAAGGGTCTTCGTTTCGCTATCCGTGAGGGTGGTCGTACAGTAGGTTCAGGCGTTGTTTCTGAGATCCTTGCTTAATTTTTAACCAAACCTTCTGAGAATTCTGTTTCATATTTTTGAAATAGTAATGATGCCCGGCATTTTGTCGGGCATCATTATCAGAGGGGATACACATTTTTATCACCGCATTTGCATTACCTTTAACTCAAAGTGCGCTTTGTGTGTATTATATAAATGTGTATTCAGACATTTAATTTTTTATAAGACGTTAAAATAAACTGAAAAATAAAAGTTAACTGAAAAAACTGAAAATTAAAAATATACTGAAAAATGCATATTTCTTTGGGGATTGGTGAAATTCCATACCGGCAGTATAGTCTGCGAAGACAAAAGCGGATTTGAGATACTTAGTTTAAAAAAACTTGTAAATCAAAAACCGATATGTCCCGACAAGGTGAAACTCCTTGACCGACGGTAAAGTCCGGAAGATAATTGAAATGTGATTTGTATATACAGCCGAAGTGTTTGGGTTGTACATACAAATACTTTGTCCCCGTTCTTTCGGAACGGGGACTTGCTTTTATCTGTCCTGAAAATATGTTTTCGAAGGGGTATTATAAAACCCTCTCGTATGTAAAATATATATTTGAGGTAAGAGTATGAACGAAAAAAACGAAAACTTGGAAAATAATATTACATCTGCTGACGCAGAGAACAGCAGCAAACAAGAAAACTCTTCCGAGGGCAAGCCGGGAAGAGAAGATATCACTGAAAGCGCCTCTGCAAAAGGAAGAAAAACTGCCCGAGCAAAAACTTTTGATATAAAGAAATTTGTCGGAATTGCGTTGTTTTCGGCAATTGCGTTTTGCTTTACATTTTTCAGCATTAAAGTGTCATTCCTGAGCTTTGAGGCAAAAGATTCGATACTTACAATCGGTGCATTTATATATGGACCACTCTCGGGTGTCGCAATGGCTTTGATATCCTCGCTTGCGGAGCTTCCGTCAAGCACAACGGGATTTTTCGGATTTTTGATGAACTTTCTTTCAAGTTCAATATTTGTTTTTACGGCATCGATAATCTATTCAAGGAAGAAAAGTCTTAACCGAGCTATAATTTCACTTTATTTTGCAACGCTCTTCTATGTTGCGGGAATGGTTGTACTCAATATTTTTATAACTCCGCTCTATCTCGGAGTAAGTACAAAGGAAGTAATTTTGCTTATTCCTAAGCTGCTGCTTCCGTTTAATCTTGCAAAGGCACTGCTTAATACAGCAATAACAATGCTTATTTATAAGCCTGTTTCTCTCGCATTGAAGCGCGCGGGATTTATTAAGGGCAAACTTGACTTTAAGTTTACCCGTCAGTCGATTGTTCTTATATGCCTTGCGGCAGTTTCAATTATAATTGCCACGGTAATATTTGTGCTTTTGTAATTTTTAAATATAAACTCTATACGAAAACAAAATCTTTCAAAATAAAAAAGCCCAAAGCCGCTTGTTTTGCCGTCTCACGGTATAAAAGTGCGTCTTTCGGCTTTTTTATTCAGGTTTGAGAAAATTTGCACAAACTTAAGTTTTTCAGATTAGGTGCACAGGCGTGCAGAGTTTTTAATCTCTAAATACACTGTGCATGAATGTTTTCGTTGATTGAATAACAATGCAAATTAACACTCGCATAAACAATATTACAAGTCCGTAGCGTGCAGAGTTTTTTTACATGCAGCATTAACTTTCTTTTGACTTTAAGTTTCAGGCTGCTTATAATTTAATTTTTGCAGAATAATTTAACTCTTATAAAAAGTGCCCCGCCAAGATGGCGGGGCGTGTCAAGTTTCGTGGAATATCGGGTATATGAATATACCTTAAATACAAAAATGTATATTAAACTTTACTTTTTTCGGTGCCGTTGCTCTCTGTGCTTTTCTCGTCGTCATCGTCCTCATCGCCGTCATCCTCCTCCGCCTCATCCGTATTGCTCCTCATTGCAGATGTGAAGAATGTGTATACATAGATGAGCAGCATAACGCCGATTACTGCCGATATCACAGACAGCGTCTGTTGTGCGTAGAATGTTTTGCCAAACAGTTTTCCGCCGAGTGTGTCCTTCAGATAGTCGAAGAGCGGCGCTACTATGAGTGTTACCGCAAATGAGACTATACCGACAAAAATTGTATTCAGTGCAATTGCGGCGGTGTGATATTTGGTCGGTGTTATCTGGTATATCGCAGTTCCGCCGATGGTTATGGCACTTGAGGCAACTATATTGAAGACTTTGAAAATGATAAATGTGTAAGTTCCGTTCTGGGGTGTGCAAAATCCCATTATCACAAATGATATAATGGCGATAGGATAACCGAATCTCAAGAGATCAACAAGCGGTGTTCTGAGCGAGATTTTTCCGATAAAGGACATAACAACTATATTGAATATTGTAAAACCAATGTTTATGGTTGAAATAAATGTCATGCTGAACCCAAGCTCGTTTATCTGATATGTATTGTAAAAGGGGGTTGCAATACTGTTTATCGCTGCCCAGAGAATATTTACGACAAGCAGTTTTCTGAATTTTTTGTTGTTGATTACAATTTTCAGCTCTTCCTTGAGTTTTATCTCTACCTCTTTACGCTTGCGAGATTTCTCCTTTGAGAATATAAGCGTGATACAGTGCAGTACTGTAAGCGACAAAATCACTACAGTCAGAGTGAAGAAAGCGGCTTTAAGGTTGCCCGCCTTTTCGTATTTGTCAATTATAATACTTGTCAGCAGAGTGAAGATCATTCCGCCAATCAAGGATACACTCTGCAGTATAGCAGTGAAAAATCCGCGTGATTTCGGGTTCACAAGGCGTATAAACCATGCTGTTTTTGCCGGTATGAAAATGTTGCGAAGTGAGTGTGCACAAAATATAATGATAAAGAACATTATTCCCATATACCTTTTGTCAACACTAAGAAAAGGTATGAGATAAAGCATCGACAGCATCAGCTGATTTGTTGCCTGAAGAGGAATTACCCATTTCTTCACCGGCGTTTTGTGGGATAGGTAGACCGAGAGCACCTGAAATGCGGCCGCCATTGAGCCCAAAGTCGAGAGTATTGCGGTCATGGAATCCGAGATGCCTATTGATGTGGTGAGCTTGGCAAGGTATGCACCGGATGTAAGAATGGTAATGAAATACTCAAGCATAGCTTCAATTACATATAATATTCTTGTCACACGGTACTTTTCGTAATTAATTTTTGCCGGATGGCTTGCAGATGATGTATTCATAAAAAACACCTGTTCTTCATGTGTGGTTAAGGCTATAATATCACTTTATGTTTATACTGTCAATATATTAACGCAAAAAAAATTATAGAATTTTTTCGATTACTTTACAGAAAAATTTATTGGTAAAATTGATTGACAAAAGGGTAAAAATAATGTAAAATAATTTAGGTATGGATGTCGTGGAGGTATTGTGATGAGTACTGTAAAAGCTGTAAATAAAAGAAAAGATTTTACTGAAGGGGGACTCTTTTTCAGGATAATTCTTTTCACACTGCCGATTATAATGACGGGAGTTTTGCAGGTTCTGTATAATATGGCAGACAGCGCCATCGTAGGTAAGTTCTCGGATGACTCACTGGCACTTGCCTCTGTTGCTTCAACAAGCACGCTGTATAACTGTATTGTAAATCTGCTGTTCGGATTTTCAGGAGGTGCTGCTGTTATCGTGGCACAGTTTTTCGGCGGTAAAAATTATGACGGCGTATCCCGTGCAGTTCATACTTCCATGCTTTTTTCCGTAATCGGCGGAGTGGTTATTTCACTGCTTACAATACTGATATCCGTCCCGGCACTTACTCTTTTAGGTACGAAGGCGGAGTTAATGAGCCGTGCTACTCTTTATCTGAGGATTATCGCACTCGGAATTCCCGCATCGGCAATTTATAATTTCGGCGCCTCTATTCTTCGTTCTGTCGGAAACTCAAAAACGCCGCTTATCATACTTGCGTCGGCCGGAATTATGAATGTACTGCTCAACCTGTTCTTTGTAATAGTGCTTAATATGGCTGCCGACGGAGTTGCAATTGCAACAGTTATATCTCAGTATTTTTCTGCGGCGGGTGTGCTTTTTGTCTTAAAAATGAGCCGAGGGGAGAGTTACGCTCTGTGCTTTTCAAAACTCAGGATAAACGCCGCCATTTTAAAGAAAATGATACTTTTCGGTTTACCCTCCGGAATACAGGGCTCGCTTATGAGCATTTCAAACATGTTTTTAACATATGCGTATAATTCACTTCCTACATATACAATCACCGCAATAGGAATTACAAACAACATTGACGGTGTTACATATACATCAATGAACTCATTCAGCGTCGCCGCACTTACCTTTGTAGGGCAGAATTACGGAGCAGGAAAATATGACAGAATAAAGAAGACCATTTTTTATACCTTGATACATGTGACTGTCGTAGGAGTTCTTATCAGCCAAACCGAACTTTTATTAGACAATGTACTGATAAATATGTTTATTAAACAGACAGACGAGAATTATGCGATTGTTGTCGAGACTGCGAAGCTGATTATGAAAAAGATACTGACGCTTTACTTTATGTGCGGAATAATGGAGGTTCTCTCAGGCTCTATCAGAGGTCTAGGACATTCGCTTGAACCTATGGTGATTTCCATATTCTCCGCGATATTTGTCAGAGGACTGTTTGCGCTTGTGCTTTTCCCGATGGAGCAGTTTAATAATTTGTCATTTTTGCTTACTTCGTTTCCTACTACATGGATTTCATCAACTGTGTGTCAAATTGTGGTGATATTGATTGTTATGCGGTCGGTAAAGAAAAGAATTTTTTCAAACAGTTCACTCTTACAGAGAGAAAAAATCTGAGGGGTTTTGTTAGTATAAATCTAAAGACCGTATGTTATTCTTAACTTGATGACTTAAAAACTGTAAAAATGACAGAGCACAATAAAAAAAGAGGGTCGCAACCCTCTTTTTTTATGTAAATCAGTCTACTTTTGCACCAAACGGAACAAGTGAGAGCCGTGCAAGCTTAAAGCACTGTTTTCCGAATGGAATACCCAAAATTGTGATGCACCAGATAACTCCTGCAATCAAGTATCCGAGTGCCAATGACCAGCCGAAGAGAATTATCCAAATCACGTTGGCAATGGGATGAGATGCAAAGTTGCTGTCAACAGTCTTTCCGAACGGAAACAGAGCAAGTCCTGCAAGCTTAAAGCACTGTTTTCCGAAAGGAATACCTATGATTGTAATGCACCAAATTATTCCTAAAATAAAGAATGCTATCGCTGTCCAAATACCGGTGAAGATAAACCAAAGAATGTTTCCGATGAGTTTCATTTCTGTTCCTCCAAAAAGTAATTACCAAGATAGGTCACACTCATTTTATCATAATTAGAAATAATTGTCAAGGACAAAATGTGTCATAATTAAATAATTATTAACTTTTTATGTATTTTTTGTAACAGGGATCCAAACGACGGACTATACCCGAAAAAGCATAGAGGCGACATGGCACTTACATAAAACAAGTACAAGGATAGCTATATATGCAATAAGCCGCAATGTGTTTACCTCACAGCAGGGGTATATCTTGTGACAATCGGAAATTGTGTATTTTGTGAATTATATAGAAAATCAGTAGTCGGTAACAGCCGTAAGCTTAATTATTAAATCGAGGTTGTCCGGCTGAACCTTTGCTTCATGGGCGGCTTTATTTCTGACCACTTTTCCGCACTTATCACATTTATGAATGATAATATACCCCTTTTTGGGGTCGGGAATCGCGCTGACCGCACGCAAAATTCCACCGCAACCGTTCAGCCTGTCACCGGGATTAATATCTACATGCAGTGAGCAAAGGCAAAACGGGCAGTGGTTTCTCGAGGTGTAGCCTAAAGGTAAAACCTCCATGCCGCAGTTTTTGCAGATAAAGCCGTTGTCGTTTTTTGAAAATCTTTTCTGTTGCATAAATAACCCTTCATTTCTACGGTATAAAGCAGGGGAGGCAATTTGATTTTTCCCAAACTAAGTAAAGAGGAGAGCACCACAAAGTCGGAGAGGGAAAAGCACAGGCACAAGAAAGTGCATGCGGGGGGATTTTTGCTTTCAACCCGAATTTTTATTTTCCGACGCAAAAACGCGAGAAAATATCAGCGACGACCTCCTCGGACACCGACTTTCCGCTGAGTCGGGAAACTGCACCGACCGCTCTTTCAATGTCAGATGATACTGCATCGAGGCTGATACCGATATCAATTCCGCCTATTGCCGAGTTTATATACTCCAGCGCCTCTTTCAGGGAGGCGTTTTGTCTTGCCGAGGAGATGACTGCGTCCTCTCCCGTTACAATATTTTCATTTGTAAAGTGCTTATCAATGACCGAGCTTAATTTTAATACGGCGCTCCGGTCATCTTCTTTTGCTGAAAGCTCGATTACATCAAGGAACATCTCTTTCGGGAAATTTTTAATAGAGCGCTTACCCGTGTCAACTTTATTGAGTATTGCGAGTTTGGCTCCGCCGCATTCGTGTATAACCTTGAGTATCTTTTCGTCCTCTTTGTCGAGCGGATTTGATATATCAAATACCGCTAAAATCAGTTCGCTTGTGCGTATTTTTTCAAGACTGCGGTCAATGCCTATTTTCTCAATTACATCCTCTCCGCTGTCTCTGACACCCGCTGTATCCGAAAGTCTGAGCATAACTCTGCCCAAAGGCAGTTTTTCGGTCAAAATGTCACGGGTGGTACCCTTAATGTCTGTAACTATTGCGGCATCCTTTCCGACTAAGAGATTATACAGGGTGCTTTTTCCGACATTCGGCTTTCCGCAAATGACGGTCTCAATACCCTCGCTTATTGCTTTTCCGGTGCCGTAAGTCTTTAAAAGCGCTGAGATATTTTCTTTTGCGTCGCACAGAACACGCCTTGCGTCCTCTTCGGTATAATCTCCGAGCTCCTCGTCGGGGTAGTCTATTCTTGCATAGATATCTCCGAGCACCGAGGTTAGAGTATCGCTGATATGTGCAATATTTTCACTGAGCGCATTCCTTGACTTTATCGAGTTCAGGCGTATTTGCTCACGGCTTTGAGCCTCAATCAGATTTCCTATCGCCTCAGCCGAGGTCAAAGAGAGCTTTCCGTTTATAAAAGCTCGCCTCGTAAATTCTCCCGCATCTGCCGGCACGGCACCGCTTGAGAGTACAGCCTCAAGTACCGTTGCAGTCACAAGTATACCCCCGTGACAACTTATCTCAACAACATTCTCGCCTGTATATGAGTGCGGCGCGCTGAAAACCGTGGCGAGCCCGTCGTCAATTATCTCTCCGTTATAGATTATATTTCCGAATACCTGAGTTCTCGGTCTTATCTCGCAAAGCACCTTTCCGCTCTGCGGAAAAAACACTCTTCCCGCAACATTTACCGCCTCTGTACCGGATATCCTTATAACGGCAACCCCACCCTTGCCGGGTGGGGTTGCTACTGCCGCTATGGTAGAAAAATGATTGACCGTCACTTTATATCATCCTCGTCTGCGGCGGAAAAAGGCATATCGTTTTCATCGGGAATGATCTTCTCCACGCTCTCAATGTCATTTGTTTCTTCAACAGAAAGAGACTCTTCCATATTGTAAGAAACCTCTTCGGTTTCGTCCTGCTCTCTGACACTCAGATCCTCGTTTTGAGAAACTGCATCTTCCTCATCATCATCAAAAATACCCTGGGGCTTTTTGTCTGTAAGGTAAATTACAATTTTTCTGTTGTTGTCACTGCCGATTGATTTTGTTGACACGCCCTCGATGTTCTGTACTTCCGAGTGAATTATTCTTCTCTCGTACGGGCTCATAGGCTCAAGCATGACACTGCGCTTGTTTCGGAGCGCCTTCTGCGACATGCGGCGTGCCAGAGCACGCAGAGTTTCCTCTCTCTTCGCACGGTATCCCTCAATATCAATAGTAACTCTTGATTTGTCCCTCTCGCCGTTTATGTTCTTTCTCACGCATGCGAGATTTGCAAGATACTGCAGGGCGTCAAGAGTGTCGCCGTGGTGACCGATAAGTGTGGAGGCGTCCTCGCCGAATATAACAATTCTGCGGCTTCCGTCCTCAACGTCGTATATTGCCGCCTCGGCAGAAAGTCCGATGTCCTTAATCAGTGTTTTGATAAATTCAAATGACATATCCTCACCGTCTTTTACAAGCTTGGGTGTCATATTGAGTTCTGTCTCGGGGATAACCTTTGACTTCTGCTTTTCCGCTTTGTTTTCAGAGGTCTTAGGCTTATTGTTCTTTTTCTTTTTCTTTTTCTTTTGCTGAACTTTTTCCTGCTTTGGTGCTGCTACGACTTCCGATTCGCCGTCTTTTTGTTCGGGTTTGTCCTCATTATGGGGTGCCGGAGACTGCGGTTTTTCTTTCTTCGGTCTGTCCTTTTGCACTCTCTCAGGTTTCTGACGGGGCTTTTGATCCTTGTCGGGAATCTCCATTGTTGCGCGTACTTTTGCGGGTTTTACTCCGATAATTCCGAATATTCCTTTGCTTCCCGCATGTACTATCTCAAACTCAACATTGTCAAGAGGCCCTGCACCAAGTGCGTTTCTCGCATTTTCTTTAGCTTCCATTATGTCTTTTCCGGAAGCGATAACTTCTTTTAACATATCTTTTGCCTTCCTAATCAGTCTTTAATTACGGGTCTGTCCGGAGAACTGTTTTTATTGTTTTGATTTTTCTTCAGTTCGGGAAGTTCATCATAGTCATCCTCATCAATATAGTGGAGGGAACGGAACTTCGGGCGTTCTTTAAGCGCTGACTTCTGGAGCTTTTCCTGCTCCTTTGCAGCTTTCTGCATTGCCTTTATTTCCTCTTGTGTATATTTCGGAACAGGCATTAACTTTGCAAGCAGTATTGTCTGTATTATCGCCAAAACAGACTGATAAATCCAGTATACGCCGAGCATACCTGAAAAGCTGAATGCAAAGAAGAGTGTCATAAGCGGGAATGTTATATCCATAATTCTCATGGACATACGGGCCTGGTCGTCGCCTGCGGGCGCTCCCATTGAATTTCCGTTGAATTTTCTTGTTATCCACATCGTAAACCACTGCAGTGCCGCCGCAAT
Organism: uncultured Clostridia bacterium; assembly: GCA_944384515.1. Lineage (GTDB taxonomy): Bacteria > Bacillota > Clostridia > Oscillospirales > CAG-272 > UBA1740. The sequence goes on from CALWTU010000012.1 coordinate 18,049, forward strand.
AAACGGGATAAGGCAAAGAATTGTGGTAAATGCAGGCGGGTCTGCAAGATTGTATCCGAAAAGGGTAAAGTCGGGAATTTTCGTCACATCAAGTCCGATGTTGCTCAGACCCTCAGTGCCGTATTCCTGGGCATATTTGTTTATTTTCGAGATCAAGTCAATATGGTCTATTTTGTTAGCTGCTGCCGCTTCGGCTCCGTTTATGAGTTTATAAACTGAACCGATAACATCGTCGGAGAGCTTGGTAATATACGAAAGGGGTTTTCTTATAACGTTGTAAAGGAAGATGATAAGGGGCAACTGAATAAGCATGGGCAAACATCCCGAAAAGGGGCTGAAGCCCTCTTTCTGCTGAAGCTCCATGATTTCCTGCTGCATCTTCTGCTGGGATACACGGTCAACTCTTCCTTTGTATTTCGCCTTGATAACTTCGATTTTCGGGGCGAGTTTAGCCATGGCAATCTGGTTCTTCTGCTGTTTTATCGAGAACGGAAGGAATATAATCTTGAATACCAATGCATAGAAGAGCAAGGCAAGGGCATAACTTCCGCCTGAAATGTTACTGAAGAATTCAAGCATGGAACCGAGAAGTTTATATAGCCAATCAAACATGTGTAAAATCCTTTAATCTTTCTTATTATTTTTCATATCTCCGTCCCCCGTATTTTTTCGAGGTCTGAAGCCTTTTTCGGGAACAGGGTCGTAGCCTCCCTTTGAAAAGGGGTTGCATCTTAAAATTCTCCAGAAAGAGAGCGCAAAACCTACAAAAAAGCCTCGTTTCTTAAATGCCTCAATGGCATAGGCAGAGCAGGTAGGTGTAAACCTGCAACAGGGCGGTTTTAGTGGGGAGATATATTTTCGGTATAAACCGATAAGCCAAATCATAACGTATTTCATAACTGATTAAACATATCAAGTTTTTTAAAAGCCGTATCAAGATGATTTTTAATGTCTGTACTCTTGAGTTTAACAGCGGCGCTTCTTGCGCAAATCACGATAAGAAAACCGACTTTCAGCGGTTTTTCCTTTTCGAGCATCGAGAGCCCCGCACGCAGAATTCTGCGGCATCTTGATCTGACGACAGCACTTCCGAGTTTTGTGGAGGCTGTCAGGCCGATACGGTTTAAAATTTTTCTTTCGGGATGAGACTTTTTGAGTCTGTCCTTGGCATAATCCGGCAGTATATACACGGCAAGAGCGGGTGTCACGGCTCTTTTGCCCTTAGAATACGCTTTTGAAAACAGATGATTTTCACATATTGTACCGTATTTCATAAAAATCACCCTCGCTTTTAGTATGGATATTTCATTAAATAAAAACCCCGATAAATGCCGCCACTATGCGCTTTATCGGAGGTTTTACAGTCATATGCGACCGATTAATAGGTCAGACGGGCTCTTCCCTTGGCGCGTCTTCTTTTAAGAACTTTTCTGCCGTTAGCTGTAGCCATTCTTTTTCTGAAGCCATGTTCTTTTTTTCTCTGTCTCTTCTTGGGCTGATATGTTCTCTTCACGATATAGCACCTCCTTTAGTTAATTAACACCGAGGCATAAATATGCCATAAGTTGCGTATTCATACGAAAGCAGAATATATTATACATTATTTTTACTTGTTTGTCAAGACTTTTTTTGAATGTTTTATACACGCGGGCTATGACCTTACAATTATTTGTAAGTTGCCAAAGTAAATTCCCCTTTCAGCTAGGCAAGGGAGAAATGACAGAATAAAATCCCC
>CALWTU010000013.1 GCA_944384515.1 uncultured Clostridia bacterium
GTGCTTAGACAAATCTCTGTAAATTTGGAATTCAACATCAAATCTTACTTTACTGATATAATTTTTTCTATCATTTAAACTTTTTTTATTTTCCAACACTTTATCACATGATAATTGAAATTTTCTTATTACAAATTCTCTGACAGGCGGAATAAAGAAACCTATTACCAATATGATAAACGCAGAGTTATCTATTATGTATTTAAAAACTTTTTCCATTTATAATTTCCTTTTCAAACTATTCATTTCCTGCACCAACTCAAACTTTTTCTTCGGCTGGCTTTCCGAACGGGCAAGCTTTTCAAGACGTGCTATTTCTTTTTGCAACTTGTTTCTCTGCTCATCAAAAATTATCCTACTTACATTAAAAAAGCAGGCTTATACAAATGTTTTTCACACTTCTTTAACAAAATGTGCCATAATGTGTTATATGTAAGTACAGTTTTACTTTTTGTTTTAATTATTCACTCAAATACAGTCACTCACCTGAATAGTATAACATAAATTGACACTTAAATCAATATTAATACCGTTTTTTTGCACTTTTTGTTCATATAATGGATGATTTCACTCATTGGCTAATCAAAAGCAATTATACTAATAAAAATAAGCAAGCTTGTTTTTGCAAGCTTGCTGTATAACTTATCTAATTAATACCAAATGCACATAAAATATGCATTGGAATTTTATTTTTTCCGTTCTCTTTTCCGCCGGATTTTGGGGAGGATTTAAAGCTCGATTTTGACCTCGCCGTAGGAGAGTGTCATCTGCTCGCCGCTCTCAAGCGAGACGATAAGGCGGCAACTATCGTCTATATCCGTTGCGGTTGCGGTGCGGCGGATGTTATCTTTCACAAAACTAATTTTTTTGCCTAAGACTATGCTCATTTTGCGGTATGCTTCAATATAGTCACAGTCGGGGGTGCAGTCAGACAAGCTGTCAGGAGTGCAGTCGGACAAGCTGTCGGGAGTGCAGTCGGACAAGCTGTCGGGAGTGCAGGATGCGGTTGAGTCGGGTGATGCCGGTGCGGTGCAAGGTGATGAGGGCGACGCCCGCTCGGCGCCGGATGCTTGGGTTACGGAAGGTGCGGCGGAGGTAAATGCCGATTTATAGATTTTCATAAATCGGTTTATAAACTCTGCGACCGTTCTGTTGCGGGCGTCGGTTTGCGGTGCGTCGAGCACCGAGCCGGCGCTCTCTGATATTTCAGAGGGGAAGCCGCCGTTTGGGATATAGAGATTAACTCCGACGCCGAGTATAACATACTCAACTCTGCCGTCCTCAACGCCGACAGACGCCTCGCTTAATATTCCGCCTATCTTCCTTCCGTCTATAAAAACATCGTTTACCCATTTTATACCGGCACTCTTGCCGGAAAGCAATCTGACAACATCGCACAGCGCAACCGCCGCCATGGTAGTTATTTTCAGCGAGTTTTCGAGAGCGCCGTTTTCAGGTCTTAAAAGAATACTGAAATAGACACCCGTATCCTTTGGCGAAAAGAATGCCCGCCTCTGTCTGCCCCTGCCGCACTGCTGCTCTTCCGCAACAATCACGGTGCCCTCCTCTGCCATATTCTGTGCAAACTGACGGCACACATCATTTGTAGATGATGTCTCTTTATATGTATATATACTGAAGCTTTCGTATTCGAGGCTCAGATACTTCTTTATTCCCTGGGGGGAAATTTTATCCGATTTATCTAAGAGACAATATCCTTTATTTGTAGTTGCCTCGATAGGATAGCCCTCTTCTCTGAGCTGTTTTACGGCTTTCCATATTCCCGAGCGTGTAATATATATTTTCGATGCCAAGTCCTGCCCCGAAAAATAGTTTCCTCGGTTTTTTTCCAAAAATTCAAGCACCTTTTCCTTTGTCGTCATATACTCCGCCTCGTTATATTATTTTTCCAAACTGTGCGTGTCCATGGCAGAGCGCATTTATACTCTGTGAAGAATTTTCTTGATTCGCCGACTTAATGCAAACGCCACAAACATCTTTATAAAATCGGGTATTATATAAGGTATGACACACATCATAAGCGTTGCGCCGATACCTATAGCACCTGTATTTTTTGTATAGACAATCACAAACCACATGCTGCCGAACGCATAGCACACAAAAAGCCCCACTATCATAGACAGAATAATGAAAAAATTCCGCTTTGGAAGTACTGTCTCAAACATCCACATTATAAGCGCAATAAACATAAAGCCGAGTATGTACCCACCCGTGTTGCCTAAAAGCACGCCTATACCGCCGTTAAAGCCTGCAAAAATCGGTACTCCGATCGCTCCGAGGCAAAGATAAATAAACACCGACAGACTGCCCATCTTGCCGCCCAAAACAAGAACCGCAAGAAATATCGCAAATGTCTGAAGAGTAAACGGCACGCTTGACGGTATACTGATAAAGGCGCACACGGCTATTATAGCGGTAAACATCGCCACCTCAACAGACTGAGTTAAACTTTTTCTCACCGAGTTATTCAAATTTCATTTCTCCTTATGCGTAAAATATCTCACGGTTATGGATTATATCACATAAAAAAAGCATTGTCAACCGTTTTGGATATTTAGTTGACAATGCAATTTTTTTAAAAGCTCAGTTTATCACATATAGCTGTTTATACGGATTTTTGGTGTCCGGAGTCACCACAATATACTCTGATTCCGAAAGCTCCCTTTCGTCTTTGTTAAAGAGCTTTGCATACTCACTGATATAACCGTATATTTGCTCCATATCTTCTTTCTCTGCTTTTCTGACGCTTACCTGCTTCGGAAATTTAATGTTTTCAGAAGTTGTGCGCAAATACACCTTTCCGCCGTGCATTCCCGTGCAGGGAAAGTTTCCGATAATATCCCTCTTACCGATATCAATGCCGAGAATAATAATTATTCCTCCTGCCTGGTATTCGCCGAGGAAGCTGCCGGCACATCCGCCTATAACTATCACGGGTTTTTTATCCTTGTACTCTTTCATATGTATTCCCGCACGGTAACCGGCGTCATCTCTGACATATATTTCTCCGCCTCGCATCGCATAACCGAGGGCATCGCCGACACAGCCGTCAATTACTATCTTACCGTCATTCATTGTGTCGCCGACGGCGTCCTGGGCATTGGCGAAAACACGGATAGTTCCGCCGTTGAGATACGCTCCGAGCGCATTTCCCGGCACGCCCTCTATACAAACCGTTTTGCCCTTACTGCCCGCCGCTATAAATCTTTGTCCCATGCAGTCGGTAATATTTATACTCTCTTTGTCCCGTATGAGAGAATTTATTTCCTTATAACCGAGTTGTTTGACATTTACACTATCCATATACTCACCTGTTTTCAATAATTTTTTCGCAGAGATTTACTCGCCCGCATGTTTGATACCGAGAATCCTCAGCTCCGCATCAGTCATATCCAAGCCGCGAAGCATAAGTCTGTTGCCCCTGAGCGCTTCAATGGAATTTATACCCATGCCGCCCATCAATTCCTTGATCTCGTGGCACCATGCATTCATAAGATTTACAAGTCCGGTGCAAGCCGTGTCGGGGTCAAGCCTCTTTACAAGCTCAGGTCTTTGTGTAGCAATTCCCCAGTTGCAAAGTCCCGTCTGACAGCTGCGGCAAAGCCGGCATCCCATAGCGATCAGTGCGGCGGTACCTATATAGCATGCGTCCGCACCGAGTGCTATTGCCTTTACTACATCAGATGCGGATCTGATACTTCCGCCTGCAATAATTGAGACATTGTCCCGTATTCCCTCCTCACGAAGACGCTCGTCAACTGCCGCCAAGGCAAGCTCAATCGGAATACCTACATTATCCCTTATTCTTGTGGGGGCGGCGCCTGTGCCGCCTCTGTAACCGTCAATGGCAATAATATCAGCGCCGCTCCTCGCAATTCCGCTCGCAATAGCGGAAATATTGTGCACCGCCGCAACCTTGACGATAACAGGCTTTTTGTAATTTGTCGCCTCTTTCAATGAATAAACAAGCTGTCTTAAGTCCTCTATTGAATATATATCATGGTGAGGTGCCGGGCTTATGGCATCAGCTCCCTCGGGAATCATTCTTGTCCTTGAAACATCACCTACTATCTTACTGCCGGGCAGATGTCCTCCGATACCGGGTTTTGCACCCTGTCCCATCTTTATCTCAATTGCGGCGCCTGCCTCAAGATAATTTTCATGAACGCCGAATCTGCCTGATGCCACCTGGACCACAGTATTCTCGCCGTAACAGTAGAAATCCTCATGCAGTCCGCCCTCTCCGGTATTATAAAATATACCGAGTTCTCTTGCGGCTCTTGCAAGAGCTGCATGCGCATTATAGCTTATCGAACCGTAACTCATAGCGGAAAACATCATCGGCATTGAGAGTTCAAGCTGACACGGCATATTAAACTTGAGTTTTCCCTCCTCATCCCTCTCGATATTGCCCTTTTTGCATCCGAGGAACACTCTCGTCTCCATAGGCTCGCGCAAAGGATCTATGGGCGGGTTTGTAACCTGCGAGGCGTTAATCAGAATTTTGTCCCAATACACCGGCAGAGGGCTCGGGCTTCCCATAGACGAAAGCAACACGCCCCCGCCCTTTGCCTGTTTATATATTTCACGGACAGTCTGGTTTTTCCAGTTTTCGTTTTCCTTTATCACGCAGTCGCTCTTTACTATCTTCAGCGCCCTCGTTGGACAAAAGGCAACACAGCGCTGGCAGTTAACACATTTTGTCTCATCTATAAGTATGACGGACCGCTTCTCATCCCATTTGTAAACCTGATTTGAGCACTGATTAATGCATACTTTGCAGTTTATGCACCTGCTCTCATTTTTTACTACCTCAAAGTCAGGATATAAAAAGTCTACGCTCATATCCGTACACCTCCGTTAAGTTCGACAATAACCGGTTCTCCGCCCTTGGGATACCAAATTTTTTGAGCATTATTTTCCATACAGCGGATTGCCGCCTCCTCGCTTGCAATATACACCATATCATCCTTCTCTCCGACAACCATACTGCGAAGTTTAAGTCTGTCGTTAAGAGCCATAAGTCCTCCGTTATATCCGAGCACTATTGAAAAAGGTCCTGTTATCAGAAGGCTCGGAAACATTTTTCTCAGATAATTATGCTTATCCTTGTCATATGTATCCGCTTTACCGTCAATCGTGCTCCAGAACGGCGCCGCAATTACACTTGCCGCCTCAGACAGCGTCAAACCCTTGACCCGTGTAAGATAATCTAAGATATATGTTATTACCTCTGTATCTGTTTTAAGAGAACATTTGTACCCGAACATCTCAATATATCTGCGGTTTGCGTCATATGAAGAGATCTCTCCGTTATGCACAACCGAATAGTCAAGCAGGGTAAACGGATGCGCGCCTCCCCACCATCCCGGTGTATTGGTCGGATATCTGCCGTGAGCCGTCCAGGAATATCCGCTGTACTCCTCAAGTTTATAAAATTCTCCTACATCCTCAGGATAACCAACCGCTTTGAATGCGCCCATATTCTTTCCGCTCGAAAAAACATAAGCACCCTTCATCTCGGTATTGATTTTAAATACCGTCTGTGCCACGAACTCCCGCTCGTCAAGTTGCTTTGAGAGCATAACCGATTTAAGCGGAGCCAAAAAGTAACGCCATATCAAAGGCTCGTTTAATATAGTTGAAATCTTGCGTGTGGGGATAATCTCCGACTGAACGATCTCAAATCTCTCCTTCAAAAACGCCTCGCAATTCTTGCACACATCACGGCTGTCAAAAAACATGTGAAAGGCGTAAAAATCCTTGTAATCCGGATAAATACCGTACGCCGCAAATCCGCCGCCCAGTCCGTTTGAACGGTCATGCATAGGTCTCATTGCATTATATATCAACTCTCCGGATATCCCCCGTCCCTCCTTTGAAATAACTGCGGCAATCGCACATCCCGATGGGATTCTGACATTACCTTCAAGTCTCATAAGTCTCTTCCTTTCAGTATAAAGATAAAAACAAAAGGGCATCCGTTCTTCGGTTTTCTGCCGAAAAACGAACGCCCTTGCCCGCTTTATGAAAAAATTATACACCCGCTTTTTTCTTTTGTCAAGTGGAATTTTCAAAAAAATTCATAAATTTGCCCCGGCAAAACAGGTGCAAAATATTTAAAAATAAGGCGTAAGATGTACGAAAAAAAGTACAGAAATTTTTGAAAAAAGCATTGACAAATATAGCTTTCGGGTGTATAATTACCAGCGTAAGGGCAATGGCGTCTTTGAGGTTTTCTCAAAGGCGCTTTATATTTTTTCAACCCGAGAAAATACAAAATCCCGTTAATAATTTATTTTAAGGCAACGGTGTCTTCTGATAGCAGTATCATAAGATACAGTTGCCTATTTTTATATAAAAGGAGATTAAGAAGATGAGCAGTGTAAGAGAAGAGTTCGGCAGTTTGGTGTTTGACGACAGAATTATGAAGGCTACCCTTTCAAAAAAGGTATATGACTCTCTTAAAAAGACTATAGACCAGGGACAGAGCCTTGATATTAATGTTGCCAACGCAGTTGCAAGCGCAATGAAGGACTGGGCTGTATCAAAGGGCGCAACTCACTATACACATTGGTTCCAGCCTCTGACCGGCATAACAGCCGAAAAGCATGACAGTTTTATCTCTCCCTCCCCTGACGGAGGAGTTATAATGGAGTTCTCCGGCAAGGAACTCATCAAAGGAGAGCCCGACGCCTCCTCATTCCCCTCGGGAGGTATACGCGCTACATTCGAGGCGAGAGGATATACCGCATGGGATCCCACATCATATGCATTTATTAAGGGAAAGACGCTTTGCATTCCCACAGCGTTCTGCTCCTACGGCGGTGAGGCGCTTGACAAGAAAACTCCTCTGCTCCGCTCCATGCAGGCTATTAACAAGCAGGCGCTTAGAATTCTCAGACTCTTCGGAAACGATACTGTAAAATGCGTTAAGACATCAGTCGGTCCCGAGCAGGAATATTTCCTCATTGACAAACAGATGTATGAAAAGAGACCGGACCTCAAGTTTACCGGAAGGACACTTTTCGGTGCAAGACCCCCAAAAGGTCAGGAAATGGATGATCACTATTTCGGCGTAATCAAGCCCCGTGTCCTTGAATATATGGAGGATCTCAACGTTGAACTTTGGAAGCTCGGCATTCTCGCAAAGACCGAGCATAACGAGGTTGCACCTGCACAGCACGAGCTTGCCCCGATTTATACAACAACAAACATTGCGACAGACCACAACCAGCTTACCATGGAGATCATGCAAAAGGTTGCATCAAAGCACGGTCTTGTCTGCCTGCTCCACGAAAAGCCGTTTGACGGCGTAAACGGAAGCGGAAAGCACAACAACTGGTCTATCTCAACAGACGAGGGCACAAACCTTCTCTCACCCGGCGAAACACCGTATGAAAACGCACAGTTCCTTCTGTTTTTGTGTGCGGTAATCAAGGCTGTTGACGATTATCAGGATTTGCTTCGTATTTCCGTTGCCACAGCAGGAAACGACCACAGACTCGGTGCAAACGAAGCTCCCCCCGCAGTAGTATCAATCTTCCTCGGAGACGAACTTAACGGAATTCTTGAGGCTATCGAAAAGGATGAGGCGTACAGCGGAGTTGAAAAAACACAGATCAAGCTCGGCGTACATGTATTGCCTAAGTTCAACAGAGACACAACAGACCGTAACCGTACATCCCCGTTTGCATTCACCGGAAACAAGTTTGAGTTCCGTATGCTCGGCTCCTCAAACAGCATCGCCTGCACAAACATGATGCTCAACAGTGCTGTTGCAGAAAGTCTTAAGACTTTTGCAGACGAACTTGAAGGCGCAAAGGATTTTGACAAGGCTCTGCACGATCTGATTCAGCGCACAATCAAGGAGCACAAGCGTATAATTTTTAACGGAAACGGATATGATGACAGTTGGATAAAAGAGGCTGTCGAGGAAAGAGGACTTCTCAACTACAAGACAACTGCAGACTGTATGCCTCATATCCTTGACAAAAAGAATGTGGATATGCTCACATCTCACAAAGTATTTTCTGAAGTTGAACTTAAGTCAAGATGCGAAATTATGCTTGAAAACTATGTAAAGACTGTTACAATCGAGGCTAACACAATGTCAAGCATGACAAAGACAGCAATTGCACCTGCAATTGTCTCTTACACAACAGACCTCGCTAAGTCCATAAAAGAAAAGACTTCTGTTTGCGATACTCTGCTTTGTACTTACGAAAAAGAAGCGCTCACAAAGCTCTCCTGCCTTACAGACTGCATCAGCATTAAGTTAAAAGAGCTTGACGACGCAATTATCGCACTCACCCCGATAGAAAGTACCGAGGATAAGGCATACCATATAAGAGACACCGTTCTTCCGAGAATGGGCGAGCTGCGCGCTTTGTGCGACGAGGCGGAGAGCATCACGGCAAAGGAATACTGGCCGTTCCCGTCATATGCAGATCTGCTCTTCGGAGTAAAATAATTTAAGGTGAGGTAAGATTATGCACTTTACGAAAATGCACGGTTTGGGCAACGATTACTTATATGTTTTCGGTGAACCGAAAGACCCGAGCAAATTATCAGTTACCCTCTCCGACAGGCATTTCGGGGCGGGATCTGACGGAATGATCTGGATATCAAAATCGGATGTTGCGGATTTTAAAATGAGAATTTTCAATTCTGACGGCAGCGAGGCAAAAATGTGCGGCAACGGAATCAGATGTGTCGGAAAATATGTATACGACAAAGGCTACACGGATAAGAAAAATCTTAAAATCGAAACGCTCTCAGGCATTAAAAACCTGACTCTCAATGTAGTTTGCGGCAAGGTAAAAACTGTTTCTGTTGAGATGGGAAAAAGCAAGGTAGAAGATGATGTAACTCTTGACATTGAGGGTGAGAAGATAACTCTCACCCCCGCCGAGGTGGGCAATCCGCACGCTGTAATAATATACGAGACGGGAGTAGAAGACGTCGATATTGCAAGAATAGGAAGCAAGATAGAACACCACCCGTATTTCCCCGACGGAGTGAATGTAGAGTTTGTGCAAAAGCTGTCCGAAAACCGCATCAGAATGCGTGTATGGGAGAGAGGCAGCGGAATTACCATGGCTTGCGGCACAGGCGCTTGCGCCGCCTGTGCAGTCCTTACCTCAAAAGGAATATGCGACTTTGGCACCCCGATCACCGTTGAACTTGACGGAGGCTCTCTCACCGTTATTACCGAAAGAGAGGGAGATGTAATAATGCGCGGAGAAGCGGAACTTATTTACGAAGGAGAATATACCGAATGTTAACGCCCAATCTGAACTACTCCAATCTGAAGAATTCTTACCTCTTTTATAATATATCTCAAAAAATCGCAAAATATATGAGCGAGCACCCCGGAGCCCGACTTTACAGAATGGGTATCGGCGATGTCTCGTTGCCGCTGTGCAAGACGGTAATAGAAGCACTGAATCAAGGCGTGTCCGACCAGGCGCAAAAAGAGAGCTTTCACGGTTACATGCCTGAGTGCGGAGCCGATTTCTTAAGAGAGGCGGTCAGGGATCATTATGAGAAACGAGGAGTTTTGCTCCAAACTGATGAGGTTTTTGTCTCAAGCGGTGCAAGCGACGAGCTTGGCGATATACTTGATCTTTTCGACAAAAAGAACAATGCCCTTGTCATAGAACCTGCCTATCCTGCCTATGTAGACGCAAATGTCATTGCAGGCAGAGAAATAATTCATCTGCCTTCCGGAATAGAAAACGGATTTTTGCCCCACCCTCCAAAGGACACTGTGGCTGATATAATCTATATCTGCTCTCCTAACAACCCGACCGGAGCGGTTTATACAAAAGAGGCGCTAAGCGAATGGGTTGAATACGCTGACAAAAACGGTTCTGTCATACTTTTCGATGCGGCTTATGAAGCTTTTATCGAGGACGAGAATATTCCGCACAGTATTTTTGAAATTGAGGGCAGCAGAAGCTGTGCCATAGAAATCTGTTCACTCTCAAAGACGGCAGGTTTTACCGGCACGAGACTCGGCTACACGGTAATACCTAAAACTCTCGAGAGATGTGGGTTGAATCTAAACTCCATGTGGGTGAGAAACCGCACCACAAAGACAAACGGCGTCTCATACATCATACAAAGAGGCGGTGCGGCGATTTTTACCCCAAAAGGACAGCAGGAAATCAAGGAAAATATCAATATATATAAAAACAACGCACGGATACTGATGGAGGCTCTTGACGAAGTCGGAATTTGGTATTGCGGTGGCAAAAACGCTCCTTATATCTGGATGAAGTGCCCGTGCAACATGTCAGGCTGGGAATTCTTTGATTATCTCATGGAAGAAATTCAGGTAATAGGTACTCCCGGCGAGGGATTCGGAGCATCGGGAGAAGGATTTTTCCGCTTCTCAACCTTCGGCAGCGAAGAGGATACCAAAGAGGCAGCACGCCGCCTGATAAAACTGCTGAAAAACAAATAATTTTTCACACTTTATTACTTTAAAAGCAAAATACGCCGATGTGTCTCTGACAAAATCAGCTGACACTGCCGGTTTTGTTTCATTTAATAATATAAATGAGGCTCGGTAATGTCTGCACGACGAAGACATACCCAGCCTCATTTTTTATTTCAATTTTATGAAGTACACGACTCTTTATATATCGAGATTGCTCTTATATTTTTTTGGGGAAACTCCGTACTTTTGCGAAAATTTCCTTGAAAAATAAAACTGGTCACACCATCCGAGCATTTCGCTTATCTCCTTTATGCTCTTTTTTCCCTTTCTGAGCTCCATCTCTCCCTTGAAAATCAATTTGTCATCAATATATTTCCCGATAGATACTCCGACTTCCGCTTTAAACTGCTTTTGCAGTTTGCTCACCGAAACATACAGCTTGTCCGCTATATCCGGGATTGAAATTTTTGCACAGAGATTGTTTTCAATATATCTCAGTGCCTTTTTGACAACGCTTGAGTATTTTAAGCTCGGCTCCGTCAGCTTATTTGAGGAGATAACACTCTCTGACAAAATATTGTAAAGCATGCTTTTTACTTCAATAACAGAGGAAATTTTCCTGTCAAATATCAGCTCTCCCAGCCTTGAGATAATTTCCCCCTTATCTTCAAGTACAACAATTGAGTTCATCTCCCTCAGCATATCGTAACCACCGATACTTGAAAGTGAGACATGAAAATATATCTTCTCCAAAAAATCGTCGCAAGAATAGGAAAACTCGCTTCCCGACGGAATAATATAAATATTCCCCCGCCTCATGATAATCTCCCGATTGTCGTATGTTAGCTTCCCTCCTCCGTCAATTATCATATATATTCTCGTAAAGTCAGAGCATACATTACGGCTGTGCCAATCCGTTCCGATTTTAGCATATGACATTTCATAAATGTCCATATTTATACTGTTTATTTCGCTTAATATTTCGCTCCTAACAATATTATACATACATAAATCTCCATGTTTTTACACTTAGTTGCATTTACTTTTATTAAATTATATGCTATGATGAATTAAAAGTCAATACTTTACTTTTTGAAAGGAAGATTTATTATGTCAAGTTATGTAAGAAGAAAAACTCCCGGAAATACCGATTGGTTTGTCCATGACAGATTCGGAATGTTTATCCACTTCGGTCTCTACGCTTTGCCCGCAAGACATGAGTGGATAAAGACAAGAGAAAAAATCTCTGAGGAAAAATATCAGAAATACTTTGACAACTTCAATCCCGATCTCTTCGACGCAAAAGAGTGGGCAAGACAGGCTAAAGAGGCAGGCATGAAATATGCCGTACTTACAACAAAGCACCACGAGGGATTTTGTCTTTTCGACTCACAGTATACGGACTACAAAGTAACAAATACTCCTTACGGAAAGGATATCGTGCGTGAATACGCAGACGCATTCCGTGAGGCGGGACTGCATGTCGGATTTTATTATTCGCTTATAGACTGGCACCATCCCCACTTCCCGATTGACAGACTGCATCCGAGAAGAGATGACGAGGACGCAGAACAGCAGGACAAAGGCAGAGACATGAAGATATACGCAGAATATATGCGCAATCAGGTTCGTGAGCTTTTGACAAACTACGGTAAAATAGATGTGCTCTGGTTCGACTTCTCCTACTCCACAAAGCCCGGCGAGACACCCTACAAGCCCTGGATGCAGTTTGGCGGAGGAAAAGGAAAGGATCAGTGGGAGGCAGAAGAGCTGATAAAGACCGCCCGCGAGCTTCAGCCCGAAATCATGATCGACAACAGAACCGAGATTGATCAGGATCTGTGGACGCCAGAGCAGTATCAGCCGATGTCCTGGATAAGACACAAGGAAACAGGCGAGCTTGTAACATGGGAGGCATGTCAGACGTTCTCAGGCTCATGGGGTTATTACAGAGACGAGATGAGCTGGAAATCACCGAAGATGCTCATAGATATGCTCATAAATACCGTTTCCATCGGTGGAAACTTCCTGATGAATGTAGGTCCCACATCAAGAGGATATTTTGATCACAGAGCGGAGGACGCACTTAAGGTATATAACAACTGGATGAAGTACAACTCACGCTCAATCTACGGCTGTACCATGGCGGAGCCCGAGTTTGTCGCTCCCAGAGGCACAAGGCTCACTCAGAGCGAGGACGGAAAGAGACTGTACATACATCTTATAGAATATCCGTACGCATTCTTGGAAATGAACAATATGGCAGGCAAAATAGATTATGCTCAGTTCCTGCACGACGGAAGCGAAATTCTGTTCACTGAGGGAAAATCCGGTCACTTCAGCGAGGGCGCCACTACCGGTGACAACATGGTATTCTTCAAACTTCCCCAGACTCAGCCGCCCGTAATCGACCCTGTTATTGAGATAATTTTAAAGTAATCAGAATGCTTTCAGAAGCAATCGAATAACCGAAAGACAATAAAGTATTTTAAAAATCAATAGAAAACCGCACCGAACGGAGAGAAGTTCTCATTTTCCGTCAGGTGCGGTTTTTGAGCGTAAGTGAAGAGAAAATTCAGCAGTTGGTGCTGTGTTCTGTGGGTTTATAAGATTTTATATTGAAGCGCCGAGAACTTTCCTTTCTTTTAAAGGCTTTTACAGGACTGTTTCAGACTTAAGCCTCGTCCTAGATGAGTTTAGATTCCCCGTCAGCATTTTTAAACTTTGTGACAACTCTGAGACGAGTACCTTGTTCCCCGGAAATAAACTCGCACGGGTTTTCCTCATTTAATCTTGCAATCAGTTTTTTCTTTGCTCCGTATATTTCAAAATAGACACTTCCCTTTGTTACGCTTGATGAAAAGACAAAGCGGTATTTTTTTGACCTTGAGAGACAAATAACTCTCTTAATGCTTCCGCTGCAAGATATAAATTTTTCTTCAATGCTGTTTTTCCTTCTGCAAAACCTCGGATAACACATATAAAACAATGCCGATTTTGTATTTATAATTGCTAAACCGTTTATATAAAGTATGTAAAGCAAAGAGAATACCGCTATAACCAAAACGGCTACAATAAAAAACTCTTTCAAAAAACACCCCTCCTGAAACTGTTCCGTAAACCGACAAGCAGACCGATTTACCTCACTACTCGTCGAATTATAAAAAACTCTAAAGCTCACCGTGCAAAACAGTTTATGCTGTATATGCAAAAAACGGACCGTATATTTACAGTCCGTTTTTGGTGACTCGTGGGAGAATCGAACTCCCGTTTCAGCCTTGAGAGGGCCGTGTCTTAGCCGCTTGACCAACGAGCCATTTGCAATCGCTTAATTATTATATCATTAAACTCTTGTTTTGTCAATACCTTTTTAAAAGTTTTTTGTTTTTTCTTAAAATATTGCTTTTTTTATATTTTTTTGTTACAATGTAGTAGTAGTAAGACAGCATAATACTCGTTTGTCGGTCAAATTATTTGAGCACAGTCATAAGGGGGATATATGGATTTTAATAACTTAAATCCTTTTGTACGCCACATCGGTGTATACGAGGTTATAAACAACAAAGGAGAATGCATAAGCTATGACGCAAGACTCCTTTATACCGTATCCGGCGACCTTACGGTTTCAATCGGCGGAGAAAAAAAGACGCACCTCGGTTGCGGACAGCTCTTATACATCCCTGCGGGTACAAAATACGCTCTGAAAGGAGAATATTTCAGGACGGTGGTCGTAAATTTTGACCTGACCGATTCATTTTGTGACAGGAGCGAGAAGATTCTGCCTGTAACACCCGAGAACTTCCGCAGTGAACTGCTGCATGCAGACTCGTTTGCGCCTTTTGACAAACCTATATTTGTCGACGACATGGAGTCGCAAAGAGATTTGTTTTTGAGGCTTTGCAATATTGCAATTTCACAAGAGGGGCTCTATCGTGCCGAGCTCAGCGCATATATAAAGATTATTTTACTGAAAGTCTCGGAGACCGTATCCGACAACGCCCTGCCCTTGCGCATGGTAGAAAACCTTGACAGCTATATAAGAGAAAACTGCTCCGAGGAAATATCGAACACCGAGATCGGCGCAATATTCGGTTATCACCCTTTCTATGTCAGCAGAATGCTCAAAGAAAAGAAAGGCATAACACTGCGCCAATACATAATCTCATACCGACTCAAAGCGTCAAAAAAACTGCTTGAGAGTACAAAAAAGAGTATGTCCGAGATTGCGGATGAAACAGGTTTTACCGACGCATCATACTTTACTAAAACTTTCAAGGCAACATTCGGCATGACACCCAAGGAATACCGAAACAACTTTAAAGATAACTTTATTTAATTAAATTCTGAGGACTTATGAAAAAGAACGATGTTTACAGAGTGAAAATTGACGGTCTGACCAACTTAGGGTTCGGAACGGCGAGAGTCGACGGTATGGTTGTATTTGTACCCGACACTGTTACGGGAGACGAAGCGGATATAAAAATTATAAAAATTTTCTCCTCTTACGCCGTTGGAAAAACGGAAAAACTGATACACGCCTCCCCTGACAGATGCAACGGCAGATGCAGCTCGGACACATGCCGCAGCTGTGCCTACAAAAACATTTCATATGAAAAAGAACTTGAATTAAAAGCAAATGACTGTATCAGTTCATTCAGAAAAGAGGGGCTCTCCCATATACTCTTAAAGGAAGTTGTTCCGTCACCGAAACTTACCGAATACAGAAACAAAGCGCAGTATCCGATATCAAAAGGCAAAAACGGAGAGTACCTCATCGGTTTTTATGCTCCGAAAAGCCACCGTGTATGCGAGGCGAGATACTGCCCGCTCACTCCCAAGATATTCGGTGATATATGCAGTACACTTGAGGAGTTTTTCAAAAAATACGCTCTGTCCGTTTATGACGAAAATACAGGCGAGGGACTGCTGCGCCACATATATCTGAGGCAGGGAGAGGTAAGCGGTGAAATACTGCTGACTTTAGTAATTAACGGCGATAAAATTCCGCACGGGGATATACTGTGCGACACATTAAGTGTAAGGTATCCTGACATAAAAGGCGTTTTGCTCAACAAGAACACAAAAAACACAAATGTAATTTTGTCCTCTGATTTTACTCTGCTGTGTGGCCGTGAATATATATATGACACGCTGTGCGGAGTAAAGTTAAAGATAAGCGCACCGTCCTTTTATCAGGTAAATCACTCGGCGTGCGAGATACTGTACAAAAAGGCAAGAGAGCTTGCCGCACTCAAAAAAAGCGACACGCTCCTTGACTTATACTGCGGTATAGGCTCGATAGGACTGTCAATGGCAGAGGACTGCAAGCAGCTTATCGGTATAGAAATAGTCCCCTCCGCGGTTATTTGTGCAAGAGAAAATGCAAAAGAGGCACAAATTCCGAATGCAAAGTTTTACACGGGCGACGCCAAAAATACGAGTATGCTTCTGAAAAATGCAGAGGATGAGCTCGGGCGAAAAATTGAGCCTGATGTTGTCATCCTTGACCCGCCGCGCGGCGGATGTGAAAGAGAGCTTATAGAGTTTGTCTCAAAGCTCGCCCCCGCAAGAATCGTATATATATCCTGCAATCACTCTACACTTGCCCGTGACATCAAAATATTCAATTCTTTCGGTTACGGCACCGACTCGGCAATCGGCGTCGACCTGTTCCCGATGACAGGGCATGTGGAGACTCTTACATGTCTTGTTAAAAATGGGTAATTTTTAATATGTTTGGTGAGGTTGCATTTTACTGTTTTAGATGTTTATAATCTATTGAACCGAAAGTGCTATGCATTAATTAAGACGAAGATTATCCCCTCTTTCAGAGAGTCTCTCTGATCATTCAACCGGAAAACGCACAGTTATTTGTGCCTTTACTCCGTCCCGATATATAACACATTCATATTCTTTTTTGCTCTCAAGCATATTTACAGCATTTATAAATTTTTCAATGCTTGATATTTTTATTCCGTTCAAAAAAGTGACAACATCAAAAGGCTCAAAACCCGCTTTGCCTAAAAAAGAATTTTTGCCGATGCTGAAAAGAGCCACCCCGTCAGTCGAGTAAGGGATTGCCAACGAGGAACGTATGTCATCCGAAAGTTCTCTCAGTTCGGCTGTTTTAAAACTTTGTCTCTTAAAACTTTGAGTACCTCCGCCATAAAAATAAGGCTGCGGCTTTGGTTTATCAGCCCTGCCGAACGAGTTGTCCGACATATCGAAATTTCTAAAGCCTACCGCTTTCGTGAGTGCGGGAGAATGCTCTGAAACCTGAAAATTATTATCCTTGTACGTTCTCAGAAATTCAGGGTCAAGTGCCAGCCCCATACCGTCCTCTGCGGTCGCATTTTCTATCGGTTCTCCGTCATTCCAATATAAATTTCTTTCAAACAAATCAGTTCTGCGAGGTCCTGTGTTTGTCGCCCCTGCGGCATATCTTACAGCCATTTTGTTATACACAATATTGCTGTATATTTGGTCACTGTTCTTCTCATATGTGCAATGAATATCAAGAGGGGCTCCTATTATTACATTGTTGTGCACAGTTCTGTAAAATCCCTCGCGAAGTTTAATACCCACTCCGAGCATGAGGTTATTTGTAATTTCATAATTTGTGGAGCCGTCGTCAAGATCTATGCCAAACCCCCTGTTGCCTTGTATTCTGTTATGTCTGAGCACGGTGGTATCTACGGCATCAAGTTTTGCATACGGGAATTTTTCCGCTCCGTAAAGTCCCATATGATCATACTTTATCAGAGACCAGAACCGGTCACGCCCCCATGAATTAAACGGTCCGTGATCCCCGGTTTCCCTGACAGTATCAAATATGTCGTTATTTTCTATTATATGTCCGCCGAAGGTTCCGTCTCCGACATTGATGCCCGCCCTCGGAACATGATGAATGGTATTTGAGTCAATATGGATTTTGCTTGAAATTGAAACGCAGATACCTGCTACCTGTTTCTCGAAAATTCCCACATTATACATGTAGTTGTTGCTGACAGTTATCTCGCGCGGGTAATCATCTGTCAGCGGACCCGGAGTCTTATCATTTATAACCGTTTTGTGATTGCCGTTATCCCATGTAGAATAATCTCTTGCCGCAGACTCAAGCCCGACAATAAGAACGGCGGATGCCCCTATTTGCGAAAAATCATTACCGTCTATAATGTTATTTTTATTATAACCGCTCATCATAACTGCATTTCCGCCTAAGAAATCGAAACGGCAGTTTTTGACAGTTATGTTTTCCGTATTTTCAAAATACAGCGCACCGCTCCTCACTATTCCCCAGTCACTCCTGAGCGGTCGCTCATATTGTTTTTTAAACATTGTTCTGTCCGACTGAGTAAAGTGAACATTCTCAAATTCTATATTCTTGACAGCCTTTTTGCACGATGAGCCTGTAAAACGGACAATCTCGCAGTTAATCGCTATTTGAACTGCCGCCCCATCTAAATTCTCTCCGTGCTCGGGATAGTAGTATAAGTCACCCGTTTCTTTATTGTAAAACCATTCGCCGGGTGCATCAAGCTCCTCAAAAATATTTTCAACCATTCGCTTTTCTGCATGCATTCCACTGCCTTGATTATGATCGCCAACCCATGTATAATTTAATGTATTATCCTCATTTTTGGAGTTTATAATATAATCATTTCCTCCCCACTCATATGAGTGTATCGCACGGATATATCCACCGCTCGGATCTTTCCATCTTTTGACGCGCTCCGGGCTTAAACAATCCGCCGCATATCCGTTCAGTATTTCATCGGGGCGGTAATTCGGATATCTTGCAAGCACTTTCAGCTCGGAATTTAAAAACATCATCTCAAATTCCCTGCCTGAACCGATATTGCACCTTTTTATATTTTCCTTGTAATCTTGCCAAACAAGATCGCAAAGTTCAAGAGCACCGCTTATAACCACTTCTCCACTGTCAGGACCTTTGAAGCTTATAGGACTGCCGTCAGTGTTGCTGTTATCAAACACCATTGGCCCGCTAATATAATACTTTCCGCCGGATATATTAACATTTATTGCTCTGCCCTTGTTCTGCCCGATAATCTCCATCACTCTCTCAAATGTCCTGACCGAAGTATTTAAAGACAAGGCATCTGCACAGTCGTCTCCGTTTGGAGATATGTAAATATTTAAAATTTCTGCCTGTATGCAGTTTCCTTCTGATTTTCCCATATTTTCCTCCTGTTTGCCGTCTTAACTTTTTAGAACATTATACTATAATGCCGAAAATAAGTAAACCCTGAAAAGTAACTTGTAATACTGCAAAATTAACCTTTAAAGAAGAGGTATTTCATGAACGGTTTTTATAAAAACATTATATCAAAATTAAATCCGTCTCTCATCAGTTGTGCATATTACGACCTCACGGGCGTACCTTGGGATAACAAGTTGAATAAGCTAAACCATAATATACTTTACTTTATTTTGGACGGAGAAGGTCAAATCAATGTAAGCTCAAAAAATTATTACCCCGAAAAAAATACGCTTGTGCTGCTGCCTTGCAATCAGTACCACTTTGCAAGGTCAATTAATGATCACCACTATAAAAAGTTCACCTGCTACTTTTATTCAAAAGTCGGAGAATATGACATTTTTGATATACTCACAACCCCTGTATGCGTTAATATACGGAATACGGATGAGCTCAAATGTGTATTTGGCGAACTTTGCCGCATTTGGCATAAAAACGACAGAAATATAGCAGATGAGATAAAAATTAAACAGCTTCTTATAGAAATTATCTGTATCTATTTTCAAAACTGTGACGAAGAAGAGATAAGTGTTTCAAAAGACAAGTTTAATAGTGGCATTGAGCGTGTATTGAAATATATAGATGAAAATATATACGAGACAACAGATGTAAAAGTGCTTGCAGAACTGATAAATTACCATCCGAACTATTTTCAAAGACTTTTTAAAAAAACAACCGGAGTTACCCCTGCAAAGTATATATCCAACATACGACTTCAAAGAATGACAGATATGCTTATATACACTGATATGAGTGTATCCCAAATAGCAAAAAAATTTAAGTGCGACAGTAAATCATTGTCGGCGACAATTAAAAAAAATTACGGGGTGCCGCCATCTGTTTTAAGAGAAAACAATAAACACGGGTCAGAACCGTACAAAAGCAAATAGTCCAAAAAGGTAAGCAAACATCTAATAGTCAGTTCAATTTATGTAAACAATTATTTGCATTTTTTCAAACTGCCTTTTGAATTCGAATGATTTTTTAAAAAAATATGAAAAAATCCCCTTGGGTGAGGTATTGCTTGTTACCTTAGGTAATGTTATATAATGGTAGCAAGAGGAGGTGAACGCTATGTCAAAATACACAACCGGAGAAATAGCAAAGCTCTGCTCTGTGTCCGTGAGGACGGTACAATATTACGACATGAGAAATATTCTCGTACCGAGCGAACTGTCAGAGGGCGGACGCAGACTTTACTCCGAAGACGACCTTAAGAAAATGAAAACAATTTGCTTTTTGCGTGAGGTCGGTTTATCCATAAACAATATCAGCCGTCTTTTGAAAGAAGATAATTTTGAAAATGTTTTATCTGTTATTTTAGATGAGCATCAAAAATTTCTTGAAGAAGAAATGAGCGACATTGACAAGAAGTTGAAATTTGTGGAAGAAATAAAGTCGGAGCTGAAAAATACCAAAAGACTCTCGGTTGAATCCATCGGCGATATAGCGCAAATGATGAAAAACAAACGTAATCTGGCAAAACTCAGATGGGGGATGGCGATTGTAGGCATTATCATGGACATTATTGAAATAGGAACTGCCGTTTTATGGTGGAAGAGCGGAATCTGGTGGCCGTTTGCGCTCGGAATGTGCGTTGTAATCGGTCTTGGAATCTGGATTTCCCTGTTCTATTTCAAAAGAGTTGCTTATATCTGCCCCGAATGTCACGAAGTATTTAAACCGAAGCTGAAAAACGCATTTTTGGCTTACCACACGCCGAACACAAGGAAACTGACATGTCCGAAGTGCAACCATAAGGGTTACTGTGTGGAAATTTACAGCACAAACGAAAAAAAGGAGAGCGACAGTACTCACTGCTGAACTCTCCGATTCAAGGCAAAAAACTTTTGCCGATACACAAAATAACTGATTATGAGGGTTGCTTTGCCGCCATGAGCTGAGCAATCCTCTCTTCTATTTTTCGATACCCCAATTCTATGTCGTCTGTATCAAGAACCGACTGCTCAAGTGGGCAGATACCGTCACCCGTGCGGTTTTTTATAAAATCCACAAGAGTTTTATACTCATACTCTATCCCGTGAGAGGCGAGAACGGTAAGCGCCGCACGGCTCATTATCTCGCCATAGACATACTTTGCACCCGAGAGGGCGAGCAGCATTGCCGCCGCCTTGCCTATGGTGGTATCATATATATCCATTCCTTTGAAAAAGTCGACACGGGTACGCATCGGAGTAATAATGGGCTTCACGCCGATGCCGGTATTTTTATATGTAATTTCATTATCTGAGCAGGCGATAAACGTCGCTTCCCGTCTGCTTATCTTCTCTTTAAACTTATCCTTCATCCTTCCAAACCCTACCGTATATTTTGTATATCAGGGGAATAATAACCGTTTGCGCCGCAATACCCGGAAGGGACACGGCAACTCCGCTAAGAAGCACTCCGAGCCCGACAAATCCCGCCGGCAACTCAAAAATCAGCCCCGCAAGACTTACTGTTACTATATAACCCGCTCTTGATATTATAAGACTCAATAGCACCGCAATGGGAAGGTAAATTTTTCTCTTTATAAAATTTAAAACTGCGGCATATATAATCAGCTCTACAAGCATAAAATAAAGCATCGGCACGGCGGGCATACCGGATATGATATTGCTCAGAAGCGGCGCAATCATCGCAACCGAAAGCGCATATCCGAAATCAAGTACCACTGCTGCCAACGCAACTCCCCAAAACAGCGGCAGAAACATTTTTCCGCCCTGCGGTCCTGCAAAATGAAATACTGTAGGCATAACCACGCTTATCGAAAGGCATAAGCCTGCAAGCACTACGTTTTTTGTTCTCTGTTTTCCCTGTTCCATAAATTCTGAGTTTCCCTTTTTATGTGTTTCTCATATTATCATATCACATTTTACTTCAAAATTCAAGAAACGGTTAAGATTTTATTTTTAAAATGCAATTCATTGACAAAAAAGTCTCATTATGTTATAATTCTGTTTGTGTTTTAAAATCATGTTTTGTTTTTCGCAGATAGAAATATTTTTTCATCTGCTCTCATAAAACTAAATCAGGAAAGGTTTTTTATGAACGAAAACAATATTTCAGTGAAAAAAAATAATTTTTTAAAGGACTTTATTTCAGGTATCGCCATAGGAATAGCTTTTATTATACCCGGATTTTCAGGCGGCTCGGTTGCGGCAATACTCGGAATTTACGAGAGGCTTGTAGGAGCTATTGCGGATATTGCAAAAGATTTCAAAAACAGCATAAAAACTCTGTTGCCTATCGGACTCGGTATGGTAAGCGGAGTTATTGCCATGCTCTATCCTTTAGGCTGGGCGCTTGAAAAGTTCCCGTTCCCCACCGTATCCCTCTTCGTAGGACTTGCTCTCGGAGGACTGCCCTCGATTACGGATAAATTAAAAGGCAAGAAGAGACTTTCACATCTTCCTGCCTGCATTATTCCGCTTTTGTGCGCACTGCTGCTTTCTTTTCTTCCCGTTGGACAGGATGTCAATCTTTTTGGATTGACATTCGGCGGTTATATTTTGCTTGTTGTAATCGGCATAATAGGTTCCTGCGCTCTTGTTATCCCCGGTATTTCCGGAAGCATGCTCTTACTTATTTTAGGATATTACAACCCCGTTGTCAAAATGATAACCGACCACTTCTTCAAGGGTCGTGATATCCTCACCTGCATTCTCGTGCTCGGCTCGCTTGCGCTTGGAATACTGATAGGATTTATAATTATCTCTAAACTTATGAAATTCCTTCTGAAAAATTATCCCATGGGAACATATTTTGCAATTATAGGTTTTATTCTCGGCTCAATACCCACAGTGTATATTTCAACTGCAAAGGACGCCGCGGTTGAAATTGCAAAGCTTTCCGCTTTGCACTGGGTAGCATGCGTACTGATGCTTATAATAGGCGCCGCAATGTCCTTATCCCTTGTTATGTACGCAAAGAAAAAGGGATTATCCGAGTAATATCAAAGCTTGATAAGCGGTTTTACAAATCCGCCGTCGGTAAGCGAGGATATATCACACGCAATTACAGTGTTCTTGTAAACTATCAGGTTTACATACACTGTGTCCTCACTGCCCTCATAATTTTCGAGTGTGTATGTATATCGTGTAACTCTCTTGTTTTTGTATTTTGAAATATCAAGTCCCTGAGACTTTTGAATTTGATTGTATCCCGAAATAATTCTGTCAAAATTTTCGGGAACGGAAAACTCCGCACTCTCCTCACTGCCTCGCTTTACGGTATAGCCCTGCGACTCGATAAACTCTATCCTGTCCTCCTCGGTTTTTATTCCGCTGAAGTCGACCATTGCACTGACGGCATTTGTTGCCGATTTTGCTGCGAATGTGAAAATCACCCCGACGAGAACCAATGCCGCAAGCAGTATTGAGAAAAAGCGAATTGTTGATGCTCTGATAGTATATATAAACATATTTTCCCCTCCTTTTTACTTCAATATATGCGACGGGGAGAATCAATATAACTCGATTATTTAAGATAAGGCCATAAAAACGACTGTGCCGTCAGCAAAGCTTAAAGCATGAAAGCAATTTAAATAACTGCTCATTTAATTTAACAATGAGGCAGAAATAATTTAACGGCGAGGCAGAAAAATTCTGTCTCGCCGCTTTTGTGTTGTGCATAATTGCGGCAGCCCCGAAAATATTTATTGCATTTCCCCGGGGCTGCCTTTTGACTGAGTTATGCTAAGTATATCATTGTCTCAGTCTCGGTAACGAAATCAATTTTGAATGTGGCTTAAATCAACATCTTTATGCCGTACGTTTACGGCAAAGTCAAACTGTTAACCGATTAACGGCCGCAGCAGCAGCAAGCGATAACGATAGCAAGGATAATAATCCATGTACAGTTGTCGTCAAATATGTGGCAAAAACAATTATTATTCATATATTATTCCTCCGAGGAGATTTATGTTTATGACGGTGTTGCCGTCTAATATAATTGTATGCTGTTTTCAAAATATTGTTAATGCCGGAGTGTTTTTTCATTTATATTTATTTATCAGTCAAAGTCAAAGACGACTTTTCCGTCCTTTACTTTAAGCTTGCCCTGAAATCTCTTGCCGTTTTTGGAGATAAATCCGTCAAGCTTTGCGGTAGAACCATTTCTGAGAAGCTCCCTTGCCTCATCAATTCTTACGGTACGGCCGCAAATCAATGTTCCTATCTTAAAGGTACATCCGTCGGCGTAACCCATACATCCGTATGAGAATTTGCCGCGCACGACATTTTTGCCGCACAGAGGACAGACGCCGACTATCTCGCCGAGTGTGCCTGTATTCGGCTGTTCATAATTTATATCGGCGCTTGTTTTGTTCATTATCTTAGATATTTCTTCCTCGGCAAGCTTTACGCTGTCATCGACGGTCATCTCACCTCGGTAAACACCCTTGAGCGCTCTGCCGAGCTGGCTGGTTTTGTATTTATCCATTATTATCTGAAGTCTGTCAAGCGTCTCAATAAGAAACTCTCCGCCCTCAAGAATGGTATAAACATCCTTTGTAAGTTTTATATAGCCCGTGTTCTTGGCGTTTTCTATAATTCCCGTCCTTGTCGCCTCGGTGCCGAGCTCAAGTCCCTCAAATATTGCCTTGTAGTCTTCACTGTCGTCAATCTCGCCGTTTTGCTCCATCTCCTTCGCCTTTGCCTTATCGTCCTTAAAAGGATTTTTAAGATAATTATTTAAACTTTCAATAGTATAATGCTTAGGCGGCGTCGTTTTGCAGGCGACGGGCTTGAAATTTATATTGACAGTGTCACCGACATTGAGGTTCGGTATGATTTTATCCTTGCGCTTGCAGTCGTCGTATTTCGTAAAACCGGGTGTTATTATCATCATGCCGCGCAGTGTAAATTCCTCAAGTTCTCCGAGAGAAATTTTTATCTCGGTTTTCTCGACAATACAGTCCTCCGCACAGAACACGGCGGCAAATCTGCGGAAAACCGTCGAATAGACCTTCATCTCCTTTTCCGAAAGTTCCGACGCCTTCGGAATTTTATAGGTCGGAGTTATGGCGGAGTGCGCCTCGATCTTCGAGTCATCAAAAATCAGCTTTGAATCCTTGAATTTTACATCATATCCGATTTTTTTAACATTTGAAATAATCGACTTGAACTTATCCTTTTCCGCTGTTGCAAGATATTCCGAGTTCGTACGCGGATATGTGAGATATCCTTTTTCATATAGATCCTGTATAATCTTAAGGCTCTCGGTCATACTCATCTTATAGGTTCCGCCAAGCAGGTTCTGCAGTGTGGAAAGTGAAAAGAGCTTGCCCGCACGCAAGGTTTCCTTTTTGCTCTCCTTTTTTGTCACGGTAGCGGTATTTGAGTTATACAGCTTTGCAGTCTCCTCGGCTTTCTCAAGCTGATCTTTTGTAAACTGAAGTTTACTCTCAAGCAAAACTTTCTCGTTTTTTGTGACCTCGTTTGACCTGATAACATAATAAGTCTCGGACTTGAAATTCCGAATTTCCATATCACGGTCATATATTGCCTTTACAATCGGCACTATTACTCTGCCCACTCGGAGAAGCCTGCGAGAAAGAATAGTTGCATACCGTGTTAAATTAACGCCGTACAGCCAGTCAATATAAGTTCTCGCCAACCCCTCGTTTGCAAGGTTATCATACTCGCTGTCGTCCTTCATATTTTCAAGCGCCATTCGCACGGTCTCGGTAGTCTGGTCCGGAAGCCACAGCCTCTTTTGCTCCTTTGGGGTCAAAAGCGCGTTATCAACGCAAATGCGCACGATAATCTCTCCCTCACGGTCTGCGTCTCCCGCATTTATAATCTGATTTACATCCTCCCTGTTACACAGGGTTTTAAGTATATTAAACTGCTTTTGCGCTCCGTAATCAACCTTTTTATTGGCGGTTTTGCGAAGCTCAAACCTGAATTTCTCAGGAAAACACGGCAGATTGTCAAGCGTCCACTGCGCACCGGGATTGCTTTTCGTATAGCTTTCCACATCAGAGAGAGAAAAAAGATGTCCGATAGTCCAACTTACTATATATTCATTGTTTATAAAATATCCGTCTTTTTTCTGCATTTTATCCATGCCCTGAATCTTCTCGATTCCCGCAACAATATTCCTTGCAAGACTGGGTTTTTCCGCAATAATAAGTTTCATCTCTTTCTCCCTTCAAAGGCTGTACCCTATATTTTAGCACATTTGTTTTGAAAATTCCACAGTTTTCCGAAAATTTATCATCTTTGTGAAATTTTAATAAATTTGTTTCTCCATCTTACATGATTAATAATTTTATGGTATAATCAAACTGAAATAAGACGATTTTTTGAAATAAAGATTAACGGAGCTTGCTTATGGCAAAACTGTACTTTAAATACGGAGCAATGGGTTCTTCAAAAACCGCACAGGCGCTGATAACAAAATTCAACTACGAAGAGCGCGGTATGAAAGTCTGGCTGATAAAGCCCGCAACCGACAGCCGTGACGGCGCCGACATTATAAAATCAAGAATAGGACTTAGCGCAAAATGCTCCCCGATATCCGCAAAAGACAACATATATGATATTTTTATAAACGAGCACAGAGACTGCGATGTGATTATAACAGACGAATGTCAGTTTTTCACAACAAAGCAGATAGATGAGCTGCGGATGATAGTCAATGAAATAGATATCCCCGTATTGTGCTTCGGTCTGCGCACCGACTTTCTCACAAACATGTTTCCCGCAAGCAAGCGGCTGTTTGAGATATCCGACTCAATCTCGGAGATAAAGACCATTTGCGAGTGCGGCAAAAAAGCGACGGTAAACGCAAGACTTGACGATAAGGGTAAAATTATAACCAAAGGCGACCAGGTCTGCCTCGGAGGCAATGACAGATATATTGCCATGTGCCATAAATGCTATGTTGACAGAATAAACAAGGAAAAGGAGAACTGATATGGATATTAGAGAAATTCTCTCAAAGTGCGACCACACTCTGCTCTCGCAAACAGCGACATGGGAGGATATAAAAACGGTGTGTGACGACGGAATAAAATACGCCACTGCCTCCGTTTGTATCCCTGCCTCCTATGTAAAAGAAGCAAAAGCCTATGTCACAGACAAGGTTAAAATCTGTACTGTTATAGGCTTCCCCAACGGTTATTCGACAACACGGGTAAAGGTTTTTGAGACAGAGGACGCAATCAAAAACGGCGCTGACGAGATAGATATGGTTATTAATATCGGACTTCTCAAAGACAAAAGATATGACGAGGTCAGCGACGAAATTAAAAGGATAAAAAATGCGTGTGCGGACAAGATTTTAAAAGTAATTACAGAGACATGCCTATTGACAAAAGAAGAAAAAATCAAGATGTGTGAAATCGTAAGCCGGTCCGGAGCGGACTATATAAAAACCTCGACTGGTTTTTCCACAGCCGGTGCCACAAAAGAGGATGTTTCACTCTTCAGAGAACATATTGCTGAGGGTGTAAAGATAAAGGCGGCGGGAGGTATAAGCTCGCTTGAGGACGCCGAGGAGTTTATAAAACTCGGCGCGGCAAGACTCGGTACAAGCAGGATAGTAAAGATACTGAAAGCAGAAAAGAATATTCAGGGTTACTGATTTATTTAAATCTTTTTAATTATCAGATTTTTTATTCAGCACGATAAAAAACAATCAACGAAAGGATATCACTTATGGGAAATGTCAATCACACACCTCACATTAACGCCTCCGTGGGAGATTTTGCAAAGACAGTATTAATGCCCGGAGATCCGCTGCGCTCAAAATTTATAGCTGAGAACTTTCTTGAGGGAGCAAGGCTTGTAAACAATGTCCGCTCGGTGCAGGGTTACACCGGTTTATACAAAGGCGAGAGGGTATCCGTTATGGCAAGCGGAATGGGAATGCCCTCGATAGGTATATATTCGTATGAGCTGTTTAAATTTTTCGGAGTTGAAAACATCATCCGCATAGGCTCGTGCGGCGGACTCAGCGAGAGTGTAAAAATGCGGGATATCATAGTAGGTATGGGAGCATGCACTACATCGAATTTTGCGGTGCAGTACTCGCTTGAGGGAACATTCGCTCCGATAGGAAGCTATAACATCATGAAGACCGTTATAGAGGAAGCCGAGAGAATAGGCGCAAGATACAAAGTCGGCAACCTGCTCTCCTCCGATATTTTCTACAACGCAAATCCTGCGGCAAGTCAGAAATGGACGGATATGGGAGTGCTGGGTGTTGAGATGGAGGCGGCGGCTCTTTACATGACGGCGGCATACTGCAAAA
Organism: uncultured Clostridia bacterium; assembly: GCA_944384515.1. Taxonomy (GTDB): domain Bacteria; phylum Bacillota; class Clostridia; order Oscillospirales; family CAG-272; genus UBA1740. Next base: position 28,008 of record CALWTU010000013.1, read on the forward strand.
AGAACGCACTGGCAATCTGCACAGTATCCGACCACCTGCTCACGGGCGAGTCGACGACGGCAGAAGAGAGGCAGACATCATTTACCGAAATGATGGAAGTTGCTTTGAATACCGCAATAAGACTTTAAGAATAAAATTTAACACGGGTACGGACTGCGTGGCAAAACTTTGCGCTCGCCTTTGGGCAGTCTGAGCTTTGCATGCACCTTGTGCCCTCTTTGAAGAGGAGTTATTATGAAAAGAGTTTTTTTGATAGTACTTGACTCTGTCGGTATAGGATATGCGCCGGATGCGGAGAAATTTGCAGATGTCGGCGCAAACACAATGAAGAGAATATCCGAGTCAAAATATTTTAAACTCAAAAGTCTTATAAAGCTCGGACTTTCAAATATTGACGGAATAGACTACCTGCCAAAGGAGCCGTCCCCAATAGCCTCATATGCGAGACTGTCCGAACTCAGCATGGGCAAGGACACGACAATCGGTCACTGGGAGATATGCGGTATTGTTTCCGAAAAACCGCTCCCGACTTATCCCGACGGCTTCCCAAAAGAGATAATAGACGAGTTTAAACTTCGCACGGGTAGGGGCGTGCTGTGTAACAAGCCCTATTCCGGCACGGAAGTTATAGACAGATACGCAAAAGAGCATCAGCGTACGGGTGACCTTATTGTATACACCTCGGCAGACAGCGTTTTTCAGATTGCGGCAGACGAGGCGGTAGTGCCGGTCGAAGAACTTTACAGGTACTGCAAGATTGCAAGAGAAATTCTTGTCGGAAAGCATGCTGTCGGCAGAGTTATCGCGCGCCCGTTTATCGAGCTTGAAGACGGAAAGCACAAGAGGACTGCAAACAGGCACGACTTTTCCCTTCTTCCGCCGAAGCCGACACTGCTCGACGCCGTAAGTCAGGCAAAAAAAGAAGTTATTGCCGTCGGCAAGATTAACGATATTTTTGCCTCAAGAGGTGTCACCGAGAGCATACTTACCCATGGAAACCGTGAGGGAATGGATATTACTTTCGGACTGCTCGAGCGTGATTTTGAGGGCTTGGCGTTTACAAACCTTGTTGATTTCGATATGCTTTACGGGCACAGGCAGGACATTGACGGATATGCAAAGGCGCTGAGTGAATTTGATATGTGGATCGGAGAGTTTTGCAAAAAGGCAAATGATGACGACCTCATTATCATTACGGCGGACCACGGCTGTGACCCCGGTGACAGTTCAACCGACCACACAAGGGAGTATGTACCTCTCATTATTTATAACAAGAAAATTGCACCGAAAAACCTCGGCACGCAGAGAGGTTTTACCACCGTCTCAGAGCTTTGCGCAAAGGCGCTCAATGTCACATTCACACCCGACGCCGTGAGCGGCATTGCAGACGCATTTGATTTTTAGTTATTTTATATTTTTACGCTCTCCCGTGATAAAACACGGGAGTTTTACTCAGAGTTAATGAAGGAGTATTTATATGTCTGAAACCGAAATGAAAAAATATTGCAGCATGGCAATCAAAGAAAGAGACAACGCATACTCTCCTTACTCAAACATATCCGTCGGTGCGGTCCTCGTCACAAAGGACGGAAAGATATACTGCGGAGCAAATATAGAAAACGCCTCGTTTACCCCGACGGTATGCGCGGAGAGAGTTGCCTTCTTCAAAGCCGTAAACAGCGGTGAGAGGCATTTTTCAAAAATTTTTATTGCCGGGGGAAAATGCGGCGAGCCCTCCTCCGACTACTTCCCTCCCTGCGGTGTTTGCAGACAGGTTATGGCGGAATTCTGCAATGATGACTTTGAGGTTATTCTTGTTAAGGAAAACGGTTACAAAAAAATTACTTTTCCCGAAATTCTCCCCTACAGATTTGATAGCAATTTTATGTAAATAAGGCGACAAAGGTGCATTTTTTCAACCGGCTTTGCATATTATATAGGTAAAAAACAAAAAAATGTGCATGAATCGGAGCGGAATTTTCTTAATAACTTTTATCTTTATTGTCATTTTTTCAAGATTTTTTATAGATACTGTATAAAATTATGTTCCTTCATTTTATAAAATATGTGACAAATTGCTAATTTTTGTGAGTAAAAATTGTGTAATATGTAGATTTTTCCAAAAAGATTGAATTTTGTCGGTAATAATGGTATACTATGTATGTAATACCCTATTACAATTAAAACGGAGGATGCTTTATGAAAAAATTTTTCTCTCTTCTACTCACGGCGGCAATGCTGTTTGGTATGGTTGCCGTATTCGGCTCTTGCGGAAATGACACATACGAAATTGCAATGGTTACCGATGTAGGACTTCTCAGAGACGGTTCCTTCAACGAGGGAACATGGAACGGCGTTGAGGCTTATGCAAAAGCGAACGATATCACTTACAAATACTATCAGCCGGCTAACGGCTCGGACGCAACAGATGATGACCGTTACAACGCATTCAAGGCTGCTATCGCAAACGGAGCCAAGATAGTTGTTGCTCCCGGCTACATGCAGGAAAAAGCACTCAAGAGAATTGCAGCAGAAAATCCCACAGTCAACTTTATTTTCATTGACGGATGGCCTCTTACAGATGATAACAACAAAGTCCTCTCAAATGTTGCCGCAGTTGCATATCAGGAGGAGCAGTGCGGATATCTTGCAGGTTATGCGGCAGTTAAGCTCGGATATACCAAGCTCGGATTTACAGGCGGCGGCGGTGGAACAAACCCTGCTGTTAACAGATACGGTTACGGTTATGTACAGGGAGCAATTGCCGCTGCCGAAGAATTAAATGTAAATGTTGAAATGAAGTACTCATTCAAATACGGCGCAAGCTTTTCTGCTTCTACAGATCTTCAGACACAGATAACAGGCTGGTACAACAACGGTACGGAAGTTGTATTCTCCTGCGGCGGAGCAATGTGCTCATCCGTATTTGCAGCGGCTGCTGTAGGCGGTGACAAGACAATCGGTGTTGACGTTGACCAGTCAGATGACTCGAATACTGTTATCACATCCGCTATGAAAGGTCTTAAGGAGTCTGTAGAGATCATGCTCGGCAAGTTCTATCAGAACAAATGGTCAGAGTGCGGCGGCAAGCTCACAACTCTCGGAGCAAAGGATAACGCAGTAGGTCTTCCCGAGACAACAAAGTTCGTTGAGGGCAAATTCACTATGAACGATTACAAGGCACTCTTCAACAAAATTGTTGACGGTACTATCACTGTCAAAGCTGATTACACCGACTTCATGACACAGATTGATAACGGCACATACTCAAACAGCAGACTTACTCTCATATACGAGAAATAATTTCTGCCGTCCGTATGTCTGCCGATTAATACTCGCCTTGATTATGAGGTGATATAAGGGGCTGTCTCAAATGCAACTTTCAGCGCATTTGAGACAGCCTTTTTCGTCAATCTTATCAGTCTCTTTTTTAAAATATTTTCACTTTACAAAAGCTTAAAAGCAACCATTTCCTTTTGTGCTTTTTATACTCCGTTTGGCAAATTTCATAAATATTTGCGTTTTTTTTAATATTTTTTGTGTAAAAGTTAATTTTAACTTGTAATATCCTGTAACATAATGTATAATATACATATCAATTCGGAAAGGTTGTGCCCATATGAATAATGATTATATAGTTGAAATGCTGGGAATCACAAAGGAGTTTCCCGGAATAATAGCCAACGATAACATTACATTGCAGCTCAGACGCGGAGAAATTCATGCTCTGCTCGGAGAAAACGGCGCCGGAAAATCCACACTGATGAGCGTACTCTTCGGTCTGTACAAGCCTGAAAAAGGAATTATAAAAAAGAACGGCGAGCAGATTGAAATCAATGACCCCAACGATGCGACAAGATACGGCATTGGCATGGTGCATCAGCACTTCAAGCTTGTAGAGTGCTTTACCGTGCTTGAAAACATCATTCTCGGAATGGAGAGCACGAAATTCGGCTTTCTCAAGAAAAAAGAAACCCGAAAGAGGATTGTTGAGCTGTCGAAAAAGTACGGCCTTGATGTAGATCCCGATGCAAGAATTGATGAGATAACCGTGGGAATGCAGCAGAGAACGGAAATTCTGAAAATGCTCTACCGCAACAACGAGGTACTGATTTTCGACGAGCCGACAGCCGTTCTTACACCGCAGGAAATAGACGAGCTTATGCACATTATGAAAAATCTTGCGAGAGAGGGCAAGTCAATTCTCTTTATCTCTCACAAGCTGAATGAAATTATGTCTGTTGCCGACAGGTGCAGTATTCTGAGAAAGGGAAAATATATCGGCACGGTGGATATCAAAGACACAACCAAGGAAGAACTGTCAAGAATGATGGTGGGCCGTGAAGTAAAATTTGAAGTTGAAAAAAAAGAGGCGAAGCCCGGAGAATGCATACTTAAGGTCGAAGGTCTCACGGTTGCCTCAAAGTCCCACGGCAACAACGCCATCAAAAACATATCCTTTGAGGTGCGTGCCGGAGAAATCGTGTGCATTGCGGGTATAGACGGCAACGGACAGAGCGAGTGCGTCTATGCACTGACAGGTCTTGAGAAGGCGACAAGCGGAAAGGTCACCCTGCTTTCCGAAGATATTACTCATGCCTCTGTCAGAAAGAGATCTCTCTGCGGAATGAGCCATATTCCGGAAGACAGGCACAAATACGGTTTGGTTCTTGACTTTGAACTTCAGCAAAATCTTGTTTTGCAGAAATATTTTGAGCCGAGATTTCAAAATCACGGTTTCATAAAGTTTGATGAGGTTAAAAAATACGCCGATGATCTCATTGAAAAATTTGATGTCCGTTCGGGACAGGGTGCAATAACAAAAACCCGCTCAATGTCCGGAGGAAATCAGCAAAAGGCAATTATCGCCAGAGAGCTTGACAAAAATCCCAAACTGCTTGTTGCCGTACAGCCCACAAGAGGTCTTGATGTCGGCGCAATAGAGTATATACACAAAAACCTTGTTGAACAAAGAGACAAAGGAAACGCAGTTTTGCTCGTATCGCTCGAGCTTGATGAGGTTATGTCCGTCTCTGACAGAATTCTTGTAATGTACGAGGGTGAAATTACGGGTGAACTTGACCCGAAAAAGACAACCCCTGAAGAACTCGGTCTATACATGTCCGGCGCAAAAAGAAATATCTGAAAAGGAGAAAAGTAAACGATGAAAAATCCATTTAAAAAGAAACTCGCCCTACCCTCTCTTTCAAGCGACAGGACAAAGACCATTGCATCCTCGCTTGTATCAATCGGAATGGGAATTGTATTCGGATGCTTGCTCCTCTTTCTGATAGCGTGCTTTGATCAGTTCATTTCGGATTATCAGGATATACCCGTCGGACAGTCATTCAAGGGAATGCTTGTAATAATTCTCGGTGTTTTCAGCTCCGCAATAGGCGGAGGAATTTCCACCGCATACCTTATCGGAGATATGCTCTTCCGTGCCACCCCTCTTATTATGACAGGTCTGTCCGCTGCGCTCGCTTATAAAACAGGACTTTTCAATATCGGCGCCCCCGGTCAGTATCTTATGGGCACTGTCACCTCCATTTCCGTGGCGCTCACTCTCGGAATGAACGGAGTAAACGGTTTTATATCCTGGATAGTTGCATTCTTAGCCGCAATAATTGCGGGTGCGCTGTGGGGATGTATACCCGGACTGTTCAAGGCGTTTTTCAATGTAAACGAGGTTATCACATCTATCATGACCAACTGGATTGCCGCAAACTTCGTCACATGGTTCTTCTCTACCATGAAGCAGTTCCAAAACACTCTGACAGTAAACAAAACCGGCTACACTATCACAACCGGAACATACGGTGTGGCTACGCCGAAGCTGTTTTTGAATTTTGACGGCAGTTATGCAAACGGAGGTATACTTATTGCGATACTGCTCGCTGTCGGAGTTTATGTGCTGCTGAACAAAACAACCTTCGGCTTTGAGCTTAAGGCTTGCGGCTCAAACAAGAACGCCGCAAAATATGCGGGAATGAGTGCAAAAAGAAATATTGTCTTATCAATGGCACTTGCGGGAGGTTTGTCCGCAGTAGGAGCCGCACTCTATTACCTGCAGGGAGATATAGAATACAGCTGGACTAACGCATATATGTCCTTGCCGCAGGTAGGCTTTAACGGTATTCCCGTCGCTCTGCTTGCAAACTGCAATCCCATCGGCACAATTTTTGCGGCTTTGTTTATGGCTTATCTCAATATTTCGGGCAGTCAGCTCAGAATACTGACCTTCTATGACAGCGAATATATTTCAAATATAATTATTGCAGTCATTGTATACCTGAGTGCGTTCTCCGTTTTCTTTAAATCGGTTATCAACGGCGAACACAAGCTCTTCTCCTTCGCAAAAAGCAAAGACGGAGAAAACGACGGTGCGAAAAACTTTATAAAACGATTTGCAGATAAAATTTCCTCTCTGAAAAAGAATAAAAATACGGTGGCCGCGGACAAGCAGTCTGACTCCGCCGAAAAGGAATGCGTAAAGGAGGATAACAATGGTTAACTTACTTCAACAAACAATTCTCTTTACCGTACCGCTTATTCTGGTCGCTCTCGCGGGAGTTTTCGCAGAGCGAAGCGGTATCATAAACCTTGCTCTTGAAGGTATTATGATTATAGGTGCATTCGGCGGCGTACTGTTCATCAGGGGTATGCAAAATGCAGGCTTCCCGAGAGAACTCGGACAGCTTTTGCTCATACTCGGTCTTATCGTAACCGCAATTGTCGGTGCACTCTTCTCCCTCTTGCTCTCCTTTTCCGCTATAAAAATGAAGGCGGATCAGACAATCGGAGGAACAGCCCTTAACCTTCTTGCTCCCGCAATTGCTCTGTTCATTATCAATGTCGTATTTCTTGACAGCCGACTGACTATAAACGGAGATGCGCCGAGTTGGTTTATGCTCGGACGGGGCGATCTTGAAAGTCTCGGATTTATCGGAGATATACTCTTCAGAAAATTCTATATCACAACATATATCGGTATTGCGATATATGTCATACTCTCGGTTATTCTCTACAAGACAAAATTCGGTCTTAGACTCCGTGCCTGCGGAGAGCACCCACAGGCGGCAGATTCTGTCGGAATCAATGTTTATAAAATGCGTTATATCGGAACCACCATTTCAGGCGCTCTCGCAGGTATGGGCGGTTATATTTACTCTGTCACAACCGCAAATGCCGTAGCAGACGGTTCTGTTGCGGGATTCGGTTTCCTTGCTCTTGCGGTTATGATTTTCGGAAACTGGAAGCCGCTGAATATTGCAATTGCAGGCACGGTATTCGGTCTGTTCAAATGCCTGTCCGCCGTATCCGCGCAGATACCTTTCCTCAACAACCTCGGCATCAGCACATATTTTTATAATATGCTGCCCTATATCATTACTCTTGTCATTCTTGCCTTTACCTCAAAGAAATCCATGGCTCCGAAGGCTGAAGGTATTCCGTACGATAAAGGACAGAGATAACTTTTCAGGTATGTTGATAGGAGACTATGCTGTTTTGCCTATTTTAACCGGAGTGAATAAGTGAGGAAAAAATATGAGAATGTATGATATTATAACGAAAAAAAAGATGGGCGAGAGCCTGACAAAAGAAGAAATTTACGGATTTGTCGAGGGGTATACAAAAGGCGAGATACCCGACTATCAAGTCTCCGCCTTGCTGATGGCAATATGCTTTCAGGGAATGAACGATGAGGAGACGGCTTTTCTGACGAACGCTATTGAGGCATCCGGAGACTGTATCGACCTTGCCGAATTCGGAAAGCTGACGGTTGACAAACATTCAACGGGAGGCGTCGGAGACAAGACTACGCTTATTGTTGCGCCTCTTGCCGCATCGCTCGGCTGTAAGGTTGCCAAAATGAGCGGAAGAGGACTTGGGCATACGGGAGGAACGGTTGACAAGCTTGAGTCCTTCCCCGGCTACAAAACATCTCTTACAAAAGAAGAATTCATATCCTGTGTAAGAGAGCACGGCATATGCGTTATCGGTCAAAGCGGAAATCTTGCACCTGCCGACAAAAAGCTTTACGCACTGCGGGACGTTACCGCCACGGTAAACTCACTGCCGCTTATCTGCTCTTCCATAATGGGCAAGAAGCTTGCGTCCGGCGCAAACTCAATAGTACTTGATGTAAAATGCGGCTCGGGTTCTTTTATGAAAACGCCCAAAGATGCAACAGAGCTTGCCGAGAGAATGGTGAAAATCGGAAGTATGTGCAAAAAAAATGTTGCGGCGCTCATAACCGATATGGACAGACCTCTCGGCTATGAGATAGGAAACATTCTTGAGGTCAAGGAGGCTATCGCGGTGCTTATGGGAGAGGGACCGGAGGACCTTGTCGAAATCTGTCTCTCGCTTGCCTCGCTGATGGCGCATCTGTCGCTCGATATACCGCTCCCTGAGGCAAGGTCGAGGGCGGAAGAAGCTCTCAGATCCGGTCTTGCTTACGAAAAATTCAAAGAATGGCTCAAGGCACAGGGTGCTGATATCTCGTATGCGGAAAACACAAGTCTGTTTCCGGTTGCAAAGTACAAATATGACATTGTCAGCGAGACGGACGGATATATCTCGGCTATGGATGCGGAAAAAATCGGACTATGTGCAGTGTGTCTCGGTGCCGGAAGAATGACAAAGACTGACAGTATAGACCTTAGTGCCGGAATTACGCTCAAAAAGAAAACAGGCGATTTTGTCAGAAAAGGCGAGACTGTCATGACGCTTTACTCAAATGATGAAGCGAAGTTCTCCACAGCTGAAGCGGAGCTTTCAGGAGCTTTATCATACAGCAAAACTCCCGCACATGAAAGAAAACTTATCTACAAAACCATTACAAAAGAGGATATTTGACTATGGACATTATGATTATAGGTATTGCGGGCGGAACCGGAAGCGGCAAAAGCACGCTGTCAAAAAACATCTCTCAGTACTTCGGCGACAGAATAACGGTAATACGGCATGACGACTACTACAAGGCGCACGACGACATGTCATACGAAGAGAGGGCGCAGCTCAATTACGACCATCCGGACGCATTTGACACGCCCCTGCTCTTAAAGCACCTTGACATGCTCAAATGCGGCATGGAAATTGACTGCCCGATTTATGACTACACTGTCCACAACCGCTCAAAAGAGACAAGACGAATAGTTCCCACCCCCGTTATAATACTTGAGGGAATACTGATTTTTGAAAACAAAGATGTCTGTGACAGAATGGATCTTAAGATTTTTGTTGACACGGACGCGGATGTGCGGATTATCAGGAGAATAATCCGCGATGTCAAGAAGCGTGCGAGAACTCTCGAGTCGGTAGTGACACAGTACCTCACGACGGTAAAGCCGATGCACGAGGCATTTGTCGAGCCGAGCAAAAAGCATGCCGATATTATAATACCCGAGGGAGGCAAAAACCCCGTCGCTTACGGTATGATTATAGACAAAATCAAATTACAGTTGGATAAAGAAAGTGAAAAAACAGTTTAAACGAATTTATATTGAAATAAGCAACATATGCAACCTTAACTGCTCTTTCTGTTCAAAAACAAAAAGAGAAAAAAGGTTAATGAGTATAGAGGAATTTGAAAAAGCCGCCTCGGCGGCGAGCGGATATACCAACAAGATAGCACTGCATGTCTTAGGCGAGCCGCTCCTGCACCCGGATCTGGGCGTTATACTCGATACGGCAAGGGCGTATTCTCTCAAAATTTCGCTCACGACAAACGGAACTCTCCTCAAAAGCAAAGGAGAACTCTTGCTCTCTCGCTGTGATGTATTCAAAAGAATAAACATATCCCTGCACTCGCTTGAGGCAAACACACAGCTCACAGAGTTTGAGAAATCTCTTGCAACATGCAGTGAAAAACAACGCACGCCCCCTGACATATCGGATAAAATGCGGGAATATGTAAACGAGTGTGCGGACTTTGCAGAAAATAGTGCCAAGAGCGGTATATACACGGTTTTCCGTCTTTGGAACCTTGACAGCGACGAGGGTGTCGGCAGAAACAGCCAAAACAGCCTCATCGGCGAAATATTAAAATCAAGATATCCCGAGCCCCAGCAGGACAGATACTCCGGCTTCAGACTCGAGGAGAACACATTTCTTGAGTATGACGGGCTCTTCACCTGGCCGACAGACGCATCCGACACGGTGACAAACACACGTGGAAGCTGTCACGGTTTGTGCTCGCAGATTGCGATCCTTGCGGATCTGACGGTTGTTCCCTGCTGCCTTGACAGCAACGGAGAAATTCCGCTCGGAAACCTGAAGGATGACAGTCTTGAGAACATATTAAATTCGGCGAGAGCAAAAAATATAAAAGACGGTTTTAAAAGCGGAAACCTTGTTGAGCCGCTGTGTCGAAAATGCACATTCCGCACTCGCTTTAAGACAAGAAACAACTGATTACAGAAAACTTCTCTACATAAATTTCTGTACTGCCTTCCGTAAGACCGACGGCAAAGACAACCGACCGGTTTTCCCCGGTCGGTTGTCTCTTTATTTTAAAACTGATTTTTGCTCAAAACGGCACAGCTCTCCATTTCGTATGTTCTTCCCTTCAAGACACATACGAACTTTTAAGCAGGCTGTATTTACTCTTCTTCGCCGTGATTTTCCTTTTCTTTCTTCTCTGCGCCCAAAACCTCAAGCACCGCAAACACTATAACCGTGATAATTCTTATAACACTGACGATATTTGTCGCAATCTTATAAAACGTGTATGCATCCGACAGATAGTATCCGCTGAACATGTTTCCTATGTAGTTAAATATCATAAAGAATACTTCCGCCGCAAAGAAAGCAAGCACTACCCAAAGAGCAAGCTTGGTTGTCTTCTTAAGTCCCTCGTCCTTCGCCATTGTCAGCGAAAAGCAAGCAACCACGGCAAAAGTAAGATACCCCGCAATAACACTTGCCCATACTGCGAGATTAAACAGCTTTTGTTCGATTTTTTTCATAATATAAACACCTCCATTTGTTGATTTTTCTCAAAATAATAAATGTTTGCCGCTTATAATCTCACCTACATTTTAACACAAATTTCGGATATTGCAATATTAATTAGCAAAATAATTCCAAAAACTGCAAATTTCACCGGTTTTATTTAAAAACATGCACATAAAAATGTGAGGAATTATTCGGATATCTATTGATTTTTACACACTCTTGTGGTACCATATAAATATATATTACTTTAGGAGGGCGCATGTACTATAAATTCGTCAGCGGTATATACGCTTTGAACATTATAATACAGGGGCTGTTTAATCTTGTTACTCCTCCGATTTTATTTTTCTTTATAGCCTTCCTTTCAGTAAAAAAATTGGGTGCGCCGGAGTGGATTTATGTTATTGCAATAGTCATAGGCTTTATCATCGGAATTATCTGTATGATAAAATTTATTATCGTTGCAATGAACAATCTTGAAAGGCTTGATAAAATACAAAAATCAGAGAAAAATAATAGAAGGAATAAAGGTAATGGACAATAATAAAAAACTGCCGTATATTGAAACGCTGTATATTTTCATCGGAGAACTTATTGTTTCAGCGCTTGTGTGCATAGGTTTTCTCATCTTTAAACGGTTTGACTATAAGGTTCTCACCGGCGCACTGCTCGGCAGTGCCGTTACAACACTGAATTTTCTCTTCCTCGCGGTTTCAACAACCCGTGCTTTTGACAGAGCCCTCTGTGAGAGGGGGACAGACGAGATGTCGGAAGAGGAGGCGGATAAATTCGCCGCAGAACACAAGGCGGCACTCAGTAATGCGGTAAAAATCTCATTTATCCTCAGAACAGTCACTATGCTGCTCGCTCTTGTACTGGCATTTTTGTCTGATTTTTTCAATGTTATAAGCACCCTGATACCGCTTCTCATGCTGCGCCCCATTATCACCGTTGAGGCGCTGATAAGGAACAGAAAAAATAAGGAGATTTGACAGATGGACATCTCGATCAGCGGACCTAAAGTCTACTTTGCAATCCACACCCCATGGTTCAGCATAAATATTACACAGACCACATTTACTCTGCTGTTTGTTTCCCTGGCAGTAATTATTACCGCTTATTTTCTCACAAGAAAGCTTGACAAAAGAAAACCGAAAGGCCTTCAGATAGTTGTGGAAAAGGCAGTCGGAATGCTCTATAACCTTGTTGAGAGCACAATGGGAAAGCATAATATAAGGTTTGCCCCGTATATCGGAACTCTGTTTATCTCCTCGGTATGCTGTACCCTTATAGGAATGACGGGACTGTTCCGCTCCGCAACGGCAGATCTGTCAGTTACTCTGGCATGGGCGCTTGCCACTACCGCAATCGTCTGGTACTCAAAAATCAAAAACTTCGGTCTCAAGGGCTTTCTTAAAGGATTTACCGAGCCTGTTGTAGTTATGACGCCGATGAATATCGTGAGCGAGATAGCTCAGCCGCTGTCAATGGCGTTCCGTCATTTCGGAAACGTGGCGGGCGGCTCGGTTCTCACAACTCTTATCTACGCCGCCCTCTCACTTCTCTCCCACGCAGTATTCTCATGGCTGCCCGAGGCTATCGCCGCTTGCATGCCGCCGATTTTTACAGCCGGTCTGCCAGCCGTTATGTCTATATATTTCGATCTGTTCTCGGGATTTGTACAGGCGTTTGTATTCTCTCTTCTGACCATGATTTATATCGGAGAGGCAAATCCGCCCCCGCTTGAAGAAAAAAACGAGAGCAAAAAAGAAGAAAAATCAAACTAATCAATTTAACAAAACTAATCATTTTAATTAATCTAATCAATACAACCAAACTGAACAAAATTAAAAAAGTTTATAATTTCAGACCTTCATAAAGCTTTATGAAGTCTCTGTTACATATAAAAATAAAATTTCGGAGGAAAAGAAAATGAATGAATTAACAGGTTTGACAGGTTCTATCGAGGTTGCGGCAAGAGCGCTTGGCGCAGGTTTGTGTATGGGTATCGGTGCTATCGGTCCCGCTGTAGGTGAAGGTAATGCCGTAGGTAAGGCGCTTGAGGCAATGGCAAGACAGCCCGAGATGGCAGGTCAGCTGCGTACAAATATGATTTTAGGTTGTGCTATCACCGAGACAACAGGTATTTATTCTCTTGTTATTTCTCTTCTTCTGATATTTATCAAGCTTAAATAATCCGAGAAATTTTAAGGGTATTACAACCTATCTTTAAATGAAAGGTATCAGCAAATGGGTTTTGAAGTCTTTTTAGATAAATTTGAATCATTTGTCGGGGTTAATTTCTGGACAATGATTTTTGCCTGGTGCAACCTTATCATTCTCTATTTTGTACTGAGAAAACTGCTCTTCAAGCCGGTGAAAAAAATGATTGACTCACGGCAGGAGGAAATCGACGGTATGTATTACGCCGCTCAAAAAGACAAAGACGACGCAGAGGTTATGAAAAAAGAGTACACGGAAAAGCTCAAGGTCGCAAATGAGGAGAGTGAACAGATCCTCAAAAACGCACAGCGCAAAGCGCAGCTGCGTGAAGAAGAGATACTGAAGGAAGCAAATGTCAAGGCGGCACGCACCCTTGAGAGGGCAAGAGAAGAAGTGGAGCTCGAGAAGAAACGCGCCGTAAATGAAGTCAAGGACAGCGTTTCGGATCTGGCTATAAGTATTGCAAGCAAGGTCATCGAGCGTGATATAAACCGTGAGGAACACGAGAAGTTGATTGACGAGTTCATCAGTTCTATGGGTGAAGAAAATGACACAGAAAAGTGAATACGGCAAGGCTATCTTCGATTTGGCAAAAGAGTTGAACCGTGTAGAGATAATTGAGAGAGATTTGGAATTTTTAGACACAGTTCTCTCAGAAAATCCCGACTACAAGATGCTCCTTGACACACCGAGTATTCCCACCGAGGAGAAACTGAAGCTTATATCCGAGGCGTTCTCTGATATTGACGAGTATGTTTTAAATCTCTTTAAAATAATCTGTGAGAGAAAACTTGTACACACATTTCCCGAGATATACAAAACATTCGTCGAACTTAAAGAAGAGGCATACGGAATCATAAGAGTGGAATGCGAGAGTTGTATTGAACTGAGCAAGAAGCAGACGGAGAGAATTATCAAAAAACTCGAGTCTGCCACGGGTAAAACGGTTATACTGAAAAATATTGTCTCACCCGAGATACTCGGAGGAATAAAACTCAGGTATATGGGAAAGCAGCTTGACGGCTCTCTTGCGACACGCCTTGGAAAAATCGAAGAGGCACTCAAAAATGTAATAATGTAAGCTAAATGTAATGTACTAATGTAAAGTTGGTGATAAAATGCAGTCTAAGATTGATGAGATAAGCAAAATAATTAAAGAGCAGATAAAAAACTACCACTCTGCCACACAGCAGGACGAGATAGGATATGTTATCTCCGTCGGAGACGGAATATCCAAGGTGCACGGACTTCAGAAGTGCAAATCCAACGAACTGCTTGAGTTTCAGAACGGAACGTACGGAATGGCTCTCAACCTCGAGGAAAACTCAGTCAGCGCCGTACTGCTCGGAAACGATGTCGGCATCTCGGAGGGCGGTCTCGTTAAGCGTACGGGCAAGGTTGTATCCGTCCCTGTCGGAGAAAAACTCATCGGCCGTGTTGTAAACGCACTCGGTGAGCCGATAGATTCAAAAGGTCCGATTGAGCCTGAAGGATACAGTCCGATAGAGCGCAAGGCGTACGGAATTATTGAGAGAAAATCAGTATCCGTACCTCTTCAGACAGGTATCAAGGCAATTGACTCTATTATTCCGATAGGAAGAGGTCAGAGAGAGCTTATCATAGGTGATAAGCAGACAGGTAAGACAGTAATTGCGACAGATACAATTATAAACCAAAAGGGCAAGAATGTTATATGCATATATGTTGCCATCGGTCAGAAGCAGTCGACCGTTAAAAATGTAGTTGACACGCTTTACAAAAACGGCGCTATGGATTATACCATAGTGGTTTCGGCAACAGCGGCAGACTCCGCACCGTTGCAGTATATTGCGCCGTACAGCGGCTGTGCAATGGGAGAATATTTTATGGAGCGCGGCCGTGATGTGCTGATTATATACGACGACCTCTCAAAGCACGCTGTGGCATACAGAGCGCTCTCCCTGCTTATCAGAAGACCGCCGGGCCGTGAGGCATATCCCGGTGATGTATTCTACCTGCACTCAAGACTGCTTGAGAGAGCGGCAAAACTTGCCCCCGAATACGGAGGCGGCTCGCTCACTGCCCTGCCCATTATCGAGACGCAGGCAGGTGATGTATCGGCATATATTCCCACTAATGTAATTTCAATAACAGACGGTCAGATATTCCTTGAGACTGAGCTCTTCCACTCAGGCGTAAGACCTGCTGTAAACCCCGGCATCTCGGTATCGAGAGTCGGCGGAAACGCACAGATCAAGGCAATGAAAAAAGTTGCGGGAACACTTAAACTCCTCTACTCTCAGTACAGAGAACTTCAGGGCTTTGCACAGTTCGGCTCAGATCTTGACGCCGACACGAAAGCAAGACTCGAACAGGGCGAGAGAATCGTCGAGGTGCTCAAGCAGGACAGAAATTCCCCCGTCAAGGTGGAACTTCAGGTCGCAATAATTTGTGCGGTCGTAAATAATCTTTTAAAAGATGTCCCGACTGGTGAAATCAAGAATTTTGAGAAAGAGTTGTTTTTGTATCTTGAGTCGACAAAGAGCGAGCTTATGGATGAGATACGCACATCGGGAGATCTGACGGCAGAATCTGCCGAGCAGCTCAAGGAGGCTATCCTCGCTGCCAAAGAGAAATTCCTCACAAAAGTTTAATTTCAAAGGCAGGATATTTTTATGGCAGGAGCATCAATGAATGATATAAAGGCGCGGATAAAAAGCGTAAAGGGCACCATGCAGATAACCAAGGCTATGGAGCTTGTTGCGTCCTCAAAACTACGCCGTGCCAAAGAAAAAGCGGAGAAAAACCGTCCTTATTTCAATGTTCTGAATGAGGCAATCTCAAATCTTGAGTCTTACCCGGATGTGAAGGGCTCTGTGTGGAGCGCCGAGGCGGACGAAAATAATAGGGTTTTATATATTGTCATTGCAGGAGACCGCGGGCTTGCCGGAGGATATAACGCAAATATATTCAGGCTCTTTACCTCTCTCAAAAAGAACGATAACATAACCGTTCTTCCGATAGGCAAAAAGGCGTATGAATACTTCAGACACAGAAATTATCCCCTCTTTACCACCGACTTAACCGAAGTGGGAGATGTAAGTGTAGGATATGCTCATGCCATTGCGTATACCGTAGCAGAGGAATATGAGAGGGGCGAATACGGCAGTGTTGTTATCATATACACAAAATTTGTCTCAATGCTCACCCAAAACGCTGTCAGTGACAAAATATTGCCCCTGTCGGCAGAGCATAAAGAAAACGGCACGGCATCTGCTGACGTCCTGTATGAGGGTGAGATTGATGAAATCATGAGAAAAATAATTCCTCAGTATATTGCAGGCATAATACACTCTGCTGTCTGTGATTCGCTTGCCGCAGAGTCTGCCGCAAGGCGCAGCGCAATGAATGCGGCAAACAAAAACGCAGGTGAGATAGTTGACAGTCTGATGCTTAAGTACAACAGAGCAAGACAGGCAATTATCACGCAGGAGATCACCGAAATTGTATCCGGGGCAGAGGCCCTCTAACATCAGAAAGGAAGTTTCCCAAGGATGGAAAAGAATATCGGAAAGGTTGTACAGATCATCGGACCTGTACTTGATATAAAATTTGAAAACGGCAAGCTGCCCGACCTTTTGAATGCAATAGAAATTGAGCATGAAGGCACAAAGGTGGTTTGCGAGGTTGCCACACAGATCGGAGACGACACCGTCAGGTGCATTGCCATGTCATCGACCGACGGAATGACCAGAGGAGCAAAAGCAGTTGACACGGGTATGGGTATCACCGTACCTGTCGGAAAAGAGACTCTCGGCCGTATCTTCAATTTGCTCGGCGAGGCTGTGGACAATCAGCCGACACCCAAGACCGAGGAGAGATGGTGCATACACCGCCAGCCCCCCTCATTTTCCGAGGGAGAAGGAACGACTGAAATACTTGAGACGGGTATCAAGGTTGTTGACCTTATAGCTCCCTATGCCAAGGGCGGTAAAATCGGTCTGTTCGGCGGTGCGGGTGTCGGAAAAACCGTACTTATAATGGAGCTTATAAATAATATTGCAACTCAGCACGGAGGTATCTCCGTATTTACGGGTGTAGGTGAAAGAACCCGTGAGGGTAACGACCTGTACTACGATATGAAAGAATCGGGAGTACTTGCAAAAACCGCACTCGTCTACGGACAGATGAACGAGCCGCCCGGAGCAAGAATGAGAGTTGCGCTCTCAGGACTTACGATGGCGGAATATTTCCGTGACAGAGAGGGACAGGATGTGCTGCTCTTCATTGACAACATATTCAGATTTAATCAGGCAGGCTCGGAGGTTTCCGCTCTGCTCGGCCGTATGCCCTCCGCAGTAGGATATCAGCCGACGCTTGCGACAGAGATGGGTGCACTGCAGGAGCGTATTACCTCTACAAAAAGAGGTTCCATTACATCCGTGCAGGCGGTTTATGTGCCTGCCGATGACCTCACAGACCCGGCGCCTGCAACAACATTTGCACATCTTGACGCAACTACCGTGCTTTCGAGAAGCATTGCATCGCTCGGTATTTACCCCGCAGTTGATCCGCTTGAATCCACATCAAGACTTCTCTCAAGCGATGTTGTGGGGATCGAACACTATGAGGTTGCCCGCGAGGTACAGAGCATACTGCAAAGATATAAGGAACTTCAGGATATCATAGCCATTATGGGTATGGATGAGCTCTCCGAGCAGGATAAACTCACAGTAAACCGTGCAAGAAAAATACAGAGATTCCTCTCTCAGCCCTTCACTGTTGCCGAGGCTTATACGGGTATGCAGGGAAGGTATGTTCCTATCAAGGAAACAATCAGGGGATTCAGAGAAATACTTGACGGTAAGCACGACGATCTGCCCGAATCCGCATTCCTGTTTGTCGGAACGATCGACGAGGCAGTAGAAAAGGCAAAAAAACTTAAGGAAGTTATGTAATATGGCAGAGTTTCATCTACAAATAGTGACTCCCGACGGTTTGGTTTTTGACGGAAATGCCACGGGCATTACGGTAAATACCGATCAGGGCGAGGTAGGTATACTCGCCCGTCATGCAGATTTTTTTGCACCGGTATCTACGGGGCGGGCTTTTATCAGGACCGATGACGACGCCCTTCGCAATTACTCCGGGCTTGCCTCGGTGTCAGGCGGTTTTATATCCGTAAAGGGCGGAGAGGTAAAGCTTGTTGCAACTACATTTGAATTCCGCGAGGATATCGATATAGAAAGAGCGAGAAAAGCAAAAGAAAACGCCGAGAATAAACTGAGAAACGCCACCGACGACAAAACCGTGAGAATTCTGAATGCCAAACTTGCCCGTGCACTTAACAGAATAAATATATGGCAAAAGGACTGAATATGAGAGCGTACGAAAGATTTATAACCTATGCTGAATATCCGACAATGTCGGATGCGACAAAGGACTGCTGTCCGAGTACAAAAGGTCAGCTTGTGCTTGCAAATCTCTTGAAGGATGAGCTCATTGAACTCGGACTTACAGACGCCCGTGTTGACAAAAACGGTTATGTTTATGCTCATCTTGAGAAAAATTGTGATGGGGATGTCAATGACATTGGCTTCATTGCTCATATGGACACATCAAGCGATGCGCCTGACAAAAACATCAAACCGAAAATCCACGAATACAACGGCGGAGATATTATACTCAGTGAAAAGGATAATATAATTCTCTCCCCGAAAGAATATCCCTCTCTTGAAAGCTATATAGGTCAGCACCTTATAACATCCGACGGAAAAACACTTATCGGAGCTGACGACAAGGCGGGAATTGCGGAGATAATGACCGCCCTTGAAAAGCTCATAAACAGCGATATAAAGCACGGTAAAATCTCTGTTGCCTTTACCCCGGATGAGGAAATAGGCAGAGGTGCGGATCTGTTTGATGTTGCGCACTTCGGCGCAGACTATGCGTACACCGTTGACGGAGGTGCAATCGGAGAGATCGAATACGAAAACTTCAACGCTGCCTCAGCAAAGGTAACCGTACAGGGTATCTCAATCCATCCCGGCTCTGCAAAAAATAAGATGAAAAACGCCTCCAAAATCGCATTTGAGTTTAATCGTATGCTCCCGAGATATGAAACGCCCGAGCACACAGAGGGATATGAAGGCTTCTATCATCTGACGGATATGAGCGGTCATATAGAATTTGCCGAGCTTAACTATATCATAAGAGACCATGACATGAACTCTTTCACCGACAGGAAGGAATGCTTTGAGCGCTGTGCCCGTGCAATCAACGAGGAATACGGAGAAGGCACACTGACAGTTGATATCAAGGATTCCTACTATAACATGAAGGAGAAAATTCTCCCCTGCATGCACATCATTGACAGAGCAAAGGCGGCAATGGAACAGTCCGGAATAAAACCGATTGTCATCCCGATAAGAGGCGGAACAGACGGTGCGAGACTGTCATTTATGGGACTGCCCTGCCCCAACCTCTCCACCGGAGGCGAAAACTTCCACTCAAGATTTGAGTTTGTGTCTGTCGAGGCTATGGAAAAGATGTCGGACATTATTCTCAAGATTATTGAGAATGTTGCAAAAGAGCCTAAAATGTAACAGATAAATTTTCGGAATAATAAATTCATCCGAGAATTTTAAGTTAAAGATTTTCCTCAAATTTTTAAATATATCTTCAGAGAGCTTTTAAACTTCGGGAGCAATAAATTCCCGAGAGCTTTTTAAGCCAAAACACCCGAGGATTGCGTATTCCGCAATTCCCGGGTGTTTTTTTGATGTATTGATTACAAGTCAAAAGAGAAAATTCCTCTTGGCTTTTGAAAGCTTTAAACCGTCAATTCTGAAATATATACATCTGAATAAGCGGCACTCTCTCAATAATAAGCTTAGGTTATCTCTGCGTTAAGTCAACTCAACTATCGCATATCCGTCAACTTCAGGGACAGAAATCTCGTTACCGCACACCTCAATAGGAATATTCTGCGGCACAAGTCTCGCTTTTGTGAACGGTCTGTCAATATTCACTGAAAGTTTGATATTTCTTACTACGGTTCTGTCCTCAATGATATCCATATCTGCGCTCTTACGAACAGGAACATATGTCAGAATATGAAGGTTCGTTCTGTTCTTTTCGGGCTGGTCAAGCACGCTTACTGTCATGGTTGACGGACCGTTATGATATACCATCTTCTTGCCGAGAAGCTTTTCTACCGCATTGCCGATAATCTTTTTGCACCAGAAGGGCGCATTTTTACGGTACTGCGTGAATATGGGATGCGACAAGAATATAACATTTTCGTTTTCGAATCCGACAGCATACTCCTCTCCCTTTGCAGACGGAGTATATCTGTGCGAGCAGAAATGGTCATATGCTCTCGTAAAGAACGGAGCTCTTGCAAAGAGAGCCTCTTTTGCGCCGCATGAAAGCACAGTCTCGCCTCTCATGTATATTACATACTCGTTGTTTTCTTCAAGACCCACAGCCAGCTCACCGTTTGCAACAATGAAATCAGGATATTTTTCGGTCTGCGAAACATATTTTACACCGTATGACGAGGGATAGTTCATATCCGCATCAAGTCCGCCCTTTCCAAGTGCAAGCACCTTGCCGCCGCGTTTAACATAACTGTCAATTTTCTCCGAAAGCTTTGCGTCACCCGCAACATCCTCCGGCACAACAATGAGTTTGTACGGCGAAAAGTCCATATCCCTGTCAATTATATCATACTGCAGTGCAAGCTCCTCAAACATCTGAACCGCACCCATAACCGTGTTCGGCAAAGAATGCTCTTTTTCTGCTCCCTCGGATGTAATTAAAGCCATCTCCCGCAGAGCAACCGAAGGTCTTGCCCACTCCTCTCTCTCTTCAAGCTGAGAGAATACATTGCCGATAAGCTTATATGTAGCACAATTCAGTCTGCCGAACGGCTCAAGCTGGTCTCCGACTGATGTTGCAAAGCCCAAACTAAGCATACGGAAGCACTCAAACTCAAGTGCCGCCTGATTTTTAAGGCTGTGGAAATCAGCCCATTCTGTATGGAATTTTCCTGTCATACCCATACAGTCAACACCGAAGTTTCTCGCATAGCGTGCGGTCATCGGAAAATGGAGATATCCCCAAGAGCCGGACGGCAAACTCTCAAGCTCGAAATGAGTATAAGAATCCTTACTCTCCTTTGTACAAGGTCCGATATGTCCCGCATTATAGAAGATCGTGCAATCAGGGCTGTACTTGCGAACAAGTGCTGTCATATCAGCCTTGAATTTATCAACGGATTTCTTGGCAAAGAGTCTTACATCCTTGTCATCACACGGATTATATCCCTCCTCTGCCATCTTCTTGCGGCAAACGGAGCAAAGACAAGGTCTGATACCCACAATATCAAAGAATAATCCGTCAAGCTCGCCCGAAAGCATACGGCAAACCTCCGCTGTATGCTCAAAAAGGAAATCTCTGTATCCCGTATTTACGCAAAGAGACTGGTAAAATCCCGCATCGGTAAATGCTCCGCCCTCGTGTGCGCCGTCTCTTTTTCTGATAAGCCATTCAGGATGATTTGTCGCCGAATGGTAATCCCACTGCACTGTTATATAAACCGGTGCATTGATACCGACTTTATGAAGCGCTCTGACCTGCTCGAGGAGCAGATTTTTGTTCTTAAGGTTGGGATGAATGAGCTCGGGAAATTTCTCTGACGGATAGTAAAGCCAGCCGTGATGACATCTTGCAAACACGGTCATAGAGCTGATATGCGCATTTTTTGCAACAGATGCAAACTCCTCGGCATTAAAATCCTTTGCAATATCCGGAATTTTTTCGGATGTGTGAAAATCAAGGTGAATTTGGCGAGGGGATAACATTTTCATAATAATCTCCAATCTTAACTTAATTTAGTTTTATCTTTTCGCAAAAATTAATGCTGTGCTGTCGGTGCACATAAGTTAAACCCTTTTATGTCAAGTTTCTACACTCCTATTATAAAATTCAATCGGCTCGATTTCAATATACCATTTACATAAAATTCTTAACAAAACTTTTATATCGTGATTTGTTTAAAGAATAAAAAAGCGAAAAAAGAGACTGTGCGCCATAAGACGCACAGTCTGATACGGATTATTTATTTGTTAAGTACTCATCAATCGCTTTTGCGGAAGTCTTGCCCGCTCCCATCGCAAGGATAACGGTTGCGGCACCTGTAACGGCATCTCCGCCGGCGTAAATCGCCGTTCTTGATGTAAGTCCGTTCTCATCCGCAATAATACCGCCCCACTTCTGAGTCTCAAGTCCCTTGGTTGTGCTCTTGATAAGGGGGTTAGGTGATGTTCCCAGAGCCATAATAACGGTATCCGCCTCTATCTCAAACTCACTGCCCTCAACTGCGACAGGTCTTGCTCTGCCTGACTCGTCGGGAGCGGAGAGCTCCATTCTCTGACAAACCATAGCTCTTGCGTTTCCGTTTTCGTCTCCGAGAATTTTAACGGGATTGGTAAGGAATTTGAATACAATTCCCTCCTCCATTGCATGCTCTACCTCCTCGCGTCTTGCGGGAAGCTCCTTCTCCGTTCTTCTGTATACAATGGTAACCTCGGCACCGAGTCTTCTCGCACATCTTGCGGCATCCATAGCAACATTTCCGCCTCCGATAACGCAAACCTTCTTGCCCTTCTGAATGGGAGTATCGCTTCCCTCCTCATATGCCTTCATAAGGTTTATACGGGTGAGGAACTCATTTGCGGAGAGAACGCCCTTATATCCCTCTCCTTCAATTCCCATAAACTTGGGAAGTCCTGCGCCTGAGCCGATAAAGATTGCCTCGTATCCCTCCTCCATAAGCTCGTCGATTGTCAGAGTTTTACCGATAACAACGTTTGTCTCAATGTCAACGCCGAGCTTTTTCAGAGTATCAACCTCTTTGGCAACAATTGCCTTGGGAAGTCTGAACTCGGGAATACCGTAAACAAGTACTCCGCCCGGTGTATGCAATGCCTCAAAAATCGTAACCTTGTATCCGCGCTTTGCAAGGTCGCCGGCACATGTAAGTCCCGCAGGGCCGGAACCTACCACCGCTACTTTATGTCCGTTGGGCTCGGGTTTTACGGGCTCCTCTGTGGAATTGGCATTGTGATAGTCAGCGACAAATCTCTCAAGTCTGCCTATTCCGACAGGCTCAAACTTGATACCCAGCGTGCAGTTATGCTCGCACTGAGACTCCTGAGGACAAACTCTGCCGCATACCGCAGGCAGAGAGGAGGACTCGGATATAATCTTATAAGCCTCCTCAAATTCTCCGACCTTAACCTTGCTGATAAAGCCCGGAATATTTATATTTACGGGACATCCGCTGACACACGGCTTGTTCTTGCACTCAAGGCATCTTTTAGCCTCGCCGATTGCCATCTCCACGGTATAACCGGTAGCAACCTCATCAAAATTCCTTGATCTGACATCCGCGTCCTGATGCGGCATAGGACATTTTTTCGGATTGATAGCCATATTACTCATTCTCCTTTGCTTTTTTTATAAGATTGCAGGTCTCTTCAAATGCATGGCGCTCAAAGTCCGAATACATCCTGCCGCGGCTCATTGCCTCGTCAAAATCAACCTCATATCCGTTAAAATCAGGTCCGTCTACGCAGGCAAACTTAGTAACTCTCTTGCCCTCGTGTATAAGTGTAAGACGGCATCCTCCGCACATTCCGGTACCGTCAATCATTATCGGGTTCATAGAAACGGTTACGGGGATATTATACTCTTTTGCGGTAAGAGTTACAAACTTCATCATGATGAGCGGACCAATGGTGATTATCATATCAAACTTCTCACCAGATTCAAGCATCGACTTAAGAGGCATTGTAACATTGCCCTTGTCTCCGTATGAGCCGTCATCCGTAACAAGTACAAATTTATCCGAAAAAGATTTAAACTCATCTTCAAGTATTACAAGATCCTTGTTTCTGAATCCGATTATGCTCGTAACATCCGCTCCGAGATTGTGAAACTCCTCGGCAACAGGCATTGCTATAGCGCATCCCACACCTCCGCCGATAATACATACCTTCTTTATTCCCTCTGTATGAGTCGGAACGCCGAGAGGTCCTACAAAATCCTGTATATACTCGCCTTCCTCTTTCGTATCAAGCTTTTTGGTTGTTGCGCCGACTATCTGATAGATGATCTTTACAGTTCCGCTATCCTTGTTAACACCCGCAACAGTAAGAGGAATTCTCTCTCCGCTCTCATCAACACGGAGAATGATAAACTGACCGGGCTTTGCCTTGTTGGCAACAAGAGGCGCCTCTATATGCATCTCTGTTACCGTGGGATTAAGTCTTCTTTTTTTAATAATTTTGTACATTTTAACTCCTCACGATTTTTATTTTTATTTTGAATTTTTTAAGTTATTAAAAATTTCGATCTTCAAAAATTAAGATCAGACGGAAAGTTTTTCATAAAAGCTTATAATAAAAGTATATTGCGAAAGGCATACGCCCTCCGCAATACGCTCGCCTCGGCATTAAGCCCTAAACTTTCAAAAAAGAGCTTAAACCTTGGCATTATATATATTTCTATGCTTAAGAAACCGATATCAGAAATCTACCTCAGTGTCGTAGTAGCAGCACTTAAGAAGCTTTTCCATCTCCTCAACGCTGGGCTGACGGGGGTTAGAACCTGTGCATGCGTCTGCAACCGCATTCTTTGCAATCTCTCCGAGTCTTTCAAGGAATACCTTCTCGGGAACGAAGCCCTGTTCTGCGGGAAGACCGTCTGCACCGTAATTCTTGATGCAGTAAGGAATCTGAAGATCCTTTGACATGCCGCGAAGATACTCGATAAGAAGCTTTACCTTCTCCTCAACAGTCTCGCCGCCGAGTTTCATCGTATCTGCAATCTTCGCATAACGAACTGCAGCGCTCTCAACCTTTGCGTTGAATGCGATAACCTTGGGAAGATACATAGCGTTTGCCGCACCGTGAATAATGTGTGCTCCGAGATCTGCAAAAGCCGCACCTGTCTTATGAGCCATAGAGTGTACTATACCGAGAAGAGCATTTGAGAATGCCATACCTGCAAGGCACTGTGCGTTGTGCATAGACGCTCTCTTCTCCATATTGCCGTTATATGAATCAACAAGATCATCCTTGATCATCTCGATAGCATGAAGCGCAAGGGGATCTGTGTAATCGCAGTGAGCAGTGGAAACATAAGCCTCGATAGAGTGTGTCATAGCGTCCATACCTGTGTGAGCAACAAGCTTCTTGGGCATTGTCTCTGCAAGGTCAGGGTCAACAATAGCTATATCGGGGGTAATTTCAAAGTCTGCAAGAGGATATTTGATACCCTTCTCGTAATCTGTGATTACAGAGAAAGCAGTAACCTCTGTCGCTGTTCCTGATGTAGAGGGGATAGCAACAAAATGCGCCTTTCTGCGAAGCTCGGGAATACCGAACACCTTGCACATGTCAGGGAATGTTACTTCAGGATGCTCATATTTAATCCACATAGCCTTTGCAGCGTCGATAGGCGAACCTCCGCCCATTGCAACGATCCAGTCAGGTTGAAACTTTGTCATAAACTCCGCGCCGCGCATTACTGTTTCAACAGAAGGATCAGGCTCGATACCGTCAAAAAGTTCTACCTCCATGCCTGCTTCTTTAAGATAATTAATAGCTCTGTCAAGGAAGCCAAAGCGCTTCATTGAACCGCCTCCTACACATACTACTGCGCGATTACCCTTAAGATTTTTGAGAGCTT
>CALWTU010000014.1 GCA_944384515.1 uncultured Clostridia bacterium
CCTCGGTCATATCAATAGTCGCAGTTTTTTTGTTATACAGCATATACACATCCTCCATACCGTGTAGGCTCATTATATCACAAGTGCATTAGCTTTTCAACAGTATTTTAAAAATATGTTAAATGAAGTTTTGCGCTCCCGTGCCGAAAAAATATATTTCCCGGCGTGATCTGAGTATCCATATTATACAAAGATCAATCTATTTTTGAATAAATAACAAACAATTTTGAACAATTTTTAATTTATTGTTTTTTGTATTGACAGATTTTTTTAATCAATGTATAATGAAAACAGAAAGTATAAAAGTTAAATTTACAAAATTGATTACTATACTTTGCACCGCAAATATCTTATCTACATGTCATCTCTCGCTTATAAAGAATATTTATTTTAAACGGCAGTCATTTCGAAAACAAAATGCAGAGGAGGCATAAAAATGAAAAAAGTTATTATTTTGGCAATTGTAGCAATGTTGTCCCTTGGAGGAGCGGTAGGTGTTAAGGCGGCACAAGACAACAAGCCTGAAAATCTGTTCTTCAGCGTACTTTCAAAGGCGATAGATGATTTAAAAGACAGAGATGAGATAAGACCGGTGACAAAATGCTTTGACGGCGGCTCGTTGGAATTCCTTATCGGAAGCGAGCAGAAGACCGAAGAATATGCTGCGGATTTTAACATTTCGGGAAAGATGTATTTCGGCAGTGATGCTTTTATGCTTGAAGATCTGACGATGAAGTTTGATCAGTCGAAGATAGGTCTTACGGTTTACTCCACAGACAATATGTTTTATATTGAGAGTGACGAAATTCTCGGCGGAGCATACGGAATAAAGCTCGGCAATATGGCGAGTGAATTTGAAAACTCGATATTTGCTTACGGCAGCGGTTCTGAGTATGCAATTGAAGACGAGGAATACTATAACAAAATGTTGCACGACTTAGGCGAGCTTGACAAGCAAGTAAACAGCTCTTTCAGGGCTGACGGGGAAAAACTGCTCAGAGAGTACATGCAACAGTTCAAAAAAACAGCTGTTGAAAGTCTCGGATTTGAAAAGACGAACGAAGATGTTTCAATAGGCGATGAGACCGTCAACCTCAGAAAAATCAGTATGACAATTGACAAAGAAGATATTGTTACCATTACAGATAAATTCTGCGAATTCATAAAGACGGACGATGAACTCAAAAAATTCACCGAAGAGTACAAAGCAGAGCTTAATCTTATGTTTGCCGAAGATATGAAGCTTACGGGATATACGGATGTATACGAGTACCTTCTTCGGAACATTGACGAGACGGTGAAGGCGATAAAAGAACAAATTATTCCGAAACTCTCCGACAAGAGCCTGCTGATAAACCTGTACACAAAGCCTGCTTCCAAAAAGCTGCTTAAGCTTGAACTTTATGCGGGTGAAAAAGAACTTTTGGATCTTGATTTCGGCGGAAAAACAATAAAAGAGGCGGACAATATTACTCTTAAGTGCGGAGAGAATACCAGAGCAAATTATGTTATAGAGAAAAATGACAGCGAAAAATATACCGCGAAACTGAAAGTTAACGGTATGGATATCGCAAGTATAACAAATGACAGGAAAGAGGAAAAGTTCGACCTTACAGTCTATTCCCTGCTCGGCAACACCTCATACAGAGGAGATTTAACAAATAAAGACGGAGTTATAAGCTTACGGCTGAATGAGACCGTGTTTAAAGCTGTCGGCGGAACATCCTCCGTGCATTTTAAAAACACTCTGAACCTCATAATTTCCGAAAAGGACACTGTACCTAAGCCAAATGAGGATATGAAGACAATTTTTGAAATTACCGAGGAGGATATAAACAGACTGAAAGAACTGTATGAACAGTTCTCCCCTGAAAACGAAAATATCTACTCTCAGTAGTTTTCGGACTAAATACGCAAATATAAACCGTACCGCCCTCTGCACCACGGCAGGGGGCGGTATTTATATTCAGTTTCAGTTTGCGCTCGTAAAACTGAGCACAACGGCATTATTTGTGCGCTCAAGGATATCCGCAATAGTTTCAAGAGATGTTTTCATTCCACCGTTTACCCAGTTATTTATAACTCCGACACTGCCGCCCGAGGCAAACTCAAAATACATAATGAGCTGCTCGTCGGTCATATGCGGAGCAGATTTTTTCCACTCAAGGACGGTCATATCCCGTATCGACATAATAAGCTTAAAGAGAAAAC
Source organism: uncultured Clostridia bacterium (assembly GCA_944384515.1). Classification (GTDB taxonomy): domain Bacteria; phylum Bacillota; class Clostridia; order Oscillospirales; family CAG-272; genus UBA1740. The sequence continues at coordinate 2,212 of CALWTU010000014.1, forward strand.
TCCTGTCGGCGTGTTCCGAGAGAATTATCTCGCACAGCTCACGGTTTTCTTTAATAGCCTCGCAGATTGCCTTTAATTGCAGCTGAAGTCCGCCGTTGAATGCCGCATCGATACAGCCGATAATCTGTGAATACAGCTCATCCTCTATCTCCCCAAGAAGATCTGACACAGATGTATAATGAGAGTAAAAAGTATTGCGGTTTACATCCGCAACCCGGCACAGCTCGGTCGGTGTAATCGCTCCGAACGGCTTTTGCTTCATCAGGTCAAGCAGAGCGTCTCTGAGCAGTTTCTTGGTATATTTCACCCGTCTGTCAATTTTCAATTTGTCCATTTTTTACCCTCCTAATTAGTTAATTTTTTGTTAACTCAAACTGTTAGCATACAGTTTTATAAAAATATGTATATCAACAATCAATTCATTAAAAAACTGACTGTTGTATATCGAACACATTGTTATTATAATATAATCGGAAGGAAAAGTCAACCCTTTGTGTTTGTTGATTTACTGTTTTGAAAACGGAGGTATGTATATGAGAAAAATTGCGCAATTTATAATTAAACACAAAGTTATTGTTTTGTCAGTAATCTGCATTCTGACGATTTTGTCTGCTCTTATGATACCCAAAGTAAAAGTCAATCAGAGTATGATAGACTATCTCCCGTCCGACTCCCCCGTGAAAATCGGAACCGATATTTTAAACTCCGAGTTTTCAGAGCTTGATATGAACGGAAAACTTGCGGTAATGTTTCAGGGCGTCTCAAAAGAAGAGGTAAAGAACATCGCCGAACAGATACGGGGAATGGAATATGTATCTCTTGTGGAATATGACGAGAGCGACAAATACAACAAATCAGACTATCGGCTGATTTTGATAACATGCACGCATGCGTGGAACACCGCAGAGGAACTGTCTCTTGAGGAGAACATAAAAAATACATACTCATCCTATGAAGTGTTCGTCAACCATCAGGACGAAATTATCATGGAAATACCTCTCTTTGTATACGGAATAATATTCATCATACTCGTAGTACTGCTCTTTATAATGTGCCACTCGTATTTTGAGCCGATATTGTACTTTGTAAATATTATCATTGCGATAGTTTTAAATACGGGCTCCAACATTATATTCGGCACCATATCCCAAACAACTTTTTCTATGGCGGCAGTACTCCAGCTTGCCCTGTCAATGGACTACTCGATAATGCTCATGAACAGATATACTCAGGCAAAAGAGAGCTCCGAGAGCAACAGCGAGGCGATGATTACCGCATACTCAAAATCCATGCCGTCAATAATAAGCAGTGCAATGACTACCGCGGCGGGACTGCTGATACTCGCCTTTATGGATCTGAAAATAGGACTTGACCTCGGAAGAGTTATGGCAAAGGGCGTTTTACTGAGTTTGCTGTGCGCTATGACGCTTCTTCCCATACTGATTTTGCTCACGGATAAGCTTATAGAGAAAACACGCAAAAAACCGTTTGAGCCTAAAATGTCCGCCCTCTCAAACTTTAACTACAAGCACCGTAAAAAGATGGCTCTGGTGTTTCTCGGAATATTTGTCCTGTCCTTTTACCTGAATATTAAAACCGAAATATCATTCGAGCAGCCCAGCGATAACTTTGTAAGCCAGGTTTTCCCGAAAGACAACCAAATGGTACTCATTTACGACAGCGACGACGAGGCTAAAGTCAAAGAGATGATAGAGCAGCTTGAAGGCAAGGAAAATATCAGCCAGATACTCGGTTTTTCAAACACCATCGGAAAACAGATGACCTCAGACGAACTTCGGGAGCAGATAGGCTCTATGACGGGTACGGATTTCTCGCCGCTGTTCATAAAACTTGCATACTACAGGCATTTGACAACCGAGCCGACCGAACAGCGCTATACATTTGAGGAAATGGCGAAATTCATAAATGACGAGGTTCTCTCCGACAGTATGATTTCCTCATATCTCACGCAAGAGGATAAAGAACTGCTGCAAAAATATCTGCCGCTGCTCTCAAGCGGGGCGATAAGCGCACCGAGAAGCATCTCGGAGATAAGCGAGTTTATGGGAATTGAAGAGGCGAAAGTAAAACTTTTGTTCGCATACGCCTACTCGATGAAAGCGGATTATCAGACGGCAAGTTATGATATAAGCAGTATGGTAAAATTCATAAATGAAAATGTTTTAAGCGACCCGATGCTCAGCGCAAGCCTCACCGAAGAGATGAAAAACAGCTTCCAAATGCTTGCGAATATGACGGATAAAGAATTTATATCAATAGGCAGAACCAGTGAGGAAATGGCGAATATTTTATCAATTGATAAAACGCAGGTATCAATGATATACTTGACGGCGTCTACGACATCAATGTCGGTAAACCGGTTTATCGATCACGTTATTGATAATATTTTGCCAAATCCCATGTACAGCTCGATGTTTACCGACGAGATGAAAGAGTCGCTGACATTTCTGAAAAAGATTTTGGATCTGACTGTTTCCGCTCAGCCGCTGACAGACCGGGAGTTTGCCGCAGTGCTGACGCTTGACCCCTCATACTCAAGACTTATCTACTCTATGAGATATGTGTACGAAAACGAGAAGGATGCCAAAGTTTCGCTCGGAGAAATTCTGACCGCCACACAAAGCGACTTTGTAAGCGCATATCTTACCGAGGAGCAGAAAGCTTATATCAAAGCATTCTCCGGTATAGCAGACTCACTTGTCAACGCAGCACCGCTTACCAAAACCGAGTTCTCTACTCTCATATCCGGTATCTATCCCGCAATGAGCGAGGAGTACATAGCGGTAATGTATGATATGAAGAGCGCCTCCGCAATAACAAATGAGACGATATCGGTTCTTGATTTTGCACGGTCGGTTGACGGGATTGTAAATGACGGTTTTTTAGGCACGCTTGTGCCCGACAGCATGAAAGCGACCGTCAAGGAGTTCAGAAATATGCTCGAGGAAAATGTCAAAAACTTTGTATCAGGCGAGCACTCGATACTTGTTATCAACACGACTTTACCGACCGAATCAAAGCAGACATTTGAATTTATAGACGAAATTAAAACTTTGGCAAAGAGCAGTCTTGAGTCCGACTTCTACCTTGTCGGAGAAGCTTCCCTGAACTCCGAACTCAAACAAAGCTTCAGCCAAAACCAGATACTCATAAGTTTTCTCTCCGCTCTGGCAATATACCTTATCGTAATGATAACATTCCGCTCGCTTATAACTCCGCTCATCCTTGTTCTCATCGTGCAGGCGGGAGTGTTTATCACAAGCTCTGTAAGTTACATAGGAGGCAGCAGCATCTACTATTTAGGTATGCTCGTGGTTCAGTGTATACTGATGGGTGCTACCGTTGACTATGAAATAGTTTTTGTAAATCACTATATTGAACTGAGAGAAACAATGACAAAGAGACAGGCAATCAAAAAGGCTCTTGCCCTCTCATCGCACACGATTCTGACATCATCTCTTCTGATAATACTGATTACCGGCGCAATAGGTCTCTCCCCCGCCTCGGCTACAATATCCGAGATATGCATGACAATTTCAATCGGTGCACTGTCAGTGCTTATGCTGATACTGTTTGTACTTCCCTCTCTGATTGTCATATTTGACAGATTTATTGTTAAGAAAAACAGAGCGTATACGGAGGATAATCCACAGGTGGAAAATAATAGCAAAGCCGAACGGTAACGGCAGTTATCTGAAAAAATATAATATAATTAAGCACTGAATAACAAAACAGGCCGAGTAATTAAAGTCACTTACTCATCCAAAAAAAAGCGACAGCCCTTTACCTTAACAGGTATTGAGCTGTCGCTTGCTTTTTTATTAATTGCCAAAAAGCGGGCGGTAAAGCACACAGGAAACCCTGATAACAGAGTTTAAATTATACATCCAGGTCTCTTGACTCAAGAGCCGCCAAAGCTATTCTGAATGCCCTTGCGGCAACAAGCCGCTCCTCCTCATCCTCACTCTTGAGCATGGGATAAAACTGCCTGTATATCTCGCCCTTCATAGACATATCACGCATGAAATGCTCCGTTTTCCAAAGCGGGAGCGTTTTATTTATGAGTTTAAAGAAATAGAGTCCGAACGCATCGTTTTCAATATTTTTGGGAATTGAGAAATCGGGTTCCACCTCTCCGACAAGCTCCACACGCAGTGCGGTTTCGTTATCGTATTTTTTGTCGCTTATCATGTGGGTTATGCGGTTTATTATCTCGTTTTTGGTATTAACTCCCGTAACATCAAGAACCTCGGTACAAAATCTTATATGACCGAATGAGACAGACTTATTCTCAATTGCAAGCTCGTCATCGCCATAGTCAATAGTAATGAGATTTACACCTCCGACGCCGCTCTCCTCAAATCCCGTGGACTCAAGCGCTCCGCAATAACTGTATTTTGAAGCTCCGATACTCGTAAATTTCGTAGCGTTATGGCGTGAGCCGAGCGCATAATAATCCGCGCCGAAACGCTTAAGATCGGATGTCGACACGGGGCATGATGTGGAATCCGTGCCGCCGTCAAGATCACAGTAAGCACATACAATATTCACTCTTGAGCTGTCGTCGACCTTGCGCTGAGAGAGAGGACACTCACGCATCGTGTCGTTCATGAAAGCCCAGCCGTAAACCGTAATGTTGTACTCCTCAAAATCAAATCTCGAGAGAGAATCTGATGAGAAAACATGACAGTTCGAAGGCAGTCTGCCTGATGCGTAAATCGGGTTGTTGTTGTAATAGTCATGCTTTCCGGGGGAGATGATAAACTCGGTCTTGGAACAGTTCTTAAACTCTCTTATCATAAGCTCGGCGGTGGAATTGGTAGCATACTCGGTATTGAATATATCACCGCTCATCAAAACGATGTTAATATCGGTATCTCTTACATACTGCATCATCTTGACAAACGAAGTGCGCTGCATTCTGCGCCTCTCTTCACTCTTTTCGGCAGACAGTCCCACTACCGGTGTGTCAAGGTGAATGTCACTGCAATGTAAAAATCTCAGCCTTGTCTTTCTTCCCTCTCCCATGGTATTCTCCTCTTCAAAAATTTGAGTATCCCAAAATAAATATTACATATAGTATAACACCCTTTTTGTTTTTTTTCAATATTTTTCATTAAAAAACTTCAAATCTATTGAAAGAAATAAAAAAATATGCTAAAATACAATTGTGTTAATTCAAGGCAGAATTATTTGCCAGGGCAAATAAACACAAAAAATAACGAATTACAAAGAGGAGGACATACAATCAATGCTGAATCTTGCATACAGAAACACCAACAAGCTTATAAGAGAGAAATCAAAATCCGAAAACATAAGACTTGGCAGGCTCTTTACAAAAAAGGACACCGCTAAACTTATGGCGCAGATGGTTGAACTCAATCCCGACAAGACAGCATATACGGTCCTCGACCCCGGAGCAGGTACAGGCATACTCAGCAGCGCCATTGTTGAACATATCTGCATGAATGCGAAAAACTGCAAGCAGATATTTCTGACCTGTTATGAAAACTCTAAGATTTTTATTCCAAAGCTTCAGGACAACCTTGAGAGAATACGCAAAAAGGCTAAGCACGACTATGATGTCAAACTGTACTATACCGTGTATGAGGAAAATTATCTGACAGAGAGTAAAAAGCATTACACTGTTACTTTTTTTGACACGATAGAGGACAAGTACGATATAATAATTGCCAATCCCCCGACAGAGCTGTGCGAGAAAGGGTCTGATGAGGCATGTGTTGTAGGCGGTGTAACACAGCTTAAATTCAGCATGGCATTTTTGTTTCTCAAAATGGCTGTAAAGCATCTTGAGGAGGGCGGCAAGCTCGTTATAATGCTGCCGACAACATACTCTACCGCATCTGCGGTACAGCCGCTCAGGGCGGAAATAAAAGAGATTGTTGCGCTCAAAAAGATACATCTGTTTGTCGGAAAACAAAAGAACCTAAGCAGAGCCGTGCCGCTCAAAAAGAACTTTATACTCTACTATGAAAAGGGCGAGAAGCCGATAAATGTTGAGATTACCACATCAAGCGACGACGGAAAAAACATCACACAGCTTCCTCCGCTCTACTATGATTTTGTGGTTGACGATAGCAGCGGAAATTTAAGACTTACCAAGAGCGTTGAAGATACAAAAATAGTTCAGTATATCCGGGACTTCCCCGAAACGCTCAAATCCTTGGGTCTGAAAATGAGCACGGGTCTTATCGTCGACTCAAAATGCGAGGGAATGCTCTTCAGCGAGCCGATCAAGGGCTCTATTCCGCTTATCAGGACGGCGTCGATAATGAACGGTCAGACGGTATTTCCCCGCCCTGTAAAAAGACAGTATATTGCTCCGCTTAAAACATCACTTATGCAGAAAAACAAAAATCTGATTCTTATAAAAAGAGTGCCGACAAAGTCGGACCCCAGATTTATAAACTGCTCAATCTATCTTGCCTCACAGCTTCCGTCATACAGATATATCAGCACGCATAACAAGCTCAACTACATTGACACCTCGGACAAGGACTCCGAGATGTGTGCAAGACTTGCGTTCGGACTGTTTGCGCTGCTCAACTCCACAATTTATGACAGATATATCTCAATTATATCGAAATCAAAGCAGATAAATTCAAAGGAACTGCGAGAGCTGCCCTTGCCGCCGAGAAACATCATAGAAAACATCGGTATGAGGCTTATGGCAATGCGACAGACAAGCGTTAAGGCGTGCGACCAGATTGTAAACCCGACTTTACATATTACGCTTAAATAATAAAATATTTTTCAGGCTGTCACAGAATGCGACAGCCTGTTTTAAAAAGAGATTTATCCTGAAAATCGACACGGCTGTAAAAAAAGCCGAACTTAAAGGCGGTTGTATCCCGAAAGAGTTAACACGGGGTGCGGCTTATCAATACATCGGAGAAAAAGATGAAAAGAATAGTTACGGGAATTCTCGCCCATGTTGATGCCGGAAAGACAACACTGTCAGAGGGACTGCTCTACTGTGCGGGTATGATATCAAAACTCGGAAGGGTGGACAGCAAGAACACTCTGCTTGACAATTACTCTCTTGAAAGAGAGAGAGGAATAACAATTTTCTCAAAGCAGGCAACTATTACTCTGCCGGACACGGAGATAGTTTTACTTGACACGCCCGGGCATATTGACTTCTCATCCGAGGCTGAGCGTGCGCTCATGATACAGGACTACGCCATCCTCGTTGTCAGTGCGACAGACGGCATACAGTCGCACACAAAGACACTGTGGAATATGCTGAGAAACAAAAATATACCCACATTTATCTTTGTAAACAAAGTTGATATATCCGTAAAGCTTGCATCCGAGATCATGGAGGAGTTGAAACATAATTTCGGCGAGGGATGTGTTAACTTCGGCACAAAAGACGGCTTGACAGGCAGGCTTGCCGAGGCGGACGAAGAGCTGCTGTCCGAATATTACGAAACGGATACAGTTTCACATAACTCGGTGTGTGACGCAATTGACGGGTGCAGAATATTTCCGACTTACTTCGGCTCTGCATTAAAGCTTGAGGGCGTGTCAAATTTTTTGCGTGATTTTAATGAATACACATCAGAGCCTCCGTACAACCGTGATATATTCGGAGCTAAAATATACAAGATTACACGGGACAAAGCAGGCAAAAAACTCGCTATGATGAAAATTACCGGCGGCTCGCTAAGGACTAAGAACACACTGACTCTCAGGTCCTCTGGCGGCAATGTCACTGAGGAAAAATGCGAGGAAATACGCCTCTACTCTGCCGACAAATACAAGTCTGTCGATGAGGCTGTATGCGGAAACGTTTGTGCGGTGCTCGGTCTTGCCTCTGCTGAGGTCGGAATGGGGCTCGGCTTCGAAAAAAATGACACGGCATCCCTTGCTCCGGTATTGGACTATAAAATTTTACTGCCAAAAGACACCGATCCGACACTCGCATACAAGAAACTGCTTGTTCTCTCTGAAGAAGAGCCCGAGTTATACCTGAGCTTTGATGCTCAGCACGGTGATATCCGTGTGAGGCTGATGGGAGAAATACAGCTTGAGGTATTAAAGAGAATTATACTTGAAAGATTTAATATGGCTGTCGATTTCGGCAGCGGCAGCATACTCTATAAAGAGACAATAAAAGACTGCGTCATAGGGCGGGGACATTTTGAGCCGCTGCGCCATTATGCGGAGGTGCACCTATCTATTGAACCGGGAGAGAGAGGAAGCGGAATCGTATGCGCATCAGAGTGCTCAACAGACCTTATATCGCTCAACTGGCAAAGACTGATACTGACGCATATTGAGGAAAAAGCGCACAGGGGTGTTCTGACAGGGGCGCCGGTAACCGACCTTAAAATAACGCTCGTTGCGGCTAAGGCACATCTTAAGCACACCGAGGGAGGAGACTTCAGACAGGCTACATACCGTGCCATAAGACAGGGGCTTATGAAGGCGGAGAGTATACTGCTTGAACCTACCTTTATTTTTTCCGTAACCCTTCCGCCCGAAAACCTCGGCAGACTGATGACAGATATAACAAATATGCACGGAAAATGTGCCGAGCCCATCTTTCACGGGGACAGCGTAACCATTGAGGGCGTATGCCCCGTACTGACAATGCAAAGCTATGCAACAGAGCTCAGGGCATATACAAAGGGAGAAGGTAAACTGACACTGACGGTAGGAGAATATCTGCCCTGCCACAACCCCGATGAGGTAATACGGGAGAAAAACTACAATCCCGACCTTGACGAGAGAAACACACCGAACTCCGTATTCTGCAAAAACGGCACAGGTTATGTTGTACGTTGGGACGAGGCGGACGAATATATGCACCTTACAAGCAGTGACGGAGATGAAAGTTACATTCAGTACTCAAAGGCTTATAAGCCGACAAAGACAAAATACTCATCCGGGGCGGAGCTTGACAAAGAGCTGATGGCAATTTTCGAGAGCACATACGGAAAAATAAAACCCAGAGTTATAAGCGAAAAGAAGGAGAATTCAGCCGCCGACAACTCATACTCAGATACCCGAAAGCCAAAAAAGGCACCTAAGAAGCAGGACAGCTACATTATTGTTGACGCGTACAACTTTATTTTCGCGAGCGAGGAACTCAGCGCACTTGCCAAAAAAGATATACAGCTTGCACGAGATGCTCTGATACGGAATATGTGCGACTACTCAGGCTTTCACCGGGTAAAATGCATAATAGTTTTTGACGCATACATGAAAAAGAGCGGCGAGGGCAGTATGCAAAAACTCGCAGATGTAACCGTGATTTTTACAAAAGAGGGTCAGACGGCGGATGCATATATTGAAAAATGTACAAGCGAGCTGTCAGGAGAAAACACCGTGCGTGTTGTAAGCTCGGATATGCAGGAGCAGTTTGTAATCCTCGGTTGCGGCGGTCTGCGTGTCAGCTGCCGTGAATTTGAGGCGGAACTTAAAGCCACCAAAGAGGCAATACGAGATAGAATAAATACAGGACAGTAATCGCGGCAAAGCCGTTTTACGGCATAAGCGGTGTATTCCCCAAAGCGGAAATGACTGCAAAAGCTTAAAAAACTCAAAAGAGATGGCAACTCGGTTTCAAAACCGGGTTGCCATCTGTATTTTTAAAATATAACAAAATGTACTTTAAAGGTAAAATATACTGTAAAATATATAAAAAACCGCTGTTTACTCTGCTCGGCCGCCCCTAATGCCGCAGTGCGTCACTGCTCATTGATTTTTATGCTGAGCGAGCCGGATACAGTATCCATATAGTACATATTCTGTGCACCTGAGAAAAGAATTTTGTTCTTGTTTTTCTGATAGGAAATATCACTGCTGAAACTTCCGCTTATACTGTTAAAAAACAAAGTTGCATTAAGATCAGTCGGGAAATAAGCGGTTACATACCCTGCCACCGCATCAACCGCAATACTCCTCGGAGAGGAGGCAAAGCGCATCTCAAGATCTCCGTTGACTGTATCAATATCAATATCCTCCGCGCGGTCAATATTAAGGCTGATTTTGCCGGAGACGCTCTCGCACCTGAATTTTTTGACATATGCAAGTTTGCTTACCGTAAATTTGCCGGAAACAGTATCTGCGTTAAGCTCTGCCACCTCGCCTGAGAGTGACAGGTTTACATCCCGAGAGACACTGCTTACATCAATATTTACCGCATTTATATCCACAACATCAAATGTTGAGCTTACGCCGTCAAGTTCAAGTGTGTTAAGCACAGTTGCATTTGGAAGTTTTATGAGAAGCTGTTTATCAAGTTTTTGGTAGTCTTCCTCACCGTTCATACAAAACTTGATATTAAGTTTTGTTCCTTCAAGATAGTACTGAAGAGATGTGCTGTCTGTCAAAGTGTCCTTCGACTTTTCACTGACGCTCACGGTCTTACCGTCATAATACTCTATCTTAACTCCGCCGTTTACCCAGTCAATATCAAGGGCGTCGACCGCCGACTCAATCTCTGTGCCGCCCGGCGTATATTTCTCCTCATCTTTGTATTGATATTTTGCAAAACTCAGTTTCATGCTCACATTTTCATCCACATCACAGGAAAAAATGCACAAAGCAGAAACCAGCAACATAAAAATTAATACTAATTTTTTCATAGGGACCTCTCTTTCGTATATAATGATATCATATTACAGAGAAAAAATCAACTCGAAATTTGTGACATTTTTTATAATTGTGCATACCCTATATTAGTACAAACAAGGGGGAAATAAATTTTGGGAATAATCAGTTCTGATAAAATTTTAAGTAAAAAAAACATTGACTGCTACGGTGAATTTGACATAACACTCTCGCTCACTGCCGGCGATGACACTATGTCATGCCCAAATGATATAATATTGATACTTGACAAATCAGGCAGTATGGCGGACAGCGCGATTGACACACTCAAAAACAGCGTAAAGGCTTTTATTGACACAGTAAACAGCACATCCTGCAATACCGGGGAAAAGACCGAGATGGCTGTAATAACCTTCTCAAATTCCGCCGTGACGTATGCGGGTCTGACATTTGATACGGATACACTCACAAAAACTTTGGACTCGATGAATACAGCGGGGCTAAGCAACCACTATGAGGCTTTTTTGAAAGCGAAAGAAATTATTCAAAGCTCCGAAAAGGAGAGCAAAAAGATAATACTTATGCTCACAGACGGTATATCTACTGCGGGAGCCGATGCGGCTTTGGTCGCAGAAGAACTTAAGGAGATGGGTGTTGTTATATACACGATAGGGCTCTCAAATACCGCCGAGGGTATTGACAAAGAGGAGTTAAAAAGATGGGCAAGTTATCCTGATCAGTCGTATGTATATATAACTCCGAGTGAGAAAGAACTTGGTGACATATTCACTGAAATTACAAAGAGCTTCTCTAACAACGGCGCGACAAATATCCGAATTACGGAGACGGTGTCACCGTGTTTTAAAATCAAGTCAATTTCGACACCGAGCAAGGGCACGGCGTCAATAACAGACTCTACCTCTCTGTTTTGGAGAATCAATAACCTGGGAGTTCCTAATACTGAGACTGCAACGCTGACATTTACCGTCGAGCACATCGGACCTTGTACGGGTGAAATTGAGGTCAACGACTCTATCGTGTATTCGGATAACGAGGGACACAATGTAACCTTCCCCTCTCCCAAAATAACCGTAAACTGCTCCGGAGAATATATCGCCGAGCCGTGCCCGCCTTCCTTTGATATCGAGATAGGAGAGTGCGAGGATTACTATGAGTTTGATGCACAGAATGTATCAATCTCCTCTGTCGGCAGAATATTAAATCTCAGCTTAACATTAAAAAGCGTATGTCCGAACAAGCGTGTTGCGCTTGCTGTAATACTGACCGAGACAGATGACGGGGGAATTGAGTATAACAGAGGAATGAAGACGTTCACAATTGTGGCGCACGACAAAAATTCATGCAAGGATATTCTGGTCAGCGGAATAAAATTCGTACTGCCCGAAAACCCCGAAGATGGCACAGACGGTCAAGGCTTGTGCCGCAAGAGAAAACTGAAAGTAAGATTTATCTCAAACTATATTGACACAGACTACGCATGCTATGACCTGACACTTTGATATGCGCATAGCACATATGTAAATTGTTGTTTATATTTTGTGCTATGGCGCGGTGCTGTTTTATATACCTTTTGGATGACATAGGTTAAAAGCACCCCGTGCCGTGTCAAATTAAAACAATAAAGCGTTGCCAAACCTCAAAATCGGGGTGCAGCAACGCTTTTTAAAATTACAGACTGCTCTTCCACAAACCGTGCAGGTTGCAGTATGCATACACTGCTTTGGGCTTGTCATTTACGAGTATAAACTCGGCATAAGGTTTATCTGCGCTTGTAAGTTTCTTTTTCTGTGCGCCCTTCTCTGTTTCAAGGTATATCCACTCGATAAGGTGTGCATCTGTCATCGGATGCTCCACTGAACCGACTCTTACCGTTACTTTATCGCCGTCGACGGCTACCACGGGAATATGTTTTTCAAGGCTCGCCTCAACTACTCCCGCTTCAAGCTCCTTGAAGTTTTCCTCGGCGCAGTTTAAATTGATATCCGCGTTGCCGTCAAGTTCGAGAACGCTGTTACATTTATTACATATATAAAACTTCGGCATAATTATTTTCTCCTCAATTTTGTTTATTTTGTTTGACTTAAGATAAAAAATTTGCTATAATAACTGTGAATAAATTATCGGGGGTAAAAAATGAAACAAAACTCTGATTTTACACAGCTCTTTAAAAATATTTTCCCGTTTTGGGACAGCCTCTCCGACAGTCACAAACAGCTCCTTTGCGCCTCTTCCTCAGATGCATTTTTCAAAAGCGGTGAGCATATTCACAGCGGAAACGGTTGCACCGGGGGCGTTATAGTAATTAGCGGGTGCCTGAGAGTTTATATTATGGGGGAAAACGGCAAGGAAATAACACTCTACCGCTTAAGAGAAAACGATATATGCATGCTCTCTGCCTCCTGCGTGTTAAAATCCATAACATTTGATATTTTTATTGACGCTGAGGAGGACAGCAGGTGCGCAATAATTTCCCCCCAGGCTTTTGAAAAAGTCGCTGATGAAAACAAGGATATGAAAATCTTTACACTTGAAACCGCTGTATCAAGATTTTCTGATGTAATGTGGGTTATGGAGCAGGTACTGTTCCTGAGCTTTGACAAACGGCTTGCCATATTCCTGCTTGAAGAGATGCATAACAGCCAAAGCAATATTCTGACCTTAACTCAGGAACAGATCGCCCGTCACATCGGCTCCGCAAGAGAAGTTGTTTCAAGAATGCTGAAATATTTCAGCAAGGAAAAAATTCTTGAGGTATGCCGCGGGGAGATAAAAATTTCAGACAAAAAGAAGCTGCAAAAGCTCGCAGTCTGATTTTTACCGGGCGGCTTTATTTTACCGCTTGGGCAAAAGTCAAAACCCAATGCGGCAAAACCGTTTTTTCAAATTAAACATTAAGCATTGCGAGTATGTCAGCCTCGGAGCGTGCGCCGACAGCTCTGTTAACTATCTCTCCGCCCTTAAGCACAAACAGTGCGGGAATTGAGGATATTCCGAACTGATAAGCGAGTTCCCTCTCCTGGTCGACATCAACTTTACATACCACATATTCGTCGTGCTCACGGCTGATTTTATCAATCACCGGAGATACCATTTTACACGGTCCGCACCATGTAGCGTAAAAATCAATAAGCACAGGCTTTGTTGCTGCGGCAACAACCTCGTTAAAATTAGTTTTTGACAACTTGATGGGTTCCATAATCTAAGTCCTTTCTTATCTTTTAGATTTTGTTTTGTGACTGTATTATAGCACAAAAATACATCTCTGTCAGTGACAAAGTCACATATTACGCCAAAAAGCTCTTTATATATTATATTTTAATGCTTTTACAAAATAATATGCATATTTATATATTTTTAAGACGGGAGATTTTTCATGTATAAATTACATTTGAGATACCTTTATACATTTTATAACTTTGACAATGAAGAGGACAGTAAGGTCATTGATGAGACTGTTGATGTAGAAGAAAACAAGCGCTTTACGCTCTATCAGCAGGAGGACTCCTCTTTTATAATGAGCGGTGTCAAGACTGATTTTGTCGGAAAGTATGTTGTCGTTACATTCCCGAACAAGGACAATATTTTAGTTTACGAAAACGAGGACACCGAGCTTGTTCTCGACGAGTATTTCGACTCGATGGGAGCAAACAACCACAATATTTACGAGGGTTATATCACCCTTGAAAAGGCGTAAGTCAAGGGCTTGATACACAAAGTCTCCTCACCGCCACCAAACTATAAAAAGTACAAGGAGAACTACGGTGAATATTGACAAAAAATTTTTAAATGAGAATATGATGGGACCCGACTCATGGCTTATCGCCGAGGAACTGACAGCAGCACTGCCTCTGAAAGAGGGGATGCGTGTTCTGGATCTTGGGTGCGGCAGAGGACTTACATCCGTCTTTATCGCAAAAAAATACGGGGCAACGGTCTTTGCGGCAGACCTGTGGACAGACGCTACCGAAAACTACAACCGTTTTATCGAAATCGGGGTATCAGACAAGGTTATACCTCTGCAATTTGACGCTTTGAAACTGCCGTTTGCAAACGAATTTTTTGACGCGGTAATAAGCGTTGACGCATATCACTATTTCGGAAACAACGACACATATTTTTCGGATGTGCTCTGCCCTGTCCTCAAAAGAGGTGCCCTTGTCGCAATCGCTTTCCCCGGTATGAAATATGAGGTAAAAGACTGTGTCCCCAAGGAAATGGAGCCGCTATGGGACCGTGAGGCACTTGAAATGTGGCACAGCATAGACTGGTGGAAGCCGAAATTTGAGGCGCATCTTGATAATTTTAAAATCTCGGAGATGGACTGCTTTTGGGCGGCATGGCAGAACTGGCTTGCCTGCGACAATCCGTATGCCGTGGAAGACAGAGAAATGATAAAGACCGACAACGGCAGGTTCATGAACTTAATCAAACTCACGGGAGTGAAAAAATAGTTTTTAAACCCGATTTTTCCGCGCGTTTGTATCTGGCGGAATACGGATATAATCACATAAAGCAGAGTAATAAAACTATCGCATAAGAGATGGGCGGCAGGTGCAATGCATCTGCCGCCTCTTTTTCAAAACTGTCTGGCGGGCGGCAAGAACAACAGTATTTTGCTCTATACCCAATACCGTGTTAATTTTCCGTGCCGCCTTTTGTCCCAAAGACCGAAATGCAGTTTGTTTTTTTGCCAAAGTCGGTTGAATTATTTAGGAGCCTGGGGAGCAAATGTATTATTTTTCGCTCTCGACCTCAACTACAAGCTCTCCGTTATTGCAGTCAACAACAAGATGACTGTCAGGACTGATATTGTCCTTGATAATCTTCTTTGCAATAAGCGTCTCAACAGACGACTGCAAATATCTCTTCATCGGTCTTGCGCCGTAAATCGGATCATAGGATTTTTCAATAATATAATCCTTTGCACTGTCTGTTACGCTGACAGAAAGCCGCTGTTCCTTAAGAAGATTTGAGAGTGCTTTAACCGCAATATCGACAATAGATCTGACATTTTCCTTTGTGAGCGGTTTGAAGTACACGATCTCGTCAATACGGTTAAGAAACTCAGGTCTGAACGATCTCTTGAGCATATCCGAAACCATATTTCTCGCCGACTCGCTGATCTCGCCGTCAACTATATTGTCAAGGATTATATCCGAGCCAAGGTTGCTCGTCATTATGATGATGGTATTTTTGAAGTCAACTACTCTGCCCTGACTGTCCGTAATTCTGCCGTCGTCAAGCACCTGCAAGAGCACATTGAATACATCCGGGTGCGCTTTCTCAACCTCATCAAACAGTACAACCGCATACGGTTTTCTGCGCACTGCCTCGGTAAGCTGACCGCCCTCATCATATCCGACATATCCGGGAGGGGCACCTATAAGACGGGATACGCTGTATTTTTCCATATACTCCGACATATCTATACGGACAATATTCTTCTCGTCGTCAAAGAGCGCCTGCGCCAAAGCCTTGGCAAGCTCGGTTTTACCGACACCTGTCGGGCCGAGGAACATAAACGAACCGATAGGTCTCTTAGGATCACGGATACCCGCTCTCGAACGGATTATCGCATCGCATACTTTGCTGACGCCCTCATCCTGACCGATAACTCTCTGATGTATGATATCCTCCATACCGAGCAGTTTTTCCCTCTCGCCCTCCATAAGCTTTGACACGGGAATACCCGTCCATCTCGCCACGATCTTGGCAATCTCCTCCTCGGTAACGCTGTTACGCAAAAGAGTTGCACTCTGTGAGGAAGTTTCCTCTTTTTCAGCCTCCTCAAGCTCTTTTTTGAGCTGGGGGAGCTTTCCGTACTTAAGTTCTGCCGCACGGGTGAGGTTATACTCGTTTTCAGCCTTTTCTATCTCTGCGCCTACCCTCTCAATCTCCTCTCTGATCTTCTGAGTTTTGCCGATAGACGCCTTCTCATTTTCAAGCTTTGCTTTCATCTGTGAGAACTTCTCACGCAGGCTCTGAAGCTCAAGCTTGATATTCTCAAGTCTCTCTTTTGACAGCTTATCCGTCTCCTTGTTAAGAGCCGCCTCCTCAATCTCAAGCTGCATGATCTTCCTCGATATTTCATCCATCTCGGTAGGCATTGAATTCATCTCTGTTTTAATAAGAGCGCACGCCTCATCCACAAGGTCGATAGCCTTATCCGGAAGAAATCTGTCAGATATATATCTGTTTGAGAGAGTTGCCGCACTGATAAGCGCACTGTCATGGATCTTTACGCCGTGATAAACCTCATACCTCTCCTTAAGTCCACGGAGAATGGCAATACTGTCCTCAACGGTGGGTTCAGGAACCATTACAGGCTGGAAACGACGCTCAAGCGCTTTATCCTTTTCTATATAAAGTCTGTACTCATTAAGAGTTGTAGCACCGATACAGTGCAGCTCACCACGTGCAAGCATCGGCTTTAAAATATTGCCCGCATCCATTGCACCGTCGGTTTTACCCGCTCCGACAATCGTATGAAGCTCATCAATAAAGAGGATTATCTTGCCCTCTTTTGATTTTATCTCGTCAAGGACCGCTTTTAACCTCTCCTCAAACTCGCCACGGTACTTTGCACCGGCAATCAATGCGCCCATATCAAGAGAGAATACTATCCTGTCCTTTAAGTTGTCGGGAACATCTCCCTTTACAATTCTCTGCGCAAGTCCCTCGGCAATAGCAGTGTTACCGACACCCGGCTCACCTATAAGACAAGGGTTGTTTTTTGATTTCCTTGACAAGATTCTTATAACATTTCTTATTTCGTCATCCCTGCCGATAACAGGGTCAAGCTTATGTTCTCTGGCAAGTGCCACAAGGTCACTGCCGTATTTTTCAAGAACATTGTATGTCTGTTCCGGATTTTGATTTGTCACTTTTCTGTTACCTCTCACTTTCTTCAGATTATTAAGAAAGTCCGCTTTCTTAAGGTTGTATTTTTTGAGTATACCGTTTACCTTGCTGCCGCCTTTGTCAAACAGTGCAAGCATGATATGCTCGGTCGAGAGAAACTCATCCCCCATATTCTGCATTTCCCGCTCAGCCTCGCTGAGTGTTTTGTCTGCCTCTGGAGAAAGGTATATTTTGTCGCTGTCATAACCTGCGCCCGACAGTCTGGGAAGTTTGTCAATCTCATCTTCAGTATCAGATAAAATCGAATCTAAATTCACTCCCATAGAGCGGAACATCTCTCCTATAAGTCCGCCTCTGTCAGAGAGCAACCCCCAGAAAAGATGCAGTGCGTCAATACTGCTGTTGCACTTATCTTTAGCTAAAGATTGAGCGTCTCTCAAAGTCTTTAAACTGTTCTCGGTAAACTTTTCCAAATTCATAACTTTTCCCTCCACTCTTTATTTTGGATTTTAGCACTCAGACGCATATGTCTGTTACTAATTTTTCTTTATGCTTATATTTTAATTTTATTTTGTTAATAACTAAAGTATTTTTTATGTATTTTTTGTAAACATTAGCAGTTAAAGAGATAGAGTGCTAATTTTTCGATTCACAATCTTTTGACTGTTCAAAGAGGTCCCAAGAACAATATTCAAATGTCATTTTTTCACTTGACAAATTATTTAATATATGATATTATATATTCCATATTGAGAGTTACTATCAATTTTAAGGTGAAAAACATGTATAATACTCAAAAAAACAGAGAGATAATTGAATTTTTAAAAGAAAACAAGGACAGAGCATTCTGTGCGGAGGAAATCTCAAGGGCGCTTAACTCCAACCAAAAAGGAAAAAGCACCGTATACCGTCAGCTTAAAAAACTTGTTGAAAACGGTAATGTCAAAAGACTTGCCGACGCCGAAACGAGGCGTGTAACCTATCAGTATCTTGACAAAGTCTCCTGTAGCTGCCATCTGCATTTAAAATGCGTTGTATGCGGCAAGCTTATACACATGAGTGACAGCATTTCCGCTTCTTTAAAGAGCATTTTGCTCTCCTGTGAAAATTTCACTTTAGATCAAAGCAGTTTGCTCTTGGGAAAATGCAGTGATTGCCTAAACAAATAATAAGGAGATTTTAATGAACACATTTTTACATGCTCACGGCGCTGAGGAAGAAGCGGGAGGACTCTTTTCGGAAGTATTTATGCACGGACTCCTTGACACGCTGAAAATACTCCCCTTTCTCTTTTTAACATATATTATAATGGAGCTTATTGAGCACAAGGCCTCAAGCCGTGCTAAGCTCATGCTTGAGCGCTCCGGCAAAGTAGGCCCGCTCATCGGAGGAACGCTCGGCGCTGTACCCCAATGCGGATTTTCTGCCATGGCAGCAAACTTCTACACATCCGGCGTTATATCCATGGGCGCACTTATAAGCGTATTTTTATCCACATCAGACGAGATGCTGCCAATCATGCTCGCAAACTCGGTACCGGTAAATCAGCTCCTCTTCATTTTATTATATAAGGTAATTGTTGCCGTTATTGCAGGATTTATAATTGATATAGTACTCGGCGCCATGGGAAGAAAAAGATGCAATATCAATATTGAAGAGGTATGTGAGCACGAGTCCTGCCACTGCGGCGAAAAAGGAATATTCCGCTCCGCTTTGCACCACACGCTGACAATGGGTGGCTTTTTGCTCGCCGTCACGGTGCTGATAAACCTCATTATCCACTTTGCGGGCGACGGAGTTATATCCGATACGGTGTACGGAAAGCCCGTAATCAGTCATCTGATTTGCGCGGTAATCGGTCTCGTGCCCAACTGTGCAGTCTCTGTTGCGATAACCAATTTTTATATTGCAGGCTTCATAAGTTTGGGAAGTATGCTCTCAGGTCTGTTTTCCGGCGCCGGTATAGGAATACTCGTGCTGCTCAGAACCAATAAAAGCAAAAAAGAAAGTATTGTAATTCTTCTGCTTCTTGTTCTGATCGGATTTGCATTCGGACTGCTCGCAGATGCTCTTAATATGGAAGATATCATAGTTAAAATGTCAAAATAGTTCAAATTTTTAACAAAATCTCTATGGAATATATCACTATGATATGATAAAATGAATTTAAAATAAGAGTATTCAACTTTTTTATGTGGAGGGCATATTATGAAAAAGAAACTCGGTATTGTAGGATACGGCGGTCAGGGTGCATGGCACGCCAACTGGGCAAAAAAGAGCGATGTGGTAGAGCTTTGGGGAATATACGATATTGCCGAAAAGAGAGTTCGTGCCGCTTTGGAAAACGGAATACACGCATATTCTTCACTTGAAGATATGCTGAGAGATAAATCAATAGATATAGTACTTTGCGCAACTCCCAATGATGTGCATAAAGAGATCGTAATCAGCGCACTGAGAAGCGGTAAAAACGTTATCTGCGAAAAACCCGTAGCCCTCTCGACAGAGGACTTTGACGATATGGTAAGCGAGGCAAAAAAAGCGGGCAAACTTCTCTCTGTACATCAGAACAGACGCTGGGATGTAGATTATCTCGCAATACAGAAGCTTATCGACACGCAGGAAATCGGCGAGGTAATTAATATCGAGTCAAGAATTCACGGCTCGCGCGGTATTCCCTCCGACTGGAGATGCCACAAGCCGCAGGGCGGCGGTATGATACTTGACTGGGGAGTGCATCTTATCGACCAGATGTTAAAGCTCATACCCGAAAAAATCACGGGTATTTACTGCCAGACGACAAACATCACAACGGATGAGGTTGATGACGGATTTACACTGCATATCTATTTTGAGAGCGGAAAGAAAGCGCTTGTCGAAGTCGGAACATATAACTTTATCGCTATGCCGAGGTTTTACATGCAGGCAAAATCAGGCTCTGCCCTCATTGAGGACTGGCAGAAGAAGTGCCGTGTTGCAAAGCTTAAAGCCTGGAACGAAAAAGAAGTTCTGCCGGTGCAGACAGCTGCCGGAATTACCAAAACAATGGCGCCCCGTGATGAGATAACCATTGATTCTTACGAGATAGAGCGCCCTGTATCGGATGTACACAACTTCTACCGCAACTATGTTGCCGCAATCGACGGAAAGGAACCGCAGCTTATCAAAAACGAAGAGGTCAGACGTGTATTGCTGGTGATGGAGAATGCATTTAAGTCGGCAAACGAAAAGAAATACATAGATACCCTCATCTGATAACCGTTAAAAAAGATCTGAACATCACAGTCGCCGTCATTTTAAATTTTGACGGCGACTTTTAAAAACTGAGCCAAGGAGTGATTAATATGGAGAGGTGGAAATTAAAAGCAGTAGAATTTATAACAGGGCTCACGCTGTTGCAAAAGCCTAATCCGTCTGTTATTCGCTATTATCCTCAGAAAACAAGCATTACAATGCCGGAAGAGGCATACTTCAGGCGCTCTGCTCCCGAAAAGCACGGAATATCTTCACTGAGACTTATAGATATGATACTCGAGCTTGAGGACGAAGACCGTGCAAAACTGCATAATATGCTTGTTATCAAGGACGGCGAGATAATATGCGAGTGCTCAGCCCCCGGTTACAGCCCGAATATTTTTCATCTCTCTCACTCCATGTCAAAGACGGTTACGGGAATGGCTATCGGATTTTTGGTTGATGAGGGAAGGCTCAGTATCAACACATATCTTACCGACCTGTTTCCCGAATACAAAACAAGGGATAAGAGATTTAAAAATATCACGGTAAAGCACCTGCTCACCATGTCAACTGGAGTTATGTTTTCCGAGGCGGGCTCTGTTACGGAAGAAAACTGGACAGAGGCGTTTTTTGCCTCAAAGCTTGCATTTAATCCGGGAAGCATGTTTGCTTACAACAGTATGAACTCGTATATCCTCGCTAAAATCGTAACGAGGATTTCCGGAATGTCGCTTGTAAACTTTCTCACCCCAAGACTCTTTGCTCCCCTTCATATAAGCAATTTCTTTTGGGAGAAAGGTCCCGAGGGCGTGGAAAAAGGCGGATGGGGACTCTTTCTGTCCGCTGAGAGCTGGGCAAAGCTCGGTTATATGATGTTAAACAAAGGAGTGTTTGAGAACAGACGCATTCTCAGCCGTGCGTGGGTTGAAGATAGCGTAAAGATGCACGGCAATGCCCCGGACAAAGCGGGAGACTACAACTACGGTTATCAGCTTTGGGTCAGCCGCACGGGAGACGACTTCCTCTTTAACGGAATGCTCGGTCAAAATGTCTGGATATGCCCGAAAAACAACATTGTCGTTGTAATAAACTCCGAGAACAACGAACTTATGCAAAAGAGCCCTGCCCTTGCAATTATAAAGAGTTATCTTAACACGGATACATTTGAAAACAGAATTTTGCCGTTTCACAATGCCGATTTGCTCAGAGGATATGAAATGCACTTTTTTAAGCGCCGCCACTGGGTAAAGGCGAAAAAGCCTTTGCGTGGCTTGGCATATAGGTTGGGATTAAAGTATCCGAAGCCGTTCGATACGGAATGGCTGAAGGTGCTCGGTACCTACACTTTTGTAAAAAACAACCACAGTATTTTGCCGCTGTTTATCCGCCTCATGCAAAACAATTTTACAGGGGGAATAGAATCGGTAAGAATCGAAAAACGGCATGAGAGCCTGTTTTTTACATCCTGCGAGGGCGGAATATGCTACAAGTTCGAAGTCGGGCTTTATGAATTTAAAACCACGGTTCTGAATATCAACGGAGAGAAATATCTTGTAAAAGCAATAGGCGAGGCTATTGAGGATGAAGAGAGAAACCCGATTTTCAAAATTGAACTTGTCTTCCCCGAAATGCCCAACTCAAGAAGAATAAAACTGAATTTCAACGGCAAAGGGCGGCTTGTTATGAGGCTGTCCGAAATTCCCGACCAGAAGCTTGCCGAACCGCTTGTAGAGTCTTTATATGTTTCAAACCCGACTTTTGCTTTTGCGATATCCCTGCTCGAAAAGCGAATAGGCGACAAGTTTATTCTGAGAAAGCTTGAGAGCATGTTCGCCCCCTCTCTTATAGGTGCAAACACCGACTCCAACGAATACGCAGAAATTATCGAGAGCGAGTCGCTGAAACTTGACGAGGAACAGCAGTCAACAAAGGGTATCAGCTCCGCAATCATGAAACTGACAAAAGATAATGACGACAACTGGCGGTGACGTCACGGAAAAATCAAATAATCCATATCAGCGATTTTTAAAAATCAGCCGCATAAGTTTAAACATTGACCGACTTATTGCGTCAGACGAATAGACGGTTTTTAAAAATTTGCCTGATGAGTTTAAACCAAAAAATACCGACCGGGATATATAAGATGTACCGCAATTTTTGCGTATATCAGTATCTGCCGGTCGTTTTTTTGTATATCGGTTTTGCTCTTAGTGCAAACTCGGTAATAATTGTTTATAACTTGAGGAAACTCGGATAATACTCGTTTTATTCTTCGGAATAGTATTGAAATAAATGCGCTCCTTTCAAACAGATATGCCGAGTCTCACGGCAATACTGAAAAAACTCCGGGACTCAAAAAGTCTCGGAGCTTTAATTAACCTGAAATTTTATGTCTGATACAGAATTTTAACGCTGAGCAAGCTCCCTGAAAAGCTCTGCCTCGTCCGCAGTAAGGCGGGAGAAGAAAACATCCTCGGAGAGCAAACGGACAAGGTAATAATCTTCGACAGCACTTTCATCCGCCTTATATTCAGCAAGCTTTTCGAGCATCAGCGAGGGTGCGTCCTCACGGCTCTCAAGCTCCGAAAGTCCGTTAAATGACTCCGAGAGCCGCTTATATGTCCCGTTTTCCGTATATGGGGTACTTGCATAAGTGAACTCAAGCATACATGGGCTTGAAAGAACTGCATCTATCAGCTCATCCGTCGGAGCATTAAGCTCCTCCTCTGTTAACTGAGGGTACTCACGCTCGGGTGCCTCAAAATAAAACACATACTTCTCGTCTACTGAGATACTGCCTTCGACTTGTGCATTCGACTCAAAATTTGTGCCTGCAAGCGTATCATCATTTTTGCCGGTTTCAGAATCTAATGCGAATACCGTAACAAAGGAGGCTGTTATAAACAATGCGAGTGCGATCAAAATAACAAAAATGTGTTTTTCATCCTTCAGTCTCCTTTTAATTTTTTGAAATAAACTTTGAAGTCAAAACTGTAGTAAAGATATTTCCCTGTTTTATAAAATAAAAACAAAACGGCACAAGCCCCAAAGCACAAGAATACCTACTTATGCGAGCGTTATGCCGTCAAAATGAAATATACTAACTGACACCGCTCCGCCCCATCTTAAAGGATAAAACAGCATAAACCAATCGGCTGAGTATTACCTGTGACTTAGTATCATTCGTTTTTATTCTGAGATAAGTATAACATATAATTATCGGTTTGTCAAGTTATTCCAAAAATATAATTTATTTACCAAAAAATTTTAACAAATTGCACTTAAACACCATTTTTCATATTATTGCGACGGCGATATATCCGACAGCGAGCAATACTGCGAGAAAGGAAAAGTTTATCAGAGAAAACTTAAATAGATACTTCTTTACCTGAAGCGGACAAGCCGTCTTATAGGTATTAAGTGTAATCAGGCTCGCAAGAGACGCAATAGGTGTGCCGAGTCCGCCTATATTCACCGCAATCAAAAGGCGGGAGTAGTCATCAGTAAACTTTGAGAGCAGAACCGCCGAAGGAACATTTGATATAAACTGGCATGAGAGAGTGCCGAACAAAAGCGCATCTCTCGCTATAAGCGAGCCCAAAAACTCCTCGACAACATCAATTCGTGCAAGATTGCCCGAAAATACGAAAAATGCGCAGAAAGTCAAAAGAAGTCCGTAGTCAACATTGAGCAGCGCCTTGTAATCAAGGAAAAGCAGTGCGGCAATTACTACGATAAGTCCTATATAATAGTCAAAAACACGGAAGACTATCATAACCGAGAGCATAAAGAGGAGCATATACACTATAACACGCCATAAAGCAGGCTTCTCTTTCGGCTCGCCCTGCACCTGTGCCGGCTCCGGCTTTACAGTGAGGCAGATGAGTAAAATCATAATAAATGCAACTGCAAAAGGCAGTGCCATTATTTTAAAGAACTCTGCCGTCGGTATTTTAAAATAGGAAAACATAAAGAGGTTTTGCGGATTGCCGAACGGAGTCAGCATTCCTCCGAGATTTGCCGCTATATTCTGCATGACAAAGGTAAAAGCCAGCAATTTTTTGTTATCGCAGGACTCCATAACAAACCATCCGAGAGGCAAAAATGTCAAGAGAGCCATATCGTTTGCCATAATCATTGAGCCGAAATATGTAACGAAAACGAGCGCAAGTACAATGTTGCGCATATTTTTGAATTTTCTGACAATGACATTGGCAAGCCAGACAAAGAAATTTATGTTTCTCAGCGCAACAACTACGGCGAGCGTACAAAAAAGACAGCTCAGCGTGCCGAAATCAAAATAACCTATATATTCTCTGTCAATCGGAACAAAAAAGGTTGTGACAATTGCAAGCAAAATGGCAATAGTCAAAACAATATTTCGTCTGATATAATGTTTTACGGCATGAAAAACTCTACCGCCAAAATCAAGTGTGCGAATTTTATATTCCCTCATATTATCACCGCCTAAATTCAACCCTTAATATTATACTATCATATTTTTTTATGTCAATAATATTTACCGATATTTAATAGTTTGTTAACATAGCCACGGTGCTACAAATAAACCGATATTAAAAACATTTAAAAAAATTTAAGGGAAATTTGTATTTATCCGCACTCTTCCCTCTCGGTTTCTTGATTTTCGGCAACAAAAAAGGGGAAACACCTAAGGTATTCCCCACAAAAACGCAAGTTAATCGAAGAGCGCACGAAAGGACTTTACAAAGAAGCAAACAGCGCTTTGCAACCAAAATCAGCCAAGATCAAGACCGTTCAAAAGATCTCTGAGAACCTTTGCTTCCTCAACAGTAATAGTCACACCCTTACCGAGTTTCTCATTATCAGGCGACCAAGTACGAATATCATAAACAGGCTCTCTGTCATTCCATTTAATGAGTTTAAGTTCTTTATTCCAGCCGTTTTTACCTTCGCTGACAACACCGATTGTGCTAATAATCTCGTACTTAATTTCGGGCATACTCCCATCTCCTTATGTATTTTAAATCTATAAAAAGTATAAATATTTTATTTTTATAATTATTAATATTATATGTATCATTTTATCACAATATATGACAGATGTCAATAAAAATGTAAAAAATATTTTAATTTTTCAGGTTAAAATTGCTTTTTGCTTTTGTTTATAAATCAGCAAACCATATACAAATATACTTGTTTTTGCCTTAAGCAATCCGTTTTGTAAATTGCAAATAGTAAGGGGCTGTCGCAAATGCATAAAAAATGCGTGAGTGGCAGCCCCTATCGTTACATAAAAACGGAGGAATAAGAGTTACCCCTCAGACCTCCGTTTCGTTTTAACTTTTAAAAATCATCAAGGCTTTCTGTCAGAATAGCACAGATAAATTTTCAAAGTTTATTTTAAATTTTACTGACCTGTAGCAGGCGCCTCAACCGGTGTACCGTGTATCTTGAGCACCATGTTGTACGAATCTCCTGCAATCTTATTCATATATGCAAGATAATCATCGTAAATATCCTTGCAGTCAAGATACTCACTATAAGAAAGTGAAAGTGCTGTATCAAGGTTCTCGGGAGTGAATGTCTTGAGAGTGTACTCTACAAGAGTAAGTGCCTTATAAAGGTCTGAAAGCTTAGTAGAGAACGCTGAGAGCTTATCCTCAAGAATAGTCTTAGCTTTATTGGTAGCGGTTCTGATATTAATCTGCTCTGCCTTATCTCTAACTTGATTCTCAGTATCAGTTGTATCCTCTTTTGCAGTAGGATCCCACATGTTCATTGTAGTCCACTTGTATCCTACGGGCTTTGTGTCATCTTTTGATTCTACTATCTCAAATACAACAGAAACGTTGAATGAAAGTGCTGTATCGCCCTGTACTGCCAGTCTCTGAATGCCGTTACGGCCGTACTCAGGCTGACCGCCCATTGACTCTGAATAGCCCTTGCTGTTTGTACTTGAAAGAAGCTGACCCTCTGCCTGAAGAATAGTAAACTTAAATGACTTTGTATTTGTAACAAGAGAAGCTCTGAGTGTATATTCCTGACCGTCAGGACCCATAGCTGTAAGATATGCAACCTTCTCTGACTCGTCAAGCTCAATCTTTGCAGCTGTATGAGCAACCCAGTAAACTGTCTGAATCTTTGTAAATGACATCTCATCCTGAATTACAACAGTCTCTCTGTCATTTGTAACAAGCAGACCGCGTCTTGCGTGAGAAACAAAGTTCAGATAAACCTCTGTGTTATCGAGGATAGCATATGTACCGTGCTCGTTGACATAAGTGTTTACAATTTCACCCGAAGAATCTGAATACTGACCGTATGCAAGATCTGCAGGTTCTGATGTCATAACAACAACGTTCTGTCCCTCGGAAGTTACTCTGTAATATTTATATCTTGATGATCCGAAATAATCGTATACATTGTAGTTCTCAGAACCGAGATCCATAATCCAGGAAATGCCCTTATTGTAGTAAATAAAGTTTCCTGAATCTATCTGTCCGTGGCTGCAGTTGTTCTGTCCACCCATGATACCGGTGTACATTGCGCCACTCTCCCAATCTGATCTTGAAACATATGCTTCAATGCCTTCCATCTCATAGTCAAGAGGAAGCTCTACCTTCTCATTGTATCCGTCAAAAGGATAGAAGATCAGGTCGAATACTGTAACGCTCCTGCCGTCCTTAAGGTGCTTCTGACGAAGAGATACAAGATCCTTATCGCCGTAATACTGACCTACAAATGAGAACACGGATGTATCCATAGATGCAAGCTCACCTGTTGTCCAACCGTCTGAACCGCCGTCATGGTAGTTCCAGATAAATCCGTCGGATGACTCAATGTAAATTGCATAGTAGCAAGTCTTGTCAAGTCCCCATGCGTCCATATAACCGTAGTCTTTTCCAGTTGAGGAGATAAGACCCATAATCATTCTGAAGAGGTAGTTTGTTCCGTATACCCAGTATGTGGGAGACTCAATGTATGATCCGTCCGGTGCATACTGATCAAGACCGTAAAGTCCGAGATTTGTAAGGTTATCACCTACAAGGTATATAGCTTCCTGCATCATAGAAGTGTTTGCTTCAAGTGAGAGATAATCAAATGTAGCAAGGGTCGCAAGAATCATTCCTGCTGAGCCGACTGCATTGATGTTTGTTGTGCTTGTGTTATAGCTGCTCTGATCACCGAAGTTTCTCGGATGCTCGCATGATGAACCTGTAGAAGAAACATATCCATCATGAATACCGTTCTTATAAATTGCATCGGCGATAGGTGCTGTATCAAGGTCAAGACTTACCATACCGTTGTAAAGCCAGTCGTAAGCAATTGCCATTGCAGCTGCTGTCTCGGCTGTATTTACAAAGTAACCGGGGCCCCAGTGATCCCATGCTGACATAGCTATCATCCAGTCATATGCAAATCTGAGAAGATTCTCATTGCCTGTGATATTATACGCCATAGCGATAGTAGGAAGAATGCTTGCGTTCTCGTAAGCAACCTGAAGCTGTCCGCTTACAGGATCGTATCCGTCTCCTGTATCAGCGATTGTTGTATCTTCGGGAATTGTAGGATCAGGGTTCTTACCGTCTTTGTAGGGGTTAACCGGAACCATACCGTCTTTTATTCCCTGATATACGCCGTTTGTATCAACATCTGCTCTCTCTGTATATTCATTAATTGCGGATGTAACTAATTTTGTGATATATTCTGCTACCTCGGCATTGTAACCTTCTGCACCCTCTGCGAGGTTATAATAAGCCTTGAGTTTATCAAATATATCCTGGTTTGCTATAATATAGGGATGCTGGAAATCGTTTGTGTACTTTTTAACATCCTCGTATACCATGCTGCCTGTGCTGTTGTAAGCGTCCTGAAGTTTGTCGGATGTCTTAACATCGAATACGAACTTCTTCATAAGGTCTACCATGGTGCTAAGGTTCTTATCTCTGCTGACGATGTCCTCGTTGTCCTCTTTGTTATCCGGAGTAACATCCTCATAGATAACTATAAGACCCATGTCATCATATGCCACAAGCCATCCGGGGAACAGCGCCTCGATGTCTTCCATAGCAATTACAAGATACTTGCTTGTTCCGTCCGGGCTGCTCGCAAATCCGGGAGCCTCGGCAAGAGGAATACGTGTATCTCCTACCGTCGCTACGTCACGGCCGGCAGTAATATATGTTGCTGTTGTACCTGTGGTAATATCAAATGACTCGTTGTCGGGATGAACGTAGTAAGGAAGTCCCATGTATGAGAGAAGTATCTCAAGGGGAATCATTATATTTCCCTTCTCAGAAATCATCGGAGCTCCGTATGTTCCGTCATAGATAGGACGTCTTTCATTTTTGAAGAGAGCGTATTCAACGCCAAGCTTCAAGCAAAGAGACTCTTCAAGAACCTGTGCCGTTGTCTTAACTCCGGCACCCTTATCAATTGCAATTGTCTTATCTGCAAGAGTATTAATCTTTGATCCTACACCGTATTTAGCCTGATTTGAAATGTCATTTACTCTGCCTGTAACACCCTGATATACTCTGAAGTTATCAACGCAGAAGCTCATGCCGTTTCTTTCAGCGCCGGCAGTACCGGTTGTTGAAGGTAAGCCGATACGGATGTATTTGAGACCTTTATCTCCTGCCTGTGTAAGGGGGAATGAAACAGTATCAATATCTGAATAGTTTACTCCGTCAGCACTCAGACTGATAACGCAGGTGAAGTTCTCCTGCTCCCAGTCCATTGCAAGTGAAACGTGAGTCCAATCGTTTGACAGTGCGCCGAGATCTATTCTGCCGTTTGAAGGCATTGCATAAAGATGTCCGCCCTCAATACTCAACAGATCTATGCTCTGAGCCGAACCTGTCTTAGCATACATAATCTTTCCGACATCGCCTATATCGTCAAGCTTTATTGATATGTCAATAAATGTCTTAGCCTCTTTGGCAACATCTACACCAAAGTTAAACTCTGCATATCCGTCGGAATTTGTTGTCGCTTCAAAACGTGTGAAGTAGTTATAACTGTAATCGGTAGTCTCTTCTTTATCTATTGTAAAGTTGTGACCTTTGTTAGAAACCTTCATACCGTTGTCAACATCCCATCCCTCTTCAAAGTTTCTGTTATACAGAACAAGAAGATTGGATGTATCTGTTTCGCCCTCTGCCAGGTCTTCGCTTGCAAAAGCGAAGACCGAAAGGCTGGAAATAAGGAAGGCTACAATAAGCAGTGATGAAATTATTTTAGAAAATTTATTCTTCATTATTCTTCTCCTCCCTTATCTTGAAAATAGATTTTTGATAGCTGACAGTACAATCTGTGCTATACTGTTTGCTCTTACGGAGCATACAACATCGTTAATCTGTGAAATCTCACCGTTAACTGTGTCTACACCCGTCTCATACTCGTTAAGCTTTGTATTGTAAATCTCAAGAGCTGCCTTTACTCCGTCAATCTCTTCTGTTACATTTGAAACATACTGATAGCACTCTACAAGAAGACGGTAAAGCTGCTGTTCTGTCTTGGCGCTGCTGAGTTTATTTGCAGCTGCAATAAAGCTCTCGCTTGAGGATTTAATGAGGTTAAGCTCTTTTTCATACTGTGCAAATGTCGCAATTGCTGCCTTTGCTTCATCAGAATCAACGTTCATCGCAAAGTAATACTTGATAGCCTCTTCATAAAGTGCACGAAGCTCAGTATACTTCTCTGTCGCATCCATCTTCTTTACTGTCTCAATAAAGAATACTGTGTTCTGCTCAAGAATATGAGCATACTCGCTCTCGTGAAGTTTAACCTCTGCCTTGTATATCTCAAGCTTTCTGATGATTTCCTGAATCTGCGGAAGCGACTCATCAATATCATTATTTTCAAGATACTTTTCAACATATGTGCAAATACCGAGCTTTGCTATATATGAATCGGTAAGAGGATATTTATCAAGCTGCTCGTTAAGCTTTTCAATATGATTTAACTGAAGAAGATCATAGAAGTATTTATCAATCAATCTGAAGCTTTCAACTGCCTTGGCTACACCCTCATACTCAGTATCGTAAAGATTGTTGTTAACTATGTTGCGCACAATTACAACATACTTATTGATGTAATCAAAGTTTGCCTGCCAGAACTCTTCTGTAGCCTCATATCCGTCCATGTTGAGGATATAATTCATACTTTCAACTACTCTCTTTGAGTTCTCATACTTGAGTACGGGCTGAATAATGCTCTCGATGCTGTTATAGTAATCAATAACACTCATTCCAAGCTCTGTCTCAAGTTTAACTATTGCCGGGTCATCCTTGAAGTGCTCATAGTTAAGAGGATTTGAAAGCTCAAGAAGTTCAAAATAAATCTTAGCCTCTTCGCTGTGTCTTGTAAGAGAAGCATAAGTTGTCGCTCTCTTAAACTTGTTTATAGCAGATGTGAATTCTACAAGATTTGCTCGTTTGTAAATTTCCTGCTCGGTCTCCTTAACCTTTTCCATAAGAAGAGTAAAATCATCAGATCCCTGATTAATATACTGAGAGTTTGCAAGGATGAAACTGTTGATGTTATCGAGCTGAGTCTGTTTTACAGCGGAGTTTTCCGTTGTTACGGGTTCAAGAAGCAACTGATCAACCATCTCTTTGAGTGTCTTATAGTTCTGCTCCTGTGCGGGGCGGAGTACGTCGTTTGTATAATCGAAATTATCAAACGCCTCAACATACTCTTTGTACTCTTCTTTGTCTCTGTAGTTATCTACAAGAAGTTTAGCCTTGTTGTAAGCTATATTTCTGTTGATAGGATCCTGTGTGGGTTTTGTGAAGTAATTTACATAGTAAACAAACTGCTCATCTTCTGTCATTGTCTCGAATCTGTCAACTGTACGGAAACTTGTTCCCATATATCCGGTAAGATTATCAAGATATACATGTCTCTTGTTTGCTCCGCAATGAACACGGATGAACTCAAGTTTAAACGGCTCGGCAGCAGAATACTCATACTCTGCGATAAACTCGTAGTTTACATAAATTTCAACAGTCTTAGTGGGCTCAGGATTGTATACCATTATAATGTGTGTCCACTTATACGGTACTACAACATTTTCAGCGATAACTGCGCCGGTGTTGTCGTAAACATTACCGCTTCCTACTCTGAAGAATGTTGCGGATACACGGGCGTTTGTTGTAAGTCCCCACTCTGTACAGCTGAATGTAACCTGGTCAAGGTTTTCATTCTGCATTATGTCAAACTCAAATACATAACCCTTTGTAGAGTCACCTACACCGATGTCTACATATCCGTTCTTAGCCAATGAACCTCCGTGATCTCTGTCACCGTAGATCAAAGCAAGATATTTATTACCTGTAAGCTCAGTTACGATCTCCCAGTGTGTACCGGTATTATTACCTGTAGACTGATCTGAGTGATTGAACTTATATGGCATCTTACCGTCCTGGAAATCCACATTGATCTGGTTACCAGTCCAGGAATACTCAGTGAGGTTGGTATTTGACTCAAGCTCATCTTTCTTGGCTTCTGTTGCAGCATTAATCTGTGCTCTCGCATCTTCTATCTGGAGCATAAGAGCTTCGTATGTATAACTCGTCTTGTCAAGTCTTGATACAAGAATGAGATTGTACATTTCAAGAAGATATGCTTCGCTGTTATCTGTATAAAGCTCTGCAAGAACCTCACGAAGTTGTGTGTAACTCTTTGATATATATGTAAGAGGAAGAACTCCGGAAACACCGCTCTCATCGAGAAGTTTGTTAAAGTTATTGTACTCTGCCTCGGATACGGGAACGTCCACAAGGAATGCTCTGTATAAA
>CALWTU010000015.1 GCA_944384515.1 uncultured Clostridia bacterium
TATAATAAACCCCTCCTAAGGGTTAGTTACAGGTTCGATTCCTGTTGCGGGTGCCAGAACACGCCTGAAAGTCTTGATTTCAAGGTTTTCAGGCGTGTTTTCAAATTTTTTCTGTATAATTTTTGAAAAGATATGGAGGTGTATGTTGTGGAAAAGAATATAAGACGGGCAACGGAGAATGATATCGGCAAAATTTCGGAGCTTCTGGTTCAGGTATGCGGTGTTCATGCTGATATCCGCCCTGATATTTTTGAAAACGGCGGGGCAAAGTATACTGCCGAGGAGTTAGCCGGGATAATAAACTGTGAGAGCTCTCCTGTTTTTGTTTGTGAGTGTGACGGTGCTGTATGCGGTTACGCTTTCTTGCGTATTATTAAAGAGGGCGGCGGCGCAAGACGCAGTTTAACCACGCTTTACCTTGATGACCTCTGTGTCGATTCAAATATGCGTAAATCCGGTGTGGGAAGCGCACTGTTTGAGTATGTGAGGCAGTTTGCAAAAGATATAGGTGCGCATAATCTCACACTCCATGTGTACGAGGGCAATGACGCCGCAATTTCCTTTTACAGATCTCACGGCATGAAAACGCAGTATTATGCGCTTGAGGAGATTATAAATCCGTAAAACCGCATAAAACAAAAAAGTGATTGAACTTTTTGCAGATGTCGGAATTGACATTATATGACGAAGGTTCGATCACTTTTTGTTTTAGCAAGATATATTTTATGGAATTAAAGTATCAGAAACTTTAAACTCGAAAATCACACAGACCATAAAAATCAAAGCTTTATTTTCGAATTTAACTCTCTCAGTTTCTCCTTATCGAGTTTTAATACTTTTCTGTCGTAGGTGTAAAGACCGTTTATCTCGTCTTCAACATCCGAAAGTTGGGTATAAACCGCGGCGGAAAGACCTTTTGAAATAAGGGGGATAATTTTCTTTTCGTAAAGTTTGTGATACGCCTTTTCAAGGGATAATGTATCCTTGAATTTGCGGTAACCGAAGCTTTTCGATTTGTTGAAAACATGACCTTCGATACCGGCCGAGTAACCTCCGAATTCCGAGAGCACAACAGTCCGTCCGTGCTTGTCCTTTTTCGGAATTGATATCGGGGTAAAGTAGATGTGCAGCGATTTAAAATCACCTCCGCCCATGTCATGCCACCCGCTTGCATGGTCGATCGGGCGGGTGCTGTCTAAGGAGCGCACAAAATCCGTGACCGCCAGAGCGTCAAACTGTCCCCACGATTCGTTGAAAGGTACCCACACGGCGACTGAAACACAGTTGTAAAGCGTGAGGACTGTCCTCTCGGTGTCCTTATAATATTCCTCTCTTCCGTCAGCGTCCTCACGCCCGTGGCGGCTGTAATTTTTGTCGTCGGTCGGAATGCCGAGAAATCCCCTTATGCAGTTAGAGAGGATATTTGCGCCCATACCTCCGTTTACCATATCCTGCCATACGAGCATGCCGAGCCTGTCGCAGTGATAATACCACCGCATAGGCTCGATTTTTATGTGCTTGCGGAGCATATTGAATCCAAGACTTTTTGCCTCTTTGATGTCAAATATCATCGCCTCGTCAGACGGGGAAGTGTACAGACCGTCAGGCCAATATCCCTGATCGAGAAGACCGTTGTGAAAATACGGTTTGTTGTTTAACATTATGCGTGGCACACCGTTTGAGTCTTTCCCGACAGAAAATTTTCTCATTCCGAAATATGATAAAACAGTATCTTCTCCAACCGTAATTTCAAGACCGTAAAGCTTTGGGTTTTCCGGAGACCAAAGCTCATAATTTTTAAGCTTTAATATGCATATGCCGTCTGTCGCTTCACCCTCACAGAGTATATTCTCGCCGTCAAGCACTTTGACTGTTCCGCCTATGTGGCACCCCGTGTTGCTTTTTATGTGTATCTTGACCTCGTCTTGGTCAATGTTCGGTGTAATAAAAAGGGAAGTGATATAATTTTTGGGCACGCTTTCAATCCATACACTCTGCCATATTCCTGACTGCGGAGTATAGAAAATACCGCCTCGGCTCAGCTTTTGCTTTCCGTGAGAGATGGGGCGAGTGTCGGTGGGATCGCTTACCTTGACGACGAGTTCGTTTTCCCCGTCGATAAGAAACGGTGTAATGTCAAAACAGAAAGGATAGTATCCGCCACAGTGCTCTCCGACTGCATTGCCGTTCAGAAAAACGCAACATTCGTAATCTACCGCACCGAAATTGAGTATAATTCTTCCTCGGTTGAATTTTTCGGGAATTGAAAAATATCTTCTGTAATACAAAAATTCGTCAGGCATAAGTATGCGCTCAACGCCGCTCAAAATTGTTTCGGGCGAAAACGGCACCAATATTTTACCCTCATAAACAGGTGTGTCAAGGCTCATCGGTGTTATTGAATAATCCCACTTTCCGTTGAGGCAGAAGTACGAGTCCCGCACGAGCTGGGGGCGCGGATACTCGGAGAGCGGGCAATTTATATCTGTATTTATTCCGAACTGTGTGATTAGCTTTTCGGTTATTTCTTTTTCAGCCATGATTTATCCTCCGATCCCGTGCGCAAAGATAATATACGCAACTTGATTTTGACTGTGAATACAGTATATCAGACACTGAAAATAAATGCAATAGAAAAGCATATATTATCAGCTTATAAAAGGAAAAACAAGCATATTATGACCTTATAAAATGAACATCACTTTCAAAAACAGACAAAAAGACTTGACTTTTATTTAGCTTTATAGTACAATATAGACAAATACACAGAACTCTCTGATAAAGATAATACCGTGCTCCGATTACATGTTTTAAGGAAAATAAAATCTATTGAAATGAAGCGGCAAAGGAGAATGTATTTATGAAAATCAAGGACATTTTATCCGATAATGCGTCACTTACAGAGACTAACCGTGCATTTGATTTATATCGGCAAGAGTCGCCTGAGGGCAGATACTTTGTATACCTTCTGTCTAAGAAATTTTCGAAATATCAAAATATATTTCTGAATGAGGACGGAAGTGTTGCGGCAGAGTTCATGTATTTGTTCGGCGGTCTTACCCATCCCTCTAAAGTAAAAAAGGTACTGTGCAAGCCGACAGTACAAAAGGGTATAATTAATTTAGTGGTCTACCGAGGCAAGCCGAATACCGTGCGCGGACTTGATGACGGTGTGTTCAGCTCATACCGACCTCCGCTTTCCCCGCAAAAGATATATTTTATCTCAGAAGCGGAGCTTTGCGCATTTTTTGAAAAGGACAGAGCTATGTCATAAGTCAAAGTGCGGCGTATTCCGTTTTGGCAAAATTACTCCCGTCGCAAAAAGTGGCGGCTCACATTATTTAAAACTGCATTTGCAACAGAACTTAGTGCAAAGTAAAACCGATATTAATAAAAATACCGTCTGCCATGTGCATACGGTATTTTGAATTTATGTTGAAAAAATCAGTCCTTCTTCTCGTCATCTTCTTTTTTACTCTCTTGCTCTTTTCTTTTGAAAAATGAGCCGAGGCAAAGAAAGGATGAGCCGAGGCACAGGAAAATGATTGCAACAGCACTTTCACGGTTAAGGGCAAAACTCAGCAGTGCCGCCAACATTAAAAGTATTGAGACGGCATAAAAGAGCAGAGAAATTGATTTTGTCTTTTTCATAATGTTACCTCTCGTAAATGAATTTTTTATATTTTGGCATGTAACCATTATTTCGGAGTATTTGTGTGTTTAAAAAACAAACACCCCGCTGTAGAGGAAAAAATATTATATCTTTGCAAAATTTATTATATCATGTAACCAAAGTTTTATATTGATACAATGTGATATTGCGGTTTGTTTTATAAGCTCTCTCTGAAAATTTCAGTTATTTCGTCACGGTCAAGTTTTTTATAGCCGCCGTCCATTATCAGAGTAACATCCGTAAGAGACTTCAGCATATCCTCGCTTACGCCAAGCTCTGATATATTCATTACAAGTCCGAGTTCTCTCATCCATTTTTCCATCATGGAGAGTCCCTCTCCTGCTGTCTGCATATCGGTTTTTCCGTCGGGATTTACTCCCCACACATTAACCGCAAAGCGGGCGAATTTTTTTACTCCGAACGGAAGTATATGACGGTAATAAGCCATTGAAACGGCAGAAAGTGTCATACCGTGCGTTGCGTTTGTCATTCCGCCTACCGCCTGACCGAGCATATGCACCATCCAGTCTGTGGACTTTCCGCAGGCAATGAGAGTATTAAGCGCCCATGTAGCAGTCCACATAATATTGCTTCTTGCTTCGTAGTTTTGAGGATTTTTGTTTGCAATAAGGCTTGAATGAATAAGCGAACGCATCAGTCCTTCCGCAATCCAGTCGCTTGTGTTATCGTCTTCTCCCGAAAAATACTGCTCACAGATGTGATTAAAAATATCGTATATTCCGGATACCATCTGGTAGTGCGGGAGCGTCATGGTGTAGAGGGGATTCAGTATGGAAAATCTCGGCATAATGTGTTCATCAGAAAACACATGACCTATCTTTTGTTTTGTCTGTTGATTTGTAATTACCGAGCCGGCGTTCATCTCCGAGCCTGTTCCTGCCATTGTCAGCACACACCCTACAGGGATTATTTTGCACTCAGGCTCCTCAAAGCGTATAAAGTATTTTTCCCACGGGTCTTCTTCGCAGTATACCGACACGGCGAGCGCTTTGGAGTAGTCGCATACCGAGCCGCCTCCAACAGCGAGTATAAAGTCGGCGTTATGTTCTCGGGCAATCTTTATACCCTCACGGAGCTTTGCAAGTGTAGGGTTTGGCATAACACCGCCGATTTCCGCTACATTTTTTCCGCTGTCATTTAAGATTTTGCATATGTCATCATAAATGCCGTTTTTCTTTATTGAGCCGCCTCCGTAAACCAGCGCAACATTTTTTCCGTATTTCTCTAACTCACCATGAAGATAAGCGAGCGAGTTGTCTCCGAAATACAGTTTTGTGTGATTTGAATATTTAAAATTTCCTAACATGATGTCCTCCTTAATATTTTTTGTGTGTTTTCCGGTAAAACCGTCTGTTTTTATTTCAAGCTTAAAGTTATTTGTACACTTCCGTCTCCCGCACAGAGCAGCTCGCGCAGCTCGTTCTCCGTCAGACCGTTTATTTTTCCGAGTCTTGTGTATGACCATGAGTTGTTGCCGTAGAAAATTACTATTTGGTTTGATGAATATAAAATCACATCTCCCGGCTCTGCCGTAATCTGAGCATTTTCGGTGGGGAGCGTGTGTCCTAAACTGCCGACTTTTTCAAAATTTCCGTAGTCGTTTGCAGTGTAAGTTATATCACCCTTCTTTAATATTTCGGTAAGTGCTTTTGTCGCAGAGTTGTTTACAAGTTCGATTTGTGCTCTCTGTCCGTTTATATAGATATATATCACCGCCGCATTTTCCTCCGTGTTTTCAACACTGTCTCCGTTCCCATTCGTCTCTTCGTCCTCTTCATTGCTCCCCGCGGAGTTTTCTTCATCATCATCGGGACTCGTTGTCGGTGCTTTATCAGAGTCCTCTTCCTCAGTTTTACCATCCGTTTCCGACGGTTCAAAACCGCCGTTTGCACATGCCGAAAAGGATAATAACAGGCACAAAGCACATATTAACGTTATAACTCGTCTCATGCATCTTTCTCCTTAAAAATATTCTTTATTTTCCTTGCCGGCACTCCCGCAACAACGCTGTCCGCCTCGACATTTTTTGTGACTACCGCCCCTGCCGCAATTACGGCATTGTCTCCTATCACCACACCGGGGCAGATTGTGACATTTGCTCCTATCCAAACGCCTTTGCCGATTTTCACCGCACGAGGGAACATATCGCCTCGCTTCTTCGGGGTAAAGTCATGGTTTATCGTCGTTATGACCACCTGCTGACCGATAAATGTGCCGTCGCCTATCTCGATACCTCCCTGGTCCTGAAAACAGCACCCGGAATTTATAAATACATTTTTTCCGACACTGATGTTTTTTCCGCAGTCCGTGTAAAACGGTGGGAACAGTCTGAAACTCTCATCTGTTTTTTGCTCGGTCAGCTTTGAGAAAAGCTTTCTTATTTTCTGTGCACTTGCGTATTTTCTGTTGATTTTAAAAGTGATTTTTCGTGCTTTTTCTGAAAATCGGCTCATCTGCAAATGCTCTTGGGAGCCGAATACGACACGCTCGCCTCTTGCCATCTTTTCACGGAACAATTCTGTATTCATAGCATTCTCCTATAAAATTCTTACACCTGTATTATAGTCTTATGTGCAAAGTATGTCAAATGCCTATTTTGTATAGGTTAGTATAGTTTTAAAGAATAATTTGACACTCCCACTTCGCTGTGCTATAATGAAAGAAAAACTGCGGAGATTATTATGGAAATCAGAGAATTCAGGTATTTCCTTGCAGTGGCAAGGGAAGAGAATATATCAAAAGCGGCGGAATATCTTTTTATTACACAGCCGAGCCTTACAAGGCAGATTCAGAATATGGAAAGGGAGGTAGGACAGCCTCTCTTTATACGCAAAGGCAGAAAAATGCTCCTGACGGATGCGGGAGTCCTGTTGCGCAAGCGCGCGGAGGAGATAGTCTCACTTTATGAAAAAGCGCAGAGCGAGTGGCTCAATATTTCGGATGATGTGACGGGGGATATATACATTGGCGGCGGCGAGAGCCGTGCAATGTCTGTTTTGGCGGATATTGTCCGTGATATGAGGGCGGTGTATCCGAATGTCAAGGTACATCTGTACAGCGGCGATATTGCGGATGTTTGTGAAAAGCTTGATAAAGGGCTTATTGACTTCGGACTTCTCATGCAGCCGGCAGACCTCTCAAAATACGAAAGCCTGCGCCTGTCTTACAAAGACCGCTGGGGACTCATGATGCGAAAAGACCATCCTCTTTCCAAAAAAGAGTCGGTCTCTCCCGAGGACTTAGAGGGAATTAATATTATTC
This sequence comes from uncultured Clostridia bacterium, assembly GCA_944384515.1. Lineage (GTDB taxonomy): Bacteria > Bacillota > Clostridia > Oscillospirales > CAG-272 > UBA1740. The sequence continues at coordinate 6,956 of CALWTU010000015.1, forward strand.
AGTCAAGGCATTCTCTGCCGCAGAGCGCGCTTACCGAGTGGTACAAAAATGTCCCGAACATCAATGTTATAGGAACATACAACCTTCTGCACAATGCATGCTATTTTGCACAAAACAATACGGGCTGTGTTCTTTGCCTTGACCGCCTTGTCAATATAACCGAAGAGAGCGATCTTGTATTCAGACCCCTTAATCCTCCGCTTGAAGTTGCAGTTGATGTTGTATGGAAAAAGTATCAGGTTTTTTCAAAGGCGGCACAGTATTTTCTTGAACAGCTTCGCCAAAGACTTTGCGTGTCGGAGGCGTAAGTTTTTAAAATGTGGAATTTGTGAAAAAACAACAAAAATATTTTTTTCTCCGCCGTATTTGTTTTATCAAAAAATATTGACAAAATATATATATTCATGCTAAAATATATACGCTGAAAAAATCAGCGGCACTTTTGTAACTGACGGATTGCGGGATTAACCGCATGGGAGCAAGAGAATATGCCGTATGTCGACCGTCTGGGCAGTTTTTATAAGATATCATAAAGTATTCACCTTTGGGTGACAAAGATATATTCTCGTATATTTCTCTTTTTTGATATATTATTAAAACTGCCCTTTTTGTTGTGCCGGCAACGATTTTTTGCTTCATAAAGAGGGTATTTTTGTCTGATTTTAAGCTTTGACATAAGAAAAATTTATTTGTATTTTATTTTTTTGTGAGGTATAAATTGATGAAAAAAGTTGCAATTTTGATGGGTAGCGACAGCGACCTTCCGATTGTGGAAAAGGGTATTAACGTTCTTAAAGAGTACGGCGTTCCCTTTGAGGTTCACGTGTATTCCGCACACAGAACCCCGGAGCAGACCGGCGCATATGTCAAGGAGGCGGAAGCGAGGGGAATAGGCGTGTTCATTTGTGCTGCGGGAATGGCAGCGCACCTTGCGGGCGCCGTTGCGGCAAATACCGTTGTTCCCGTAATAGGTATTCCCGTTTCGTGCAAGAATACCGGCGGTATGGACGCCCTTCTTGCTACGGTACAGATGCCCTCAGGCATCCCTGTGGCGACGGTTGCGATTGACGGCGCCGCAAATGCCGCTCATCTTGCGTGCCAGATACTTGCCCTCGGGGATGAAAATTTGAAGGCACAGCTTATCAAGGGCAGAATTGCCGGCAAAGAAAAAGTTCTTCAGAAAAACAGAGAAATAGAAGAAAAATACAATAAATAATTATTAAACACATTCGGGGTAATTATATGGGAATATTTGGAATAGTTGGCAAGGAAAAGGCAAATGTTGCCTCAAGCGTTTATTACGGCCTTTATGCTCTTCAGCACAGAGGGCAGGAAAGTGCGGGAATTGTGGTTAATGACAGCGGAGTGTTTAAGACTTATAAGGATTCGGGGCTTGTAAATGAGGTTTTTGATGCGACGACACTTGACAGACTCGGACTCGGAAATATGGCGCTCGGCCATGTAAGATACGGAACTCTCAATACAAAGGAGAGAATAAACGCTGAGCCGATTGTGGTAAATCATGTAAAGGGCAGACTTGCAATTGCGACAGCGGGAACCCTTGTGAATGCGGATGAAATCAAACATGAGCTTGAGATGCAGGGCATGATATTCCATACATCGAGCGATGCGGAGGTAATATCTTATGTTATAACAAAGGAGAGAATTTCCTCTTCTTCTATCGAGGAGGCTGTGAGCCGTGCAATGGATAAGCTTGACGGCGGATACTGTATGCTTCTTATGTCTCCGAGAAAAATGATAGCGGTAAGAGATCCGCATGGACTGCACCCTCTCTGCTACGGTCAGTGCGATAACGGACAGTATGTAATTGCCAGCGAGACCTGTGCGCTTGATTCTGTGGGAGCAACATTTATAAGAGAGCTTGAGCCGGGAGAAATACTTGTATTTTCTGATGAGGGAATAAAATCCATAAAGGAGCATTGCGGAAAATATCCCGAGGCGCTGTGCGTTTTTGAATATGTTTATACCGCACGCCCCGACTCTGTCATTTGCGGATGCTCTGTACACGAGGCGAGAAAGAGAGCAGGCGCACTTTTGGCAAAGGCGCATCCGGTTGAGGCGGATGTTGTTGTCGGAGTCCCGGACTCAGGACTTGATGCGGCTATCGGATATGCAAATGAATCGGGAATTCCTTACGGAATAGGACTTATAAAGAACAAATACATAGGCAGAACGTTTATTGCTCCGGGACAGAGTGTAAGAGAGGATAAAGTAAAGATAAAGCTTAATCCTGTCAGCAGTACGGTTAAGGGTAAGAGAGTTGTGCTTGTCGATGACTCCATTGTAAGAGGCACAACCTGTGCAAGGATAGTAAGACTGCTTCGCAACGCGGGAGCAACAGAGGTTCATCTGCGTTCATCTGCGCCTCCGTTCCTTAATCCGTGCTATTACGGAACTGATATAGACTCCAAGGACTCATTGATTGCATGCAGCCATACAGTTGAGGAGATTGCCAAGATAACGGGGTGCGATACCCTCGGATATCTCAGACTTGAAGATGTAACAAAACTCGGCGAGAGCGGAACTTGCAAGGGGTACTGTACTGCGTGCTTCGACGGAAAATATCCGACAAAACCACCTGTAAAAATTGAAAATAAATACAATAAAAAAATATCCGAGAAGATAACATTTGAAGGAGATAAATAATATGAAGAATTCTCAGTCTGAAAGCTACAAACAGGCAGGCGTTGACATAACAGCGGGATATAAAGCCGTTGAACTGATGAAGGCGCATATTATGAAGACGGTAATAAAGGGCGCCGATACGGATATCGGCGGTTTCGGCGGACTTTTCGAGCTTGACCTTGAGGGAATCACAAAACCGGTTTTGGTCAGCGGAACCGACGGCGTGGGAACAAAGCTTAAGATTGCATTCCTTATGGACAAGCATGACACTGTCGGCATTGACTGTGTTGCGATGTGTGTAAACGATATTATCTGCTGCGGAGCAAAGCCTCTGTTTTTCCTTGACTATATCGCATGCGGCAAGAACTATCCCGAGAGGATTGCGGATATAGTAAAGGGAGTTTGCGAGGGATGCGTTCAGGCAGGTGCGGCGCTTATCGGCGGCGAGACGGCGGAGATGCCGGGCTTTTATCCTGTTGACGAGTACGACCTTGCGGGATTTTCCGTGGGTGTTGTTGACAAGTCCAAGGTGCTTGACAAAAACTCGATATGCGAGTCTGATGTGATTATAGCGCTTCCTTCAAGCGGAGTGCATTCCAACGGATTTTCTCTTGTGCGCAAGGTGTTTGACATTGAGAATGCCGATCTTAAGACTCCTATGGCAGAGCTTGGCGGCAAGGGCCTCGGTGAGACTCTTCTCACTCCTACAAAGATTTATGTAAAGCCGATGCTCAAGCTCTTTGAGGCTGTTAAGGTTAAGGGCGTGTCGCATATTACGGGCGGCGGCTTTTACGAGAATATACCGAGAAGCATTCCCGAGGGATATGGCGCAAAGATTAAAAAGAGCGATGTAAGAGTTCTTCCCATATTCAAACTTATTGCAGAGCACGGCAACATCAGCGAAAGGGATATGTTCAATACATATAATATGGGCGTCGGAATGAGCGTTATCGTAGCAAAAGAGGACGCTGACAAAGCACTTGAAATTCTCCGTCAGAACGGCGAGGATGCATATGTGCTCGGCGAAATTATCAAATCCGATGAGGGTGTCGTATTATGCTGAGCCGTGTAAAGATAGCGGTTCTTGTCTCAGGCGGAGGCACCAATCTTCAGGCACTGATAGACGCACAGAACGCGGGAATTATAAAGAGCGGCGAGATATCTCTTGTAATTTCCAATAACAAAAACGCCTATGCGCTGACACGGGCGCAAAACGCAAATATCAAGACCGCCACCGTCTTAAAGAGCGAATGTACAGATGTTGCTGAGTTTGAGGACAGGATTATTCAGCTTCTTGACTCAAACGGGATAGAAATAATAGTTCTTGCGGGATTTATGAGCATACTCAGCGCAAATTTCACATCACGCTATAAAGACAGAATTATAAATGTTCATCCGTCGCTGATACCGTCGTTTTGCGGCAAAGGCTTTTGGGGACTTAAGGTTCACGAGGCGGCGCTTGCTTACGGCGTAAAGGTCAGCGGTGCGACCGTCCATTTTGTAAACGAAATTCCCGACGGCGGAAAAATAATTATGCAAAAGGCGGTAGAGGTATTGGAGGGCGACACTCCCCAGAGCTTGCAAAAGAGGATAATGGAGGAGGCGGAGTGGAAAATTCTGCCCCTGTCATGCGAGAAAGTAGCGAGCGATATCCAAAGGTCAAAAAACAACAATTTGTGAGAGGTAGTAATGAATATTTATCAGATAAACGAGCTTTCTGAGCTTTTGAAGAAAAATACATATCCCGGTCGCGGAATTGTTGTCGGCAAGAGCGAGGACGGCAAGTGCGCTGCTTTGGCATACTTTATTATGGGCAGGAGCGTAAACTCAAGGAACCGTGTGTTCAAGTTAAAGGACGGCGCACTTTATACGGAGCCTCACGATTACAGCAAGGTGTCCGACCCGTCGCTTATTATATATGCCGCTTTGCGTGAGTTTGAAAACAAGCTTATCGTGACAAACGGTGACCAGACGGATACAATATATGAGTATATAAAGTCGGGTGCTGATATGAGAGCGGGACTGCGCACCCGTGAGTTTGAGCCTGACGCGCCGAACTTTACCCCAAGAATCAGCGCCGTGCTTGAGTTTAAAAACAACGATTTTACATACGAGATGAGCATACTCAAGAGTGCGGACGAGCTCGGAAGCTCAACAAACAGATATTTTTATGAGTATAACTCGGTTAACGGACTCGGACATTTCATACATACGTATATTCAGGACGGCAATCCCATCCCCACATTCTGCGGCGAGCCGGAGAGGGTAAGGATACCATCGGATATTGACAGCTATTTCAATTCCGTTTGGGAAAGTCTCAATCCTGACAATAAAATTTCACTTTACATGACGTATATAAACCTTGAGAGCGGAGAGCGTCAGGAAAGAATAATCAACAAAAACAACTGATCAGATGAGGAATTTTGAGAATGAAAGAATTTGAACTTAAATATGGCTGTAACCCCAATCAGAAGCCTGCGATGATCTATATGAGAGACGGCTCTGATCTGCCGATAGAAATACTTTCGGGCAAGCCGGGTTATATTAATTTTCTTGATGCGTTTAATTCATGGCAGCTTGTAAAAGAGGTTAAGGAGGCAACGGGACTTCCCGCCGCCGCATCCTTCAAGCATGTAAGCCCCACCTCATGTGCTGTCGGTGTAAAGCTTTCGGACAAACTTAAAAAGGCGTGCTTCGTTGATGATATAGATGGGCTTGACGAGTCCCCCCTCGCATGTGCATATGCAAGAGCGAGAGGAACCGACCGTATGTCCTCCTTTGGAGATTTTATTGCGCTCTCGGACGAGTGCGATCTCACAACGGCGCTCGTAATCAAGAGGGAGATTTCCGACGGAATAATTGCTCCGGGATATACACCCGAGGCGCTTGAAGTTTTAAAGAGCAAGAAAAAGGGCAATTACAATATTATTAAAATTGACAAAGATTATGTTCCCAATAGCGAAGAGACAAAGGATGTATTCGGAATAACATTCAAGCAGGGCAGAAACAATCTTAAAATCGACGGGGATATGCTTAAAAACATAGTTACTGAGAATAAGGATCTTCCCGAGAGTGCAAAGAGAGATTTGATTATTGCGCTTATAACTCTTAAGTATACACAGTCAAATTCCGTATGCTTTGCGTATGACGGACAGGCTATCGGTGTCGGAGCGGGACAGCAGTCAAGAATTCATTGCACCCGTCTTGCGGGTACAAAAGCGGACACATGGCAGCTCAGGCAGTGCGATAAAGTTCTCTCTCTTCCGTTTCTCCCCACACTTTCTCGTCCTGACAGAGACAATGTTATCGACGGATATATAAATAAGAATGAAGAGGATGTATGCGCTGAGGGCGTTTGGCAGAAGTACTTTACCACCCGTCCCGAGCCGCTGACCAAGGAGGAAGCAAGAGAATATCTTGACGGTATCGACGGCGTAGCCGTTGCTTCGGACGCTTTCTTCCCGTTTGGAGACAATATTCAGCGTGCCAGACTCAGCGGCGCAAGATATGTCGCACAGCCCGGCGGCTCAATCCGTGACGACGCCGTTATCGACGAGTGCAACAGACAGGGTATGGTAATGGCATTTACCGGAATAAGACTTTTCCATCACTAATTCTTGAAACGAGGATTTTTCATGAAGATAATGGTTGTAGGCGGTGGCGGCAGAGAGCATGCCATCATAAAAAAACTTAAAGAAAATAAGAATGTGACTGAGATATTTGCGCTCCCGGGTAACGCAGGTATGGCAGAGGATGCGACCGTTGTTCCTATCGGAGCAAAGGAGATTGATAAAATCTGCGATTTTGCAAGAGAAAATAAAGTTGACTATGCAGTTGTCGCCCCTGACGATCCGCTTGTGCTCGGATGCGTTGATAAGCTTGAGAAGATCGTTCCGTGCTTCGGACCGAGGAGCAATGCCGCAATTATCGAGGGCAGCAAGGTGTTTTCCAAAAACCTTATGCGCAAATACGGTATTCCGACTGCCGAGTATGAGACATTTGACAGCGCCTCTGATGCGCTCGAGTATGTCGGCAAATGCAAAATTCCCACAGTTATCAAAGCAGACGGACTTGCACTCGGCAAGGGCGTTATTATTGCCGGGACGAGAGAGGAAGCCGTTGATGCGGTAAAATCCATTATGGAGGACAAAAAGTTCGGCGAGAGCGGTAACCGCATTGTGGTTGAAGAATTTCTTGAGGGACCTGAGGTTTCGGTACTTGCGTTTACCGACGGCGAGTGCGTAAGGCCTATGGTATCTTCTATGGATCACAAGCGTGCGCTTGACAATGACATGGGACTTAATACAGGCGGTATGGGTACGGTTGCCCCCAACCCGTATTACACAGAGCAGATTGCAGATGAGTGCATGGAAAAAATATTCCTTCCGACCGTCAGGGCGATGAAGGCGGAGGGCAGACCGTTCAAGGGATGTCTGTATTTCGGACTTATGCTTACTCAGAGCGGCCCCAAGGTTATCGAGTACAACTGCCGCTTCGGCGATCCCGAAACGCAGGTCGTGCTTCCTCTTCTTGAGTCAGACCTTCTGACAGTGATGCAGGCGGTGACAAACGGCACTCTGTCCGATTGCGAGGTAAAATTCAAGGACGGCGCCGCATGCTGTGTTATTATGGCGTCAAAGGGATATCCCGAGAAGTATGAGAGCGGATTTGAGATCAGAATACCCGATGAGATCAAAAACTCGGTTTATGTGGCGGGCGCCAGATCCGAAAACGGCAAACTTCTTACAGCGGGCGGCAGAGTGCTCGGCGTTACAGCTGTTGAAAACACTCTTGATGAAGCTATAAAATCTGCCTATGGCAAGGTGGCAAAGATCAGTTTTGACAATGCATATTACCGTCATGACATCGGTCAGAAAGCCATGAAAGCTATTAAGAAATAAAAGGGGACAGAAATGGTATACAGAATATATGTAGAAAAAAAGGACGGACTTGACCATGAGGCGAGAGCCCTCCTTTCCGAAATAAAGACTTTTCTCGGTATAAAATCTGTAGAGAATGTCAGAATACTTAACCGCTATGACGCAGAGAATATCTCAGAGGAGCTGTTCAAATATGCGAGGGATACGGTTTTCTCCGAGCCTCAGCTTGACAATGTATATGAGCATCTTGACAGTGCGGGCGGCACGGTTTTTGCAACGGAGTATCTTCCCGGTCAGTTTGACCAGAGGGCGGATTCTGCGGCACAGTGCATACAGCTTATATCCACATCGGACAAGCCGCTTATAAAGAGCGCAAAAGTATATATTCTTTACGGAGATATAACAAAGACAGACCTTGAGAGGATAAAATCTCATGTAATCAACCCTGTTGAAGCAAAAGAAGCATCTCTTGACAGAGTGGACACCGTAAAGATGGAGTACTCGGTTCCTACGAGTGTAAAGACCGTAGAGGGATTTTTGGATCTTGACGAGGCGGGACTTAAAAAGCTCATAGCCGAAATGGGACTTGCAATGGATCTCGGAGATATCAAGTTCTGTCAGACATATTTTAAGAGCGAGGGCAGATGCCCTACAATAACAGAGATAAGAATGATAGATACATATTGGTCGGATCACTGCCGTCATACGACATTCAATACTACAATTGACAGTGTGAAGTTTGAGGACAAGCTTATCGAAGAGGCGTATCAGACTTATCTTGAGACAAGGAAAGCTCTTAACAGAACCAAGCCTCAAAATCTTATGGATATCGCTACATTGGCGGTAAGATATCTTAAGAAGAGCGGCAAACTCGATAAGCTTGACGAGAGCGAGGAGATAAACGCCTGCACCGTCAAAATGGATGTTGTAATTGACGGAGTCAGCGAGCCGTGGCTGCTTCTCTTTAAAAACGAAACGCATAACCACCCCACGGAAATAGAGCCTTTCGGAGGCGCGGCAACATGTATTGGCGGCGCTATCAGAGACCCGCTTTCAGGCAGAGCGTATGTATACGGCGCAATGCGTCTTACCGGATGTGCGGATCCCACAAAGCCCGTAAATGAAACACTTCCCGGCAAACTGCCGCAGAGAAAGATTGTAACAACAGCGGCGGCAGGATACTCATCCTACGGTAACCAGATAGGACTTGCGACGGGAATAGTAGATGAGATATATCATGACGGATATGCCGCAAAGCATATGGAGGTCGGTGCTGTTATCGGAGCCGCTCCCGCAAAAAATGTAAGACGAGAGGTACCGGAGGACGGAGACCTTGTAATCCTCCTTGGCGGCAGAACGGGCAGAGACGGATGCGGCGGTGCAACCGGCTCTTCAAAGTCTCATAACCTTAAATCTCTTGAGAGCTGCGGCGCCGAGGTTCAGAAGGGTAATGCTCCCGAGGAGAGAAAGCTTCAGAGGCTCTTCAGAAACAGCGAAGTTTCAAGGATGATAAAGAGATGTAACGACTTCGGTGCAGGCGGTGTGTCAGTTGCTATCGGAGAGCTTGCAGACGGACTTGATATTGACCTTAATGCCGTTCCGAAAAAATATGAGGGACTTGACGGTACCGAACTTGCAATTTCCGAGTCTCAGGAGAGAATGGCTGTCGTTATCGAGCCAGGGGACAAGGAGCGTTTCTTAAAGCTTGCAAATGATGAGAACCTTGAGGCCACCGTGGTTGCAAGAGTAAAGGCAGAGCCTCGTCTTAAAATGACTTGGAACGGAAACGTAATATGCGATATCAGCCGTGAGTTCCTTAATTCCAATGGCCAGGAAAAGCATATCAGTATACATACTCCCAAAATAAACAGCATTGATAAAGAAATACCTCTGTCCTTCAGAGAGGGTACAAAGAGCGTGCTCGGCAGTCTTAACAGCTGCTCAAAGAGGGGACTTTCGGAGCGCTTTGACAGCACGATAGGCAGGGGAACGGTGCTTATGCCTTTCGGCGGAAAATATCAGAGAACACCTATTCAGGCAATGGTACAAAAGGTATCCGTCGAGCAGAAGGATACAGAGACGGTATCATTTATGTCATGGGGATATAACCCCGATATCTCATCCGCCAGCCCGTATCACGGCGCATATCTTGCGGTTGTAGAGTCTGTGTCAAAGCTTATTGCCACAGGTGCAAAGTTTGAGGATGTATATCTTACATTCCAGGAGTATTTTGAAAAGCCGATGGCTGATCCGAAGAGATGGGGCAAGCCTATGGCGGCGCTTCTCGGAGCGTTCAAGGCACAGCTTGACCTCGGCATTGGAGCAATAGGCGGCAAGGACTCAATGAGCGGTTCTTTTGAAAAGCTTGATGTTCCGCCTACATTGATATCCTTTGCGGTTACGGTTGAGAACATAAACAATGTGCTTTCTCCGGAATTTAAGAAGGCGGGCTCAAAGGTTGTGCTCCTTAAGCCGGAATATGACTGCAACGGACTTCCCGAAAAAGACTCGCTTCTCAAACTCTACGATACCGTTACGGCTCTTATGAGAGAGGGACGCGTGCTTTCCGCTTATACACCTACAATCGGAGGTGTTATTGAGGCGGTTGCGAAAATGGCAATGGGTAACGGTTTCGGCTTTGAGTTCGACGGCAAACTGACACTCAGCGATATATTCGGATATGCATACGGCTCGTTTGTTCTTGAGCTTTCAGACAGCGCCGATATAGGCACACTCCTCGGTTATGTAACAGAGGACGGCGCAATTTCGTATAAGGGCGAAAGTGTAAGTCAGAACGAGTACACAAAGATTTACGAGGATAAGCTTGAGAATGTTTATCCGTGCAATATTGAAAGCCCCGAAAAACCTGTTGAGACTATCTCTTATACTGCAACCAAGAGAACTGCGCCTCATGTAAAGAGCGCTAAGCCTAAGGTTCTTATACCGGTATTCCCGGGTACAAACTGCGAATACGATTCTGCAAAAGCGGTGAGCGAGGCAGGTGCGGAGCCGTCAGTATTTGTAATCAACAACCTTACAAAAGAGGGAATTCAGCGCAGCAGAGAAGAGTTTGCAAAGCGTATAAACGACTCTCAGGTAATATTTATTCCCGGCGGATTTTCGGGAGGAGATGAGCCTGACGGATCAGGAAAGTTCATTACGGCGTTCTTCAGAGGAGACCTTGTAAAGAATGCAACAAGCGACCTTCTTGACAGAAGAGAGGGACTTATGTGCGGTATCTGTAACGGATTCCAGGCGCTTATCAAACTCGGACTTGTGCCATACGGCAAGATTATTGATACAGACGAGAGCTGTCCCACACTTACATTCAACAATATTGCAAGACACCAGTCTAAGATTGTAAGGACAAGGATAGCGTCAAATATGTCCCCGTGGCTTGCCGAAACATCTGTCGGTGACATCTATAATGTTCCGATTTCTCACGGAGAGGGAAAATTCCTTGCAACGGATGAGGTTATAAGGAAGCTCATAGCAAACGGACAGGTTGCAACACAGTATGTTGATCTTGACGGCAATGCTACATATGACATTGACTTTAACCCCAACGGTTCGTACTATGCGATAGAGGGTATCACATCTCCCGACGGCAGAGTTTTCGGTAAGATGGGACACTCGGAGCGTGTCGGAGCAGGACTTTACCGCAATGTATACGGCGACTATGACATAAAGATGTTTAAGTCGATGGTGAAGTACTTCAAATAATCCAAAGCGAAAATTCAAACAAAAAGTTAAAAACATCATTGCCCACGCTTCTTGGCGACGTGCGATGCTGCAAAAATACAAAAATAAAAACAAAAAGAACTGCGTTTATACCGAGCCTTTAAATTCGGTATACTTGCAGTTCTTTTTTTTCTTTAAAAATCTTTCAAATCAGCATAATTTTACATCAAGATTAAGCCTTGTATTTTCATAAATAAATTTACGGCTTGCTTTTTTCGATAAGCGAGCCTTGAGATATGTTTTTCTCTGTAAGGCACCTGTTTATCTCATCTAAAATTTTGTGTTTGTCAGTGTTCCATTCGGGTGCAACAAGCATATCGCGCGGGCAGTCGCCTGTCAGCCGGTGTATGACGAGATCTTCGGGAAGATAACCGATAATGGTTGCAACAGTCTCGGCAAACTCTGACAAGGTAGGGGGCGTGTAGAGGTTTTCTCTGTACATCTCGGCAAGTTTTGTTCCCTCCATAACATATATTGAGTGTATTTTTATTCCGAAAATATCGGCTTTTGCAATGTATTTTGCCGTGTTTTGGGCGTCGGCCATGCTTTCGCCGGGCAGACCGACAATCATATGCGCAATGACCTTGATGTCTCTGTCTTTGAGTATTTTTACCGCCCTATCAAAGACATCTGTGTCATAACCTCGGTTAATGAGCCTGCCCGTGTCGTTTTTTGACGACTGCAAGCCGAGTTCTACCCATACATCGACACGGTCTTTGTAGGAGGCGAGCAGGTCTGCCGTCTCCTCGTTTATGCAGTCGGGGCGTGTTCCGACGGATAGTATTACGATTCTTTTATCACAAAGTGCCTCGTCATACCTTTTTTTCAAAGTTTCCGTGTCTGCATATGTGTTTGTATAATTTTGAAAATATGCAATAAAAAGGTCGTCTTCTTTTCCTTTTTTGAGCTCTGCGTCAACTTGCTCTATTATACTCTTTTTGCGGTTTTGAATATGCTCACCGGCACCTCTCTCTCCGCAAAAAATACAGCCGCCAAAGCTTACGGTTCCGTCTCGGTTCGGACAGTAAAATCCACCGTCAATACATATTTTTTTCAGTCTTTTGTTATATGTTTTTCTTAAATATCCGCTCAGATTATTGTAAAGCATTCCTTTTTCACCGTCCCATATAAAGTTTAGCATATACAAAAATTTTTTTCAATAGTATAAAGGTGCGTTTTTTTCAAAAAATATAAGTGGTCCTTTGTGACTGAAAGTGAGGTAAGCTTATGAATTCAAAAAGCAACAAGAAGGTTTCAAAAGATGCAGTTGACTGCAAAAATTGCAATGACAGTTACGCAAACAATGTAAAGGATTGCAAGGACGGAAAAGGAAAGTGCGATAAAAAAGACGGCAAGTGCCAAGACGGCTCGGATTGCTCTCATCGGACAGGCGTAACGAACTCCGTAAAGCGCTCTAAAGAGGATTCCGACAGCAAAGAATACGGCGGCCAGATTCGTGCCCAGATTGAGCTTCCGCCGTATACCCCTCAAATAAATCCCACAGTTCCCAACAGAGCATGGACAGCAATGAAACAGGGTATGGATATTGATTCTTTAACAGAGGATGAAAAAGCGGATCTTTACCTTGGACGGGACAATTATTTTTAATGGTTGCCTTATAAAGTAGCATTGTTTCAAAAACATTCACATAGCCAAATGGAGGAGAGCGTTTTGCACCTCCATTTGTTTTTGTATTTTGGGGCTGTTTAATAATCAAAAATTCTGCTTTTAATAATCAAAAATTCTGCTTTTCTTATTGAATTTTTCGCTTTGATATTGTATAATTGAGTTATCAATAAATCGGAGGCAGTATGATTAACGAGAGAATTTATTTTGATGAAAGCGATAAGAGAGTGTATCTTGATGTCTATGCGGTAGCAGACACCCGCCTCAGTCCGAGGGACAGCATTCTTATTATCCCCGGCGGAGCATACGCTGGTGTCTGCATAGACAGGGAGGGAGAGTGTGTTGCGCTAAGCTACCTTGCACAGGGTATAAACAGTTTTGTTTTGAATTACAGCGTCGGAGAGGATGCCGTTTATCCGAGGCAGCTGCTTGATGCGGCGAGAGCGCTCAAGTACATAAAGGATAATGCCGAGAAATACAATATTAACCCAAGCCGTGTTTTCGGAATCGGCTTCAGCGCCGGCGGACACCTTTGCGGCACGCTTGCGACAAAGTACGCTCTTGCGGAAAAAATACTCGGAGAGAAAGAGGGATACCTTAAACTCAGGGGTGCGATCCTCTCCTATCCCGTTGTCACATGCTTTGGCAAAACGCATATTGGCTCTTTTTCAAATCTTCTCAAAAAGCCGTTTGATACATATA
>CALWTU010000016.1 GCA_944384515.1 uncultured Clostridia bacterium
GCAAGTTTCATCAGATATTCTCCTCTCACAAAAAAATCCGTATAATCTTTTGATACACTATAACTTCTCATTGTATATTTTATCACAAAACGCTTTAATTTTCAATATTTTTTATTGAAAATACAAAAATACAAAAAAACTATTTACTTTTTTGCTTTTTTTTGATATAATTAACATATATTGAAAGAAAAGGAGATTCACCATTATGTCAAAAAATTTAATTATAACTATAGCGCGTCAGTATGGCAGCGGCGGACGTGAAATCGGTCAGATGGTCGCTAAAGAACTGGGTATACCTTTGTATGACAAGGAGTTAATTACAGACGCCGCAGCAAAGGGGAATCTCAATGAGGAAGTGCTGAAGAGCGCTGATGAAACATGTGCAAACAGCTTGCTCTACACTCTTGCAATGGGTTCAAATGTTTTGGGTTCAACAATGCATTTCGGCTACAAGATGCCTATAAATGATAAGCTTTTCATTCTTCAGTCGGATGTTATCAAAGAATATGCGAAACAAGGCAGCTGCGTTATCATAGGCAGGTGCGCGGATTATGTACTGCGTGAATACCCTAACCTTTTGCGTCTTTTTGTCTATGGTGATCTGGACCACCGCCAGGAAAGAATCAAACAGCGTCATCCCGAGTTGAAATCCTCCCAAGTAATTGATGTTATCAACAAAACAGATAAGCGCCGTTCTTCTTATTATAACTTCTACACCGGAAACAAGTGGGGAAAGTATGATAATTACGATATGGCAATCAATTCTTCCACACTCGGAATTGAGGGTGCTGCTCATCTCATTGCCGCTTGCGCTAAGAGGTTTATCGAGGAATAATTATTTTTTCGGTACAGAGCAAATTTTGCTTTATGCATAAATTTTTCTTACCGACATATCGTAAAAAATCCCATAGGTACCGCCTGACTAAGACACAGGCACCTATGGGATTTTTATTTAAACAAGTCAGATATCCTCGCAGACAAAGACAGTCTCATCTTTGCCTGATTTGATAGCACGCTCTATCGCAGTTATAACAAACACGGGCGCAATAAAGTCCTTATACGAAACCTCCATCTCGCCGCCGCAAAGAAGCTTGTAGAATGTCTCAAACTCGGGAGCATACATTTCGGAGGAAATTTTGTATACAGAGCCGACAACTCCGTTTTTCTCAGTGCTGACAGAAGCGTAATATGTATAGTTTCCGTCTACATACTGAATGCACACATCATACGCATCATAGCGAACAGTGACTGTTGTAACCTTGCCGCATGTCTTTGATGACACACTCTTGGGATAATAACCGAATATCTCCTGCATAACCTGAACAAGATGCTGCGCATAGAACAAGAAGTTTCCGTAATTGTTAACCATATTCACCGGCGCTCTCAAAAATCCGCCGTATGTCACGCCGTATCTTCCGTCTGCCACCGCAGCTTTAAGTTCCTTTACATACTCCGCATGTATACAGCTTGAACCGCCTGTTACCTTAACTCCGTTTGCACGCAGTTCTTTCATAAACTTAACCGCTTCGGCGTCGTCGTTTGTTATGGGCTTATCAATAAACATCGGAATTTTGCTCTCTATGTACGGCTTTGCATACTTATAGTGATTTACGCCGTTTCTCGCAGTAACCATTATTCCGTCAACTTTTCCGACAAACTCATCATAACTCTTAGCTACATAAACGCCGAACTCTTCCTGTATCTTTTTTGCGGCTTCAGCATCGTCAGAATAAACTCCGACAACCTCAACATCTTTATACACATTGCGTGTCAGCTTTATAAAAGCATTTGCGTGGGAATTCTCACATCCCAAAATTGCAATTTTAAACATATCATACCTCACATTTTGTTTTATAGATAAGTGATCGGCATAGGATTATCCGCATGCACCTTTTCGATAATATTTATTATTCTCGCCGCCATCTCGGGAGTAACCGTCAGTTCCTTGCCCTCGGTAATCGTATCATAGAGCATAGAATAAAAACTTGATACGGCAGTATTAAATGCCGTGCCGGAAAACTCTCCCTCTTCAGTATGCTTAACAAGCTTTTCACCGCAGTACATGGGAGTTCCGTCCTCTTTTTTCAGCGACTCGAATATCACGGGTCTTGGCGGGTTTTCACCGTCAACGACATAAGTCATCTGATACTTTGAGGTGGTTGATTTATAAGTTCCCTTAGTACCGTAAATTTTCAGGTTATAGTCTTTATAAGCATCAATCGGCACAATCTCAACATCCACAACGGGCTTGTTCGGCGCAGTAAGAATCATCTTGGCATAATCCTCTGCATCTCCTGAAGCAAATGCGTTTGATATTCTTGAGAACACAAGCTCTGCATTATCGTCAAAATCAAGGAAACCAAGCGCAAGTCCTATCGGGTGAGGACCTGTATTATATACGCATCCTGCCATCTTGGACTGCAGCGTTTGCCAGTCCCAGCGACGGGCAAAGCCGTTATAACACAAATCAACCTGCTTTATCTGTCCGAGTTTTCCGCTCTCTACCAAATTTTTTGCAAATTTATAGAACGGAGCGAGGAAAGTCTGCTGAAATACCGCGAGAACTACCCCCTTTTTCTTTGCAAGCTCCATCAAAACATCGCATTCATATCTGTTTCTTGCAAACGGTTTTTCGACAAGAACATTAAATCCGTTTGATAGAAGGTCGTATGTTATGGGGTAATGCATCTCCGAATATGACGCATTAACGACCAAGTCCACATCACGCTTTTCGTAAAGTTCCTTATAATCCGAAAGCGCTTTGCAT
The DNA here is from genome assembly GCA_944384515.1 of uncultured Clostridia bacterium. Classification (GTDB taxonomy): domain Bacteria; phylum Bacillota; class Clostridia; order Oscillospirales; family CAG-272; genus UBA1740. Next base: position 2,768 of record CALWTU010000016.1, read on the forward strand.
CCGGGATATTCCCTCTCCGCCCTCTCTCTTCTCGAGGGGTCGGATTCTACGACATACACCACCTCATACTGAGTGTTTGACTCACTCTTAAAGTATGCACCGTGAATGTCTCTGCCGCTTCTTCCCTGTCCGATAATTGCAACTCTGAGTTTTTTCATCGTATGACACCTTTCGTTAATTCTTTGTTGATTTGATTATACACTTCATTTTCTAATAAGTAAATATTAAAAAATGCCGGATATATTGCAAAAAGTCTTAAACTGTGTTATAATCTTTTTACAGTAAATTATAACTCTGAAGGCTGTTAAATTTAACATCTTCAAAAAATAAATGAAAACGAGGAAATCAATGAATATTTCAATTGAAGACAAAAAATTTATCTTCAGACACTCTTATATTGAAAATCCGATGAATACCAAATTTGTGCCTCACACGCACGACGATTACGAACTGCTAATGATTATAAAAGGCAATGTAAGCTATATTGTTGAGGGAAAATCCTATAACCTTATTCCGGGAGATATAGTACTTTCAAAAGCGGCCGTATTCCATTTCATAAAGCCTAACACTAATGAGGAATATGAAAGATACAATATAATTTTTGACAAAAAAGAAATAAATCGGGAAATAATGGACAGCATCCCGAAAGACACTGATGTTTTCCGCTTTGATGACTATGAGAAAATATCGGATCTGTTTTCTAAAGTTGACTTCTACAGTCAATATATAAGCGGTGAGGCGCTGGTAAAACTCGCAAAAAACATGTGTGAGGAAGCTCTGTTCTTGCTCACAATTTCGGATGTCGAAAAGGAGTACGGAAATGTCAATGCTCTGACAAGCAAGGTCATAGAATACATAAATCAGAATATTACATCAATACAGAATATCGAACAGGTGTGCGACGCACTTTTTATATCAAAAAGTCACCTGCATCACATTTTTACAAAATATGTTAAAATGACACCGAAGCAATATATAACTCAAAAAAGACTCCTCAAGGCAAAAAAGATGATAAAAAGAGGCGCCAGACCTACCGATATTTACAGCGAATGCGGTTTTTCCGACTATGCCACTTTTTTCAGAAATTTCAAAAAAATGTTCGGATGTCCTCCCTCGGCAGACACATTTAACGACACATATTCTCTTCAAAAAATGTAGCCTGCAGGATTGGCTCAGGCTCACTGCCACAAACCAAACCGACAGGCATACTTATACTTAATTGTTACGGATAATTACTTGTTGTTTCTGTATCCTTCAATCTTTTTTGTAAGATATTCGGTTACATCTTTTGCAAATTTTGCAACTATCGGATAAAGTTCAATATCAAATCCGTCAAAGAAGGAATTTGCCTCAAGAGTGAACTCGCCCCTGTAATCTATATCAGCGAGAGCCTTGCATATTCTGTCCCATTTCAGTTTACCCACACCCGGCAATGTATGAAGATCGTCAATATAGTCCACATCATGTACATGCAGCGCACCTATTCTGCTGCCCAAAGTATATATTGCATCCTCAGGCTCCCTGCCGCAAAGCGCAACGTGTCCTATGTCAAGGCAGACGGTAAACACTCCGGGAAAACGCTCGTTAAGCGTATCAAAATATCTGCACAGCTCTTCGGGCGGCGCACATACATCATCACATATCCTGTTGGTTACAAGATGTCTTTGCCACATATTTTCAATTCCGATTTTCACCCCGTATTCTTTTGCCAGAGGAACGAGCTGTGAATAAAACTCCATGTTTTTCTCAAACATTTCCTCCTCGTGGTTATAGTACGGTATAACCTGAAGCGGATGCACGACTATGCACTTGACGCCGAGTATACGGCACACCTCCATCGACTGCGGAAATTTCGGAACAAGGTTCTTTGTATAATTTACAATACCTCCGCCAAACGGGGCATGCGCCTGATTGAATATAACTCCCTTGCTGTCTGCCATTGCACGAATTTTGTATGCAATTTCTTTATAGCCATCCACAAAAGGAAAATCCTGCATATTGAACATCGAAATGTCAATGCACGGAAAACCGGCGTCTATAAGTATCTGTACACTTTTCTCAATACCAATCTTCTCTGACAGTTCACCTGTCGGTGTCGAAAACAACATATCCTGTCTCCTGTAAACGTATTATACGGTCCGGGCAGAAGAATCTGCCCTGCCGCATACAATATTTTAACAAATAACAAATTCCCTGTCAACACAAAAAGGGAATTTTTTTACTTGAATTTGAAGGGAATTTTTTATTTGAATTCCTCTGCGAGTTTATCCCTGAGCATGCTTATCAGTTCATCACGGTTTTCATATATACCCATCAGCATAACCGTTCCGAACACAAGGCTCATCAATGAATAAAGTTTTTGCTCTTTAAGGTGCGCTATATTATTTTTTTCACAGTACTTCTCCGTCGCACAGGCAAGAGATGAGCCGGGTTTCGGAAGTGCAAAAACCGAGGCGCTGTCGGAAAAATTCAGAAGCACCGAACGGAAATTGGGATTGCCGAACCAAAAACGAACATATGCCGCCGCAAGCTCGGTAACAAGTATATTTGGCGTGTCGGCATATGCCGTATTTATCTCTTTGGCAAACAGATCAAATCTTGACTCGATGTATTTAATAATTTCACAGATAAACTCATCCTTGCCGCTGAAATGACGGTACGGCGCGGCACATGACACCTGTGCGGCAGAGGCAACACGCCTCAGAGAAAAATCATTTATTCCCCTGCTATGCAGTTCATTAATTCCGGCTATAAGCAATCTGTCTCTCACGCCGTTATCCTGTATTATATCTTTCATCTAAATCTCCTGTATGTTAATACTGTTAACAGTGTAACATAAATAAATCAAAATTTCAATAGCATAATAGAATATTTTTTAAAAAAATACAATAAACACTTGACAATATTGCTGATTTTAGCTATAATAATATCATTAAAAACACTATGTTAACACTGTTTATTACAAATATACATCAAATTATTCTTATTGCTTTAAATAATATTACACTGTTAACATCAAAAACCCGGGGTAAAAAATGAAGGAAACTTATACTGACAAAACGGCGCCGTCTGCCGTATCGCATGAAAAGACACAGCTTAGAAAGGCGCGTGAAAAAATTAATTATATTGACAGAGAGATGGCAAAGCTTTTCGCCGAGAGAATGGAGTGCGTCAGGGCTGTTGCAGAATACAAAATGGCTCACGGACTCGACATATACGACAAAGGCAGAGAGGATGAGATCATACAAAAGAACTCTATGATGATAACCGACGGGCAACTGCGAGAGTATTATGTTACTTTTCTCAAAAACAATATTTCCGTATCCCGTGCCTATCAGGAAAGAATTCTTATGGGCATGAAGGTCGCCTATTCGGGAACAGAGGGAGCATTTGCACATATTGCAACGACCAAACTCTTCCCCACTGCAAGAAAAAATGCGTATCCCGACTTTGAGGCGGCGTACAGATCTGTTGAAAGCGGAGAGTGCGATGCCGCTGTTTTGCCACTTGAGAACAGCTATAACGGCGAGGTAGGACAGGTAACGGATCTTATTTTTTCCGGCAGCTTGTATATTACGAAAATTATCGAGATGGCTGTAACGCAAGACCTGCTTGCAGTTGAGGACGCCACAATTCAGGACATAAAGGAAGTGCTCAGCCACCCCCAGGCTTTGGGTCAATGCAGAGAGTACCTGAGGGAAAAAGGATTTATAGAGCGTGAGTATTCAAACACTGCGCTTGCGGCAAAATATGTCAGTGAGTCCGGCTCAAAATCCCTGGCGGCAATTGCCAGCGGAGAGGCGGCGGAAATATTCGGGCTTAAAATTCTCGAGAAGAACATCAACGCTCAGAAAACAAACACAACAAAATTTGCCGTTTTGTCAAAATCGCAGAACATACCCTCAAATAAGGACATGAATATTCACACAGCATTTATGTTTACCGTAAGAAATGAGGCTGGAGCCTTGGCACGGGCAATAGATATAATCGGTAAGCATGGGTTTAATATGCGCACGATAAGAAGCAGACCGATGAAGGAGCTTTTGTGGCAATACTATTTTTATGTTGAGGCTGAGGGAAACATCCACTCACCGAAGGGTGAAGATATGTTAGATGAGCTTAAGGAATACTGTGACAAGCTGAAAGTTGTAGGAACATATATAAAGGAATGATTTTCTATGAAAACAATGAGGATGAATTTAGGTAACGAGAGTTACAATATTTATATAGGATACGGCATATCGGATGAGGCGGAAAAACTTATAAATCTCGACAGAAAAGTTATCATTCTGACAGACACAGGTGTGCCCAAGGAATATTCAGAGTCAATTCTAAACAAATGCAAAGACGGAAAAATCGTCACAATCCAAATGGGTGAGGGAGCGAAAAATCTCGACACGGTATCCTATATTCTTGAGCAAATGCTCGATTTTAACATGACTCGCTCAGATGTGCTTGTTGCATGCGGCGGCGGTATGGTAGGGGATATAGGCTGCTTTTGCGCTTCCCTGTATATGAGAGGAATTGATTTTTACAATTTTCCGACGACACTGCTCTCTGCGGTTGACTCATCAATCGGAGGAAAATGCGGCGTAAATTTTAAATCAGTAAAAAACACCGTCGGCGCATTTTATCAGCCAAAGGCTGTTGTAATAGATCCTGCATTCCTTAAAACACTTGACAAAAGGCAGATAAACGAGGGTTTGGCAGAGGTGATAAAAATGTCTCTGACCTCAGACGGCGAACTGTTTTCGTTCTTTGAAAACAACGATGTCGGCGAGGGGGATTATGAGAGAATAATATACTCTGCTCTCGATATAAAGAGAAAGGTAGTTGAAGAGGACGAAAAAGAGACGGGTATAAGAAAAATCCTGAATTTCGGACACACCTTGGGGCACGGCATTGAGGCTACCTGTGACGGGGCTCTGTATCACGGAGAATGCGTGGCGCTCGGAATGATACCTATGTGCGGAGCCGGTGTCAGAGACCGACTTATCAAAGTACTTGAAAAGACAGGTCTGCCCACAAAATTAAGCTTTGATCTTGACAAGGCTCTGTCTCTTGTTGTTCATGACAAAAAATGCAGGGCTGACAAAATAGATATAGTTGTTGTCGACGAGGTAGGAAAAGGCAGAATACAGACTGTAAAAACAGCAGAATTTTCCGAAATTGTAAAAAAAGCTTTGATATAAACGGAGAGGCATTATGAAAAACACATTCGGTCAGAGCCTTACAGTCACTGTATACGGAGAGAGCCACGGCAGTGCTGTCGGCGCCGTAATTGACGGGATCAGCCCGGGAATAAAAATAGACTCTGATTATATTGACAAAAAACTTGCTATGAGACGCCCGACGGGACTTATAAGCACGGGGCGTGTTGAAACTGACGAGTACGAATTTTTGAGCGGCGTTTATAATGGGTACACCACGGGCACACCGCTGAATATTACTATAAAAAACAGCAATACACGAAGCGGCGATTACGACAATCTGGAGGTTGTCCCAAGACCGTCTCATGCAGATTTTACCGCAAACCAAAAATACGGCGGTTATCAGGATTACAGAGGGGGAGGCCACTTTTCAGGCAGAGTGACTGCCGGTATCGTTCTTGCCGGTGCAATCATTTCATCCGCTCTCGAAAAGAAAGGCATAAAGATAGGAACGCACATAAAAACGCTGCACGGGGTGGCAGATGCCGAGTTTTCTGATTATGAAAAGGATATTGAAAAACTCAATGCAAGGCACTTCCCCGCTCTGTGTGAAGAAAAAGAAGACGCTATGAAGAATGAGATTTTAAAGGCAAGAGAAAACCTTGACAGCGTCGGCGGAGTGCTTGAAAGCGCAATCATCGGACTTCCGTGCGGACTCGGTGAGCCGTGGTTTGACAGTGTTGAGAGCGTGCTCTCGCATATACTCTTCTCCGTCCCCGGAATAAAGGGCGTCGAGTTCGGCTCGGGTTTTCAATTTGCCGATATGTACGGCAGCGAGGCAAACGACGCTTTTATATATGACGGCGAGAGCGTCAGAACCAAAACCAACAACAACGGCGGAATTAACGGCGGAATTACAAACTCAATGCCTATTACAGTCCGCTGTGCGGTAAAACCCACACCCTCTATCGCAAAAGCACAGTACACTCTGAACACCTCAACGCTCAAAGAAGAAAAGCTTGTGATAAAAGGCAGGCATGACCCCGCCATTATTCACAGAGCAAGGGCGGTCGTCGACGCATGCCTTGCAATTGCAGTTGCTGATCTGTTGACAATGCGCTACGGCACAGATTATCTCGGCAGGTAATTTTGCCGTTTGGCAATCATTTAGTTTTTTAATAACTTTAACGAGGGAAAAATGAACTACGGTTGTATAGGAGAACATCTCAAACACAGTTTTTCAAAAGAGATACACAACGCACTTTCCGACTACGATTATAAGATAGCGGAGATTGAAAAAGACAAACTTGAAGATTTTATCAGGGAAAAGAATTTTAAAGCCATCAATGTCACAATTCCCTACAAGGAAGCCGTGATGCCGATGCTCGATTTTATAGACACACACGCAAAGGAGATAGGCGCCGTTAACACGGTTGTAAACCGTGATGGAAAATTATACGGATATAACACAGACTTTTTCGGAATGAACTGCCTTTTTGATTTTGCGGGAATATCACCCCGAGGCAAAAAAGTAGGCATTCTCGGCACGGGCGGAACCTCAAAAACATCTCTTGCAGTCGTAAAGAGCTTGGGCGCAAAAGAAATTATCAGGGTAAGCCGAAGCAAAAAAGAAGGCGTATGTGACTATGAAGAGTTCTGCGCATACCACACGGACTGCGAAATAATCATAAATACTACTCCGTGCGGAATGTACCCCAATACACAGGACACACCTATTGACATATCAAAATTTCCGTCGCTGATTCTGGTTGTTGACGCAATATACAATCCTTTGAGATCAAATCTTATAATGGACGCACAAAAGAAAAATATTGCCGCCGTCGGAGGCCTTTACATGCTTGTGGCACAGGCGGTTATCGCCTCGGAGATATTCCTTGACAAAAAATATTCCCCGGACACATTAAACAGCGTTTACCAAAAAATCTTTTCCGAAAAAGAAAATATTGTTCTCGTAGGAATGCCGGGATGCGGCAAAAGCAGTATCGGAAAACTTTTGAGCAAAAAACTTAATCGTGAGTTTATTGATACCGACACTGTCATAACCGAGAAAATCGGTATGCCTATCAGCGACTTTTTCTCCCTTTACGGAGAGGAAAAGTTCCGTGAAATAGAGGAGCAGACAGTATTTGATGTTTCAAAGAAAACGTCCGTCGTTATCGCCACAGGCGGAGGAGTTCCTCTTCGGGGAAAAAATGTTTACGAGCTGAAGAAAAACGGAAAAATATATTTTCTCGACAGGAATCCTGACCTTATTGTGCCGACGGCGGACAGGCCGCTTGCAAGCACAAAAGATGCCGTAATGGAAAAATACAAACAGCGCTTCCCCATATACACTGCGTGTGCTGATAAAATCATAAAAGCCGACAGCAGCTGTGATGAGGTTGCGGAAGAATTGCTCAGGGAGTTTAAAAAATGAAATACTATATTATTAACGGGCCGAATATAAATATGCTCGGCATCAGAGAGCCTGATATTTACGGCACGGAGACATATGAAACTCTTACCGATACCGTAAAAAAATACGGTGAGGAAAACGGAATTGAAGTATGCGTATATCAGTCAAATCACGAGGGGTGCCTGATTGATAAAATTCAAGAGGCTTATTTTGAAAAGGCTGACGGAATAGTCATTAACCCCGGCGGATATACTCACACAAGCATAGCCCTGCTTGACGCTGTAAAGGCCGCTTCTCTGCCCACCGTTGAGGTTCATATATCAAAGCTTCAAAGCCGCGAGGAATACAGACAGATAAGCTATATAAGAGAGGCTTGCGTAAAAACCATATCCGGATACGGCATCAGAGGCTACATCATGGCAATGGATTACTTAACTAAGGAATATAAAAAATGAATATAAAGATAGAAAAATCCAAGGCTTGCGGAACCGTCAAGGCGCCGCCCTCAAAGAGCATTGCTCACAGGTTGCTCATCTGTGCGGGAATGGCTGAGGGAAAAAGCATAATTCACGGCATTTCGGAATGTGATGACGTGCTTGCCACAATCGACTGTCTCGGCGCTCTCGGAGTTGAAATTGAGAGAGAGGGCGACACGGTAATTGTATACGGACAGGATTTCAGAAATACAAAGCCGCTCCGCCACTTAAACTGCCGCGAGAGCGGAAGCACACTGAGATTTCTTATCCCACCTGCCATGCTGTGCGGATATATAACCTCATTTGACGGCGAGGCGGGACTTATGAGACGGCCTATGCACATATACGAAAATCTATTTAAAGACAAGGGACTTACCTATATCAGCGACGGCGAGTCGATATGCGTTAAGGGAAAACTCACCTGCGGAACATACAGTGTTATGGGAAATGTAAGCAGTCAATTTATAAGCGGACTGCTGTTTGCCCTGCCTCTGACAGACGGGGACAGCACACTCAGAATAACCCCGCCGATAGAGAGCAAGTCATATATTAATCTCACTATTGACTGCATGAAAAAGTTCGGAGTTACATGTGAATGGGAAGACGAAAATACTATAAAAATCAAGGGCGGGCAATCATATCTGCCGCAGGAAATATCCGTTGAGGGAGACTACTCGGGTGCGGCTTTCATAGAGGCGCTGAATCTTTTCGGCGGAGAGGTCGAGATACTCGGGCTTAATCCGGACTCTATACAGGGAGACAGCGTTTATAAAAAATTCTACCCAATGTTAAATGACGGAATAGCCGCCGTGCATATCGGCGACTGCCCCGACTTAGGACCTATACTGATGGCTGTTGCCGCCGCAAAATACGGAGGAGTGTTCAGCGGAACTGCGAGACTCAAAATCAAAGAGAGCGACAGGGGTGCCGTTATGGCGGAGGAATTAAAAAAATTCGGCTCTCTTGTATCGGTATATGAAGATTCCATCGTTGTATATCCAAAAGAATTTCACAGACCGACAGAGCCGATATGCGCTCACAACGATCACAGAATCGTCATGGCACTCTCTGTTCTTTTGACAATAACCGGAGGCGAGCTCTGCGGTGCCGAGGCAATAAGCAAAAGTTATCCAACATTCTTTGAAGATCTCAAAAAATTAGGCATAGGGGTAACCGAAATATGACGATCAATTCAAACACAAATATTCTGATTGTCGGACTCGGCGTAATAGGCGGAGGATATGCCGACGCACTGACAAAAAAAGGCTATAAGGTTTCTTGCATTACAAAAGAGCAAAAAGATATTGATTATGCCCTCTCACGAGGTATGATAACATACGGCACAACCCAAATAGAAAAAGATCTTGTATACAATGCGGACATAATTATTTTTGCACTCTACCCCACAGTCTTTATAAAATGGATTGAAGAAAATCAGCATCTTTTTAAACCCGGATGCCTTATTACGGATGTTTCGGGTGTTAAGAGCAGCGTAATTTACAAAGTTCAGTCGGTGCTGCGCGGCGATGTTGAGTACCTGTCCCACCACCCGATGGCGGGAAGAGAGCGCAGCGGCGTCGAGTTTGCGGACAAGAATGTATTTTTGGGGGCAAACTATATTATCACCCCCACAGAAAAGAACCGAAGCGAAAGCATAGAAACTTTAAAGGAACTCGGCAATATTATCGGATTCGGACAGATATCTCTGCTATCTGCAGAGGAGCACGACGAAATGATAGCCTTTTTGTCTCAGCTGACGCACTGTATCGCCATAGTGCTGATGAACTGCAACAGCACGCCGCACCTTGAAAAATACACCGGTGACTCGTTCAGGGATTTGACGAGAATAGCAAAGATAAACGACAGAATGTGGTCGGAGCTGTTCCTTATGAACAAAGCACAGCTTTTAAAGCAAATGGACGCCTTCTTGGAGGAATTTAAAAATTTAAAATCCTTAATTGAAGAAGACAAATGCGATGAGCTCAGAGAGATGATGAAGGCCTCTACACTGAGGAGAAGTTTGTTTGACAAACCGGATACACAAGATAAAAAATAAGTGTACGACAAAAGAAAGGACATTGAAATTCTTATGATTTTTTACAGAAAACTCCCTATTCCGCAAGAGATAAAGGAACAATTTCCTGCATCGGCGGCGGTTCTTGATACAAAAGAAAAAACGGTTGCGCAGCTGAAAAATATTTTGGAGGGCAAAGATGACAAATTTATTTTGGTTATCGGTCCGTGCTCTGCCGACAATGAAGACTCCGTCCTTGACTACATTTTAAGGCTGAGAACATTACAGGAAAAAGTCTCGGACAAAATTATGATAGTGCCGAGAATTTACACAAACAAACCCCGCACTACCGGCGAGGGTTACAAAGGCATGTTCCACCAGCCAAACCCGAACGACGCACCGGATTTGCTCAAAGGAATTACATCAATAAGAAAACTGCATTTAAGAGCGGTTGAGGAGACAGGATTCGGCTGTGCCGACGAAATGCTCTACCCCGAAAATTACAGGTATCTGTCGGATATCCTCGCATATGTCGCAATCGGAGCAAGGTCTGTTGAAAACCAACAGCACAGACTTACATCAAGCGGTCTTGATATTCCAGTTGGAATGAAAAACCCCACAAGCGGTGATATCACGGTTATGATGAACTCCATCAAGGCGGCGCAGGCGGCGCATGTATTCTGTTACAGAGGCTGGGAGGTTGAGACTCTCGGCAACCCGCATTCACACGCAATACTCCGCGGCTTTGTTGACAAACACGGCATCTCCCACCCCAACTACCACTATGAGGACTTAGAAAACCTCGCTGAAATATACGCCGCATCAGGACTCAAAAATCCTGCGGTTATCGTTGACACAAACCACTCAAACTCAGGAAAAAAATATCTTGAGCAGATAAGAATTTCAAAAGAAGTACTGCACAGCATGAGGCACTCGGAGTCCATCAAAAAGATGGTAAAAGGTCTTATGATAGAAAGCTATATTGAAGACGGATGCCAGAAAATTTCAGAAAAAGAAGTATATGGAAAATCTATCACAGACCCATGCATAGGATGGGAGAAAACAGAGAGACTCGTGCTTGAATTGGCGGAAACTTTATAAATATAAAAAGGGCAAACTGATTTCAGTCTGCCTTTTTTCTTTTCCGGCGCGTGTAGTTTATAAAAAACCTCAGCCCAGCTTTATGTTTTCTTTCTTTTAAATATTCTCCGATAAACCTTCCGGACAAATATATTTATCCCGTGCAAAGCATATCTTAACGGATATATGAACACCCAGATACGGGAGTATAATCTGTAAGAAAATTTGTCTGTATCAGAGCGCTTGCCCTTTCGGTTAAACGCAACCATTACTCCGATGATATCAGAGACACTGACACGCTCAAGATAAAATGTATTATCCCCTCTGATGTAGCAGATGTCCCCTTTTATCTTTATAACTCTGTGAAGAATATAGTTGCCGTGCTTATGAGGGTAAAGCACAACATCATACTTTTTTATACCGTCCTCGACGGCTTTTATAATCACCATATCCCGGTGAGTTTTAAAAAGAGGCTGCATGCTAGTTCCGACAGTATTTGTCGCGTAATACTTATGCTTTTTAAGCTCGTCTTCTATATTTAAGCTTTTGCTTTGCTCCATTACTCAATGATTCCCTCAGAGGCAAGCTTACTTACAAAGCCGTCAACATCCCTCGCCGCAGTCTCACGGTCAACCTCATAGACAGAAAGGAGTTTCTCAACAAGCATATCACGGGTTACATCCCCTTTTTCAAGCTCACGCCAAAGAAAGGCGCCCGTGCCGTTCATCCTGACAAGTCCGTTAAAACTGTCCGCTCTGTCACCGACGGCAACCGCAAGATAGCTTCCGCCCACTTCCTCTATAACAAATCCTTCCTTTATCTTCATACCGTCCTCCAAATGAGTTTTTATTTAGTATATCACATAAATAAATATTTTTCAATAAAAATAAAAACTTTTGTCGGCGAAAAGATTTAACAAAAAAACCGAAAAATGAATAAAATGAAATAAAAACTAATACAGGGGGAAAATATGAAAATACATACTGTAAAAAAGGGTGAGACCATATTCAGTATTGCCGAAAAATACACGACAAGTCCGGAAAAGATAATTGAGTATAACAGTATCAGAAATCCAAATAAACTCGCAGTGGGAAACAAGCTGCTGATAGTCATACCGACAAAAACATATACCGCAAAATACGGAGATACTTTAGAGAAAATACAAAACAGGTTCTCCGTAAGTTTAGGCGACTTATACAAGAAAAATCCGTCTCTTATCGGGAAAAACAAGTTATATCCCGGTCAAATTATAACTTTAAAACTTGACACGCCCCCATATCCGATGGCTTTCACCAACGGATATTATACAAAAGAGTGCCCTAAGGAAAAACTTATGGAAACCCTGCCGTACCTCAACTACATCACCGTGTGCGGAGCGCACACGGACTGCGGCACCAACTTAAAGATACCGATCGGTACCGACAAAATCTTAAAGCTCGCAAGAGAAAACGATATTATACCAATCCTCAGAATATATGACGAATCCGATGGCTGCTGCTCAGACGAAAAATACCTAAATAACATCTCTCTTGCCGCAAAATCCACGGGATTTGACCACATAATGCTGACAACCTACAGGCATAAGGACAAGATGAGTGATGAATATTATGAAAAATACAAAGCTCTGCGTGACGCGTTGCGCGCACAGCATATCGAACTCTTCCTCGAACATGACGCAAACAATTATTTAAACGGAGAAAAACTCTGCACGGGTACCGTGTTGCATCAAAAATCACATATGGAAAATCAATTGAGCTTTGCTGATGAAGAAGAGAGAATATTCAACGAAATAGCAGAAAACTCGGATACATCAAAACTGTTTTTGGAGCTTCCGAGTCAAGTGAATGTTGACGGCAAATGCCTTGATATTTCAGAATTCAATGACCTCGCTTTTTCCTCACAAAGTGAGATATTCTCTAATGATGAGACGCTGATGTCCTCATTTATGTACAGACCTACACAAAACTCACCCCACGGAAATGTTACATTTGAAAATCTTGACAATATAAAAGCCAGGCTCGATCTTGTAGACCGGCTTGGCTATATGGGAGTATGTTTTGATATTGCAAGCGTGCCCGTAAATTATCTTGTAATGTTCCACTGTCTTTTTACAAACCCATGTTATAAGATAATGCCTCGGTAATTTAGGCAAATAACTCTTACTCCTATCACTGTTTCAGAACAGTGTGATTACAATGAGAAAAATCTCCTTGCATTTTCGTTTGTGATATTACAGCACTCCTCCTCACTGATATTATGAAGTTCGGCAAGAGTCCTGTTAGTATACTCGAGATATCCCGAGTGATTAAGTCTGCCTCTGAACGGGTGCGGCGCAAGATACGGCGCATCCGTCTCAATCATTATATGAGAGAGCGGAATGTTCCTTGCAACCTCTTTTGGCTTTTTGGCGTTTGTGAATGTAAGTGTTCCCGAAAAAGAAATAACATATCCACGCATTATAAGTTCTTCCGCCATTTGAGTGGAGCCGGAAAAGCTATGCAAAACACCTCTTACTTTGGGAAAATTTTTTATCATCTCAAGGCAATCGCCGTGCGCTTCCCTGTCATGTATAACGACGGGTAACGAAAGTTTTTCCGCAAGTGCCATCTGCGCCTCAAACCACTTTGCCTGTGTGAGTTTGTCGGTATCCTCATAGTGGTAATCAAGCCCTATCTCTCCCAGAGCGACACATTTGTTTTCCGAAGAGAGTATCTGCGCTTCAAGCTCACAAAGATACCCACTCATCTCTCTGTCAATAAAGCGCGTGTCTGACGGGTGCACGCCGAGTGCGGTATACATATTTGCATACCTCTTTGCCTGAGCTACCGCCTCCATCGCATTTTCAAGTGATGTTGCGACATTTATAATATACGAAACAGAGTCCGAAAGCAGGGTGCTGATCAACTGATCAACACCCATACTGCATTCCTCGGCAAACCGTCTGTCGTAATAATGAGCATGTGAATCAAAATATCTCATTATCTGAGTTTTTCTCCATTCTTTAATGACGGGTCAAGGAAAATAACCTTAATCTCCTCTTCTCCGCTCGCAAGAATCATTCCGTTGCTCTCTACTCCGCAAAGCGTGCAGGGCTTTAAGTTTGAAACGAGAATGACCTTTTTACCGATAAGGTCTTCGGGCTTATAGAATTTTGCAATTCCGGAAACTACCTGCCTCTTCTCAAATCCCAAATCAACTTGGAGTTTGAGAAGCTTTTTTGCCTTTGGAACGCTCTCGCACTCAAGTATCTGTGCTACACGCAACTCAACGGCAGAAAAGGCGGATATATCAATTTCAGGCATAAGCTCGGGTTTTTCAACGCTCTCTTCCTGCGTGGAAGACGCCTTTTCGGCGGCTCTCTTCTCTTCAAGATTTTTGAAGAACTCATTTTCATCTATTCTTGCAAAAAGGGTGTAAGCCTCTCCGAGAGGACGGCCCGGCTCAAGCACTCCGAAAGTGCTTACCGTATCATATGCACACTTATCTGTGTTCAGCTGCTCAAAAATCTTCTTTGCCGTATCCGGTACAAAAGGAGTCAAAAGCACCGCTCCTGCCCTTATGCTCTCAAGAAGATTATAAATTACGGTAGCGAGTCTGTCTCTGTCAGCCTCGTTCTTTGCAAGCACCCACGGCATTGTCTCGTCTATATACTTGTTTGCTCTTTTGAACGCAGAGAAAATTTCCTCAAGCGCGTCTGCTACATGATAGTTTTCCATAAGAGCGCGGGATTTTTCTGCGGCGAGGCGAACAGCCTCTTTAAGCTCCTTATCAATCTCCGTATCACAAGACGGTGTCGGAACAACACCTCCGAAATATTTTTTTGTCATCGCATGAGTACGGCTCAGAAGGTTGCCGAGATTGTTGGCAAGATCATTATTATATCTTGAGATAACTCCTTCATATGTTATAGAACCGTCAGAGTTGTAGGGCATCTCGGAAAGTGCATAATAGCGGACTCCGTCAACACCGAACACCTCGGCAAGCTCATCTGCATAGACAACATTTCCCTTTGATTTGCTCATCTTGTCATTGCCGAAATTAAACCAAGGATGTCCGAATACTTTTTTGGGCAGCGGCAATCCGAGCGCCATCAGGAATATAGGCCAATATATGGTATGAAATCTCAGAATGTCTTTGCCTATTATATGCACATCCGCAGGCCAGTACTTTTTAAAACGCTCGCTCTGTTCTTCAAATGTTTTATCCGGGTCATATCCCAGTGCCGTAATATAGTTGGTAAGCGCATCAAGCCATACATATACCACATGCTTAGGATCAACTCCGGCACTGATACCCCAATTAAAGGATGTGCGGGAAACGCAAAGATCCTGAAGTCCTGCATTAAGGAAATTATTTACCATTTCCTTCTTACGGGAAACCGGCTCTATAAAATCAGGATTTTCCTCAATATGCTTCATGAGTCTGTCAGCGTATTTTGACATATTGAAAAAGTACGCTTCCTCACGAGCCTGTGTTACAGGTCTGCCGCAATCGGGACATTTTCCGTCCACAACCTGTGTCTCTGTAAAAAACGATTCGCAAGGTGTGCAATACCAGCCCTCATAATATCCTTTATAAATATCACCCTGCTCTACAAATTTTTTGAATATTTTTGTTACAGCGCGCTCATGATAATCGTCCGTGGTTCTGATAAAATAGTCATAATCCGCATTCATCAGATCCCAGATTCCCTTAATCTCCGCTGAAACCTTATCAACATATTCTTTCGGCGTTACACCCGCCTCAACGGCAAGATTCTCTATCTTCTGTCCGTGTTCGTCCGTTCCCGTGCAAAGATAAACATCCTCACCCAGCTGTTTATGAAAACGAGCTATGGCATCTGCCATAATTATCTCGTATGTGTTGCCGAAATGCGGTTTTCTCGACGCATAAGCTATCGCTGTAGTAATATAAAATTTTCCCATTATTTAAGGTCCTCCTTAAATGCATTGCGGGGCAAATGGAACCCCTATGCTGTATATCAATTTTATATTTTATCATAGTTTTGTAAATAATACAATAGTTTTACCCAAATAATTTCCTTTATCATAATTCAAAAGTTAAACAAAGGTAATTTTTCAATCAGTGTAACTGAAAATTTTATAACCGCAGACATAACGCTCATTTTTTAAAATATAAAAAAGCCGGCGCAGCTTCCGCCAAAAGTAGGACGGTAAGCACACCGGCATTATTTGTTATTTATCTGTCTCTGAGTCTAATAAAAATTTTCAAAATCAACTCGATAATGCGCAAAATGGCAATGATGAACTGCAATAAATATTCAATCAAATAGCTGCGCAAAATCCTTTTAACCGTGACCATCTCCGCCTCTGTCAAATCCTGTGCGAGAAGTTCCCGAGCACGGGCTGCCGCTTCCTTTTCCACAGAGTAATTTAAAAGTGTTGCGACAAATCCGAATGCTATAAATAACAGTCCGACTCCCGCTCCTATCAATGAAAACAATAGAGTTTTGAACAGAAAAATATCAATAACAAATCCCAGAACAACCAAGGGTACAAACAAAATAGGTCCGAAAATTCCGAGACCTTGAAGCTTGCCTCGCGTAAGCGTTTTAATGTCACCCTCCTTGCACTGCTGTGCAATCGCCGCTTTTTGCGCCGCAATAACTACAGAGGTAATACTTGTCTTGTTGATGGTATACATTCTCAGATATACCGTCTTTTTCGCAATACTGTAATGGTTGCCGTACAAAAAGGTGCGGAGCAAACCGCATTTTTCAACCTTTACATCATAAAGTCCGTTCTTATCAAGAATCTGCCGTGCATATTCTCCGCCGGTGATACCGAGTGAGTTTTGCTTACGGTTTCCGCGCCAATAGCCGAATACAACAATTATTTGCGCAATGATCGCCGCAAAAACCGCGACTCCCAGCAAAATAACTACCGCAAGGTATGTAGTCTCAAGCCCGTCAAGTTTTACTGCAAGTAAACTGCTCATTTTGTTCTCCTTAATTATATTATTTTAAAAATAATTATAAAAATCAAAATTATTCTCAGCACCCATGAGGCCAATTTGTAAATTATTCTCCGTCTGTGAGATGTTTTGTCATAAATATATACGGCGTTTTCCGTTTTAGCCGTCGTCCCCTCGGAAACCGTAACCGCCTCAAGAGGAATTGTTCCCTTTTTGCCCACAAAATTATTAAACCTCAACCACACATCATGAGTCTGACTGCCGTCCATGCTAACGGTGCAGTCCAAAGCATAATCAAAACGAGAATATTTTGGGGTAAATATACCAAATATTCCGATTACCCAGAAAAAAGCAGAATAAAGCCACCAATTTCTATAAGAAAATTCAGACCTTCTGATTGCCCGCACAAAAACCCTTCCGTCCGTCATAATGGGAGCATCAACAAATTCACGGCCTTTTTCTTTAAAAATCTTCAGTTTTTTCCCGTCTGAAAAAATAACAATATCCCCTCTGTTAATCAAATATATTTTCATATTTACCTCTTCAGATCAATTTGACATAAAACAAAAGTACTGCCGAGAAGACAACAAAAATATCTGCTGTCACATACATAACTTTTCTTCTTTTATGTAATTCGTCACCGTTTTGAACCGTAACAAAAATAACAATTCCTGATATGATTACACAAAGTATTGCCAAAACAGGCATTACAAAATGATATGCCTGTATTATCTGTTCGGATAATTCCTGCAAACCGTCAAGATTTACATCATATAGTGCTCTGAAGGAATCGTTGAGTAATAAAATACCCAAAGTCATAATAGTAAAAATTAACAGTATCAATAAATAAAATGCCGCGCCTACAGCCGCCATGCCTATGAAAATTTTCGAAAAAACAGGTAACATTGCCATAACCGCGATCATCAGATTTAAACGAAGCAGTGTTCGGCAAAGCCTATCTTTGAATTGCATTTGCTGAATAACCTTTTCCATCATCATCACCGTATTATAACTTTTTGCATATTGTACCACAAAAAAATGTACATGTCAATACAAATAACAGATAAAATTGCTCTTTTTTGCTCTTCGGTTACGCATATATGCAGCTGTATAAGAAGTATAAGAAGTCACTATTTTTAACTTGACTTATATTTTATTTAATGGTATAATGTAATGTGAAGTTGATTTGTGAGGAGAAGTTTTATGGCATATTTTGATAAGCTATTCGGCAATGACGGCACAAAGAACAGAATTGCCGCTGCCATAAAAAACGGCACTCTGCCGCATGCCTTTTTAATTTCGGGCCCGCAAGGCTCGGGCAAAAAAACTTTGTCCCTTGAGATTGCCGCAGCTCTCAACTGTCAAGGAGACGGCAGAGACCTTCCCTGCCACAGATGCAAAAACTGTATGCGGATATATTCAAACAACTTCACGGACATCTCATACCTCAGAAAGCCGAAGGACAAGGCGACAATCGGAGTAGAGGCGGTCAGAACTTTCAGGAGCGATATGTTCCTCTCCTCGACGGAGTCCGGATACAAAATATATGTCATTGAAGACGCACACACTCTGACACCGAATGCGCAGAACGCACTGTTAAAGGTCCTTGAGGAGCCGCCGAACAATGTTATAATTTTGCTCCTTTGCGAGGAGACGGACAAAATACTCTCAACGATAAAAAGCAGAACTCAGGCTATCAGTATGCAGAGATTTTCAAAAGAAGAACTGCTTGATTATATCTTAAAGCACAGTGAGAATGCCGCATCTCTTTATCGAAAAGACAAGGACAAGTTGCTTGGCGTTATACAGACCGCAGACGGAAATATCGGACGGGTGTTAAAGCTTTCTGACGAAAATGCGCTTATCGAAAACTCGGCTGACAGAGAAATCACGGAACAGATTATTTTATCGTTCAAGAGGGGTAAAAGCTATGAGGAAATACACACTGCCATGTCAAATCTGCCCTCTGACAGAACGGAATATATCAAAATTACAGAGCAACTCATCACGGCGGTAAGAGACCTTATAACTTTAAAATACGACGAGAATGCCGAACTTCTCTTTTTTATATCAAGAGGGCACGCGAAGTCGGTGAGCTCCGACTTCAGTGCAAGACGATTAATGGGGATATTTGATATTCTGACGAATGCTATTACCGATGCGGACAGGAATGTTTCGCTGTCTGTTCTGAGTGCAGATGTTGAAGCAAAAATAAAACTTTTGTAAATAAAACTTACACAATAAAGGAAAAAAACATGCAGGAAAATATTCAGGATAATATAAACGAAACGGAAAAGTGCGCCGACATCCGAGAGGAAAATCCGGGCAAAACGCAGGATACACAGCCGGAAAATCTGCCAACTGACGAAAAGGCCGCAGAAGAGCTCGTTGAGGTTGTCGGAATTAATTTCAGAGAGGCCGGCAAAATATATTACTTTGCCCCGGGTGATTTGAAGGTAAATAAGGGAGATAATGTAATTGTCGAGACGACGCGAGGAATTGAACTCGGCTGTGCAAAAACAGCGAACAAATTTGTCCCGCAGTCCGAAATCATCCCTCCGCTGAAAGCCATAACCAGAATTGCAACTGAAGAAGATATGCAAAAGCATATGAAAAACAAAGAACTTGAGATGCAGGCGGCTGTCATATGCAAGAAGAAAATAGCTGAACACAAGCTGGATATGCACCTTGTTGCAGTAGAATACACCTTTGATAATTCAAAGCTCACATTCTATTTCACCTGTGAAACAAGAGTTGACTTCAGAGAACTTGTAAAGGATCTCGCGTCCACATTCCGCACGAGAATAGAACTCAGGCAGATAGGCTCAAGAGACGAGACTAAAATGATGGGCGGTCTTGGAATTTGCGGCAGACCGTACTGCTGCTCGGGATTTTTAACCGACTTTGTTCTTGTGTCGATTAAAATGGCTAAAGAGCAGAACTTCAGCCTCAACTCTTCAAAGGCCTCCGGCGCGTGCGGCAGACTTATGTGCTGCCTGCACTATGAGCATACCAACTATGAAGAAGCAATCAAGGCGACACCCGCTGTCGGAACTGTCGTAAAGACCGCAGACGGTATCGGCACCGTTATTGACACAAAGCCTCTTGTCGGTCAGGTAAAGGTAAAACTTGAGGACAATGACAAGGACGCGCCGAAATTTGTCCCCATAAGCAAAATAAAAGTAATAAAAGACACTGAAAACAGGAAAAATAAAGAGGATTAAATTATAAATTAAATGTTTGTTTAACCGAATCTGATTTAATCAAAAAATTTGAAAAACATCTTGATTTTTTTTACTCTATATGCTAAAATAAACTCAATAAAATATGGAGGTATCTATAATGGCTTACAAGATTACTGATGAGTGCATCAAGTGCGGTTCATGCGCAGACGGATGTCCCGTTGGTTGCATTTCCGAGGCTGAAGATAAGTATGTTATCAATGCTGATGAGTGCATCGAGTGCGGCGCATGCGCAGATGCGTGTCCTGTAGGTGCTCCTGTTAAGGAGTAATTCTACCCTATATATATGAGGCTGCTTGTTGCATTGCTGCATCGAGTAGCCTCTTATAATATATGGCGTTTTGCCGTTTAAGATATTTTTTATATGAGGTTTTATGGAACTTTTTGAAAACGAAAGAATCGACTATGTCAACGACAATCTCTCGCTTATACAAAAAACCAAAGGGCTGACCTTCGGCACCGATGCACTGTTGCTTGCGGGATACATAATGGGAAAATACAAAAAAGGGCTCGAACTCGGCGGCGGCAGCGGCATTATCTCAATGCTCATAGCCGTTAGGGAAAAATGTGAGCACATGGATGTATGCGAAATACAGGAAGAGTACTCGGATTTGATAACAAGGAACATTGAGCTTAACGGTCTCGGTGACAAAATTAAGGCTGTGCACTGTGATATAAGAGAACTTAATGCAAACGAAAATATGGATATCGTTGTTTCAAATCCGCCGTACATGAAGGCGGACTCGGGACGCTCAAACGCACATGACGCAAAAAACATTGCAAGGCACGAAATACACGGAGATATTTACGACTTTTCCGCAGCCGCAAGCCATGCGCTCAAGTACGGAGGAAGTTACTTTGCCGTATACAGACCGGACAGACTTATAGATTTAATCGATTCTATGAGAAAAAAAGCTCTTGAGCCAAAGAGGATGACATTTGTACATGCGTATACCGACAGTGAGCCGTCGATGGTGCTGATTGAGGCAAAAAAAGGCGGAAAAACAGGACTAAACTTGACACGCCCCCTTATTATTTATAAATCACGCACGGATTGTGATTATACAGACGATATGGATTTCATCATGGAAAACGGTGTTTTCCCAAAAGACTTTAAAAGGTAAGTAAGCAGTATGGATAATGAAAAAAACAAAGTTAATAAATCCACATTATACCTGGTAGGCACCCCGATAGGCAATCTTTCGGATATATCGCAAAGAGCGCTTAAGGTGCTGAGCGAGGTTGATTTTATAGCGGCTGAGGATACGCGAAACACGCTAAAGCTCCTCACAATTCTCGGAATAAAAAAAGAAATTGTCTCATATCACGAGCACAACAAAAAATCAAGCGGAGATAGAATCGTCGCAAGGCTTATTTCAGGTGAGAGCTGTGCGCTTGTTACCGATGCCGGAATGCCTGCCATAAGCGATCCGGGCGAAGATATTGTAAAGCTGTGCGCTGACAATATGATCAATGTATCGACCGTTCCCGGCCCCTCTGCCCTGATATCCGCCTTGGCAATGTCGGCTCTGCCTACGAGAAAATTTGTTTTTGAGGGTTTTTTGAGCGCTTCAAAAAATCAAAAAATGAAAGAGCTTGAAGAGGTTAAAAACGAGCGGCGGACAATGATATTCTATGAGGCGCCGCACAAGCTCAAATCAACTTTATCCGCTATGGCGGAAGTATTCGGCTCGGACAGGAAAATATCCCTATGCCGTGAAATAACTAAGATAAACGAAGAAACCATGCGGACGACGCTCGGCGGCGCTTGCGACTATTATGAGAAAAACGA